>JBEKCQ010000207.1:0-11424 GCA_050014795.1 Terriglobia bacterium | reverse complement strand
CCCGTGGCTTCGAATCCCGAGATTCCTGTCCCGCGCGGGGCCCGTAATGTGGTCTTGCGGGTGAACGCAAAGGAGGTTCTTGACCGGCCCTTTGAACTCGTTACCGCGCCTGCTCCTTTGACTCTCGGGACATGGAGCACTCCGGGTCTGGAACACTTCTCCGGCTCGATGACCTACGAAAAGACCGTGGAAGCCCCGGCTGCGCTGCTCAAAGAACGCGTGCTCCTTGACTGCGGGCAGGTGGGAGTTGCCGTAGAGGCCTGGGTGAATGACGCCCACGTGGGCGCGCGACCTTGGCAACCCTATGTCCTCGACGTGACCGAATACCTGCGGCCCGGCCGTAATCACTTCAGAGTCCGCGTGGCGAATACTGAAGCCAATGCGCGTGCCGTCGGCGAGTCGCTCGAGAATCTCAAGAAGATTGACCTGAACGGCTGGTTGGGGCCAGTTCGACTGGTGCCTTATCTGGAGCGCGAAATCCGCTGTCTGCCGCTTTAACGCCGGTCGATGGCCAGCACTGCTTGCTGTCGACAACAGCCCTTCCCATCTGACGGCTCTTCATCGAAATGAAACACGGGGATAAGAGCGCTCGCCGTGGCTGCCACTTGGGTTTCAAGGCCGCACGGTCAAGGTTGCCGGTCGGCTGATGGCGTCGGGCGCGGTTCCGTTCGAGACAACGCAGCGGTAGAGCGTGCCGTTGTCGGTCCGGTAGCGCGCGGGAGGCGTCTCGTAGTAACTGCTGTTGGCGCCAGGGATAGCCTCCCAGGTCTGGCCTTTGTCGGTGCTCTTCTGCCACTGATACGTCGCGAGTGCCGGGCCGTTCGGCCGGACACCAAAGGTGGCCTTCGCGCCGTCCGCTACATTCTGGTTGGCAGGTTGGTATTCGATTTCCTGGCCGCGCGATGCCGTGAGCGACGCAAAAACCTGGAACTCCCGCACTCGTGGATAGGCGCTCACAACCTTGCCGATCTTTCCCACCTTGCCGGTCACTCGGACCCCGCGATAAGTGACGGTCGAGGCGAAGGTGAAGATGAAATCCTGCATGCTGACTCGCGCATCGGCTAGGTAGTTGGCCGGCGTCATCGCATAGTCCTTGGCGTCTTGCCACGTGGAGCCGTCAGAGGTGACCTGGAGCCGGAATCCCTGAACGAAGAATCCGTTGCCCGCATCACTGACGGAGCCCTGCCGAAACACCACCTGCCGGAAATCCTGCGGGTCCGCCCACTGAACGCCCAGAGAGATCTCGCGCAGTGTCTCCCGGGCGAAGGCGGCGTTGATGCTGGTGGTCAGATCATCGTCGGCAAGGGCCTGAAGCGGGAAAACGCCTGCTGCACCGGCTTTCGGATCTTCGGAAGTGAAAGGCTTGGCCTCAGGAAGTCGGGCGAGGTTCGGTCGAATCACCTTGAAGGTGATTTGCGCCGTATTGCTCTCGAGCTCGCCGTCGCTCGCCCGGAAAGTCAGGAGATCCGTTCCCAGGAAGTCTTGCTCGGGAGTGTAGGTGAACACTGGAGCTGTGCCGCCGAGTTTGCCATGGTATGGCCCGGTGATTGCGAACGCGAGTCCGCCCCCTTCCGGCAAGCCATCGTCGGTGGCCACGAGTCGGACCGGGACCGACGAGTTCTGATTAACCGTGACGGTCTCCGCCTTGCCTGCGGGTGGCTGGTTTACTGGTCTTCCCGATATCGCGATATCGCCGGTGTCATCGTGACGAATTCGCAGTACACCCGGCACGTCGCCGGGGGCGTTGAACGTGTAGCCTTCCTGGCGGCTCAAGTCCGCAATGCTTTCGAGCCGGATGAGGCGCTTGCCTCCGGCCGTGACCTGCGTGGGCGTGAAAGCAATCCGCAGCAGTTCCTGCGCGGCGCCATCGAACGTGGTGTAGGAAACTGAGTCCGGCGCGTAAGTGATGCTTTTGACCACGGAACTCGTGCGCAGCAAATGGTTCTGGCCTTTGGGCGCCAGCTCGGGCGCGGCGGCCATGGCGCGCAGATAGTGGCGTACGTAATCGCCGTACCCATCCGTCAGCCACACCATGTCGTAGGGATAGCAGTTGTTCCCTTGTTCGCCCACCATGTAGGTGGCCCAGTTGAGCTGCCGGATGGCTTCGCCCTTGGCGGAGTTGTCGCCGGTCTTCTCAGCATAGAGCAGTTTGACCGAGGCATGGCGAGACGTGTGACTGTTGCCCGGTACGCGGTAGGCCGTCTGCTCGTTGATAGGTTTGACGCCGAATTTCAGCCAGGTATCGTTTTCGAACATCGCTCGCGTCCAGGCCAGGATAGCTCTTGAGTCCTCGCGCCAGTCCGAGTTCCACTTCGGATGTTCGAGCATGTACCAAGCCATGGTGTCAGCGTTGATTTCGGAGTCCGACCAGCCGGGGATGTCCTCGAAGAAGGGGCCCCACTTGTTGTTCCTCAAGGGGTAGTTCTTCAACCAGTCGCTCAAGATTCTGAAGGCGGAGGCGTACTTCGCGACGTTCCCCTGGTTCAGCCGAATCAAACCGTCGAAGAGCCGCAGTGTCCCGGTGTAGTTGGTCGTGTAGGGCAGGCTGACCTCGCCAGTTTGAGCGTTCACCCGGTACGGCCAGGGAGAATGGTCCTGGTCGCCGGGGGTGATTTTGCTGGCCAGCGTGTCGGCGATGTCGATGGCTGTTTGGAGGAATTTGGAGTTGCCGGTGATTTTGTAGAGGGTCACCAGCTCGGCAGCGAACGAGCCCGCCTTGTCGGGTTGCAGAAAGCCTTTTCCGGCGCGCATGTCGCCGTCGTAGATGCCGGAGTGCAGTTCGGTATTATAGGGATAAGGTAGGTTCGGCCAGGGCGCATCGGGGCTGGACAGGCTGTGGCTGATGTAGTAGTCGGCGATATAGACCATGTTCTCGACCACCGCGCGGTCTCCCGTGTAAGTGTGCAGCAGGTTCCAGGAAGAAAGTGCCATGGCGAGCTGGTCGCCGCCCAAGCCGCGCGGGTCTTCTTCCGGGTCGTCCCATACCTGGTGCTGCATGTAGTACTTCACGCCGTTCGGGCAGGACTTCATGTTCTTCCAGAATTGCCAGATCTTGAGGATGACGTGATCGTAGGACTCAGCCGGATCGGGTGAGTACCAGGGAAGAATATTGTCGGCCGTATCCGTTTTGATCTGGTGATAGACAAGCTGCTCGGAGGGAGCCGAGAGCCCCAAGGAAATGCCGACCACTGCTAAGACCTGCAGCAAGAGTACTGATGCACCGTACTTGTACCGGGTGCCTGCCATCTCTGTTACCTCGTGGAGCGTTTTATGAGGGATCTTCTGAAGTGAAGCACGAGTACCCTTCATGTCCGCGAAAGACCATATGCTGTAAGGTAGTAGAAGTGGACCTGCGTACAAGCGGTCCGCTGAGCCCACTGCGAACCACACGTGGCCGAAAGCGTATTGGCCGGAACTTCCGATTTCAACTTTATCTCTACGCGAAAACCCTACGCCTGCCGCCCTCGCGCGTCAAGTTCAGATCGATATGGCCACCCTTGGGTGGCATCGCGGCTCGTTTGGCAGTTTCGTAGACTTGTTTGGTCTGTTTCTCGCCCTGTTTCTCGCCTCCAACCTGCCTGGCCGCTGACACTTGTCCCGGCTGGATCACTTCTGAGGGTTCGATTCGCTGTGTCTCCTGGCTCGCTACCCGTCCGGCTGCGGCAGCGCTGCGATCCTTCGTAGCATGCTGCCAAAACGCTGCCGCGTGAGATGCCCTTCGGCCAATAGTAGCCAGTAACAACGCGCATGTTTCACCAGCCGTCCGCGGGTTTCACCACCCGTTGCTGCAGGCTGGTGAGGGACCAGTTGTCGATTCTCTCCGGCAGCACCAGCCGTCGCCACAGATTACCAGGGTTGTGAGCAATCACGCTCAGCCACAGCCGCACGTTGTTGGACCCGAACCGGTGGCAACTCAGCAGCGTCATCTTCGCTTACAACCTTCGCAATTGTGCACGGCGCACGGGGAAGCGATCCGCTTGGTTGTGTAACTTGCATACCGAAACGTGCTGCCACTCGGATAACTGTTGCTAAGTCCCTATCCCATCAATGATTTTCACCTGATCGATTGCGTCGCGATCGGATTGGGAATGAAAAGTCGGCTTCCCGGAAACTGGCCGCCGGCCAAGATAGACCCTGTGTAACGCCGTAGGGTGGAGCGAATTCGCTCAACTCCTGGATCGTCGCCCATTCGGAAACAATCGTTCGCAATCACTCAGCGACAACCCGCAGCGAATTGGTCGTAGAGTCGCAAACCGGACAAGTGGCCGAATCGGGTTGGTGTGCCGGGATCACTGTCGAGAACAGCCCAACCCCCCACTTAAGCCGGATTGGGAATGAAGAACAAGCTTCCCTGACAATGAGCATCGTGTGCCTTGAACAGGGCCGGTAGCGAGCCCGAGGGCAGACTGCTTGCGGGATCCCCAGGAAGGTTTTGGCATTGACCGCTCACCAGTGGGTTGGCCGGGTGTCCCACTTCAAGGGCCCATAGGAGAGTGTGCAGAGATTCTCAGCTAAGCACGCCAAGTGCGGGTTCAAGGCGAAGCGTATCGTATTCAAGATCAAAGGATGTCGCGCTTCCTTCATCTCCTGGATTCCTTCTGAAGTGGCGGGCGCCCTCTCCCTAGGCCTTCAGTAATCCGAGTACTGTGGGGGTGGGGGGACCCCTGTTGTTACCCATGCGGTCGTGCTGGGAGTGGTTTTGAGATATAGGGCGTAATCGATCCCGCCGGAGTATGATCTAGCAGGAGCTTACCAGACGTCCGTCATTGAGTAGGTGCTAGACCGAAGTAAGCTGACGGTTGGGGTGGAATTGCAAGAGCGGCATACAAAGGTAAACGAACCGAAAGAAATTTCTACCAACGCATGGTGATCTGGGTAAGAGATAACCAGTCGACCGTCAGCGGTAGGTCAGACACGCCTGTGCTTTGGGATCACGGTGCTAGTTCTGGTGTCAGTTCGATGTGGGGTTCGGTGCAGGTTCATGCAGCGCGATTCAGAGTAGCATCCCTGGCAACCCCGCGTAAACACAGGTTCTTGGGGGATGGTGCGCGTACGTGCGATCCGATGCAAATCGTGAAAAACGCATTATGAGTCCGCTGCTCTAACCAGCTGAGCTATGGGCCCGCAATGAGCCTAAGACCCTCCTCAAAGTGTAATGAAAACTCTGCCCGGCAGCAATCGCTAGCGCGCAAGGCACACGTTGCCGCGCTTCGGCTTTCAGCTTATAATGAAAACGGTTTCGTTCCTGGTTGGTGAGCCCACTCGACGCCCGTCCTGTGATGTTTCTTGTATACAGCCTGCTGTTCAGTCTCGGCGTAGTCTTGACGGCCCCTTATTACCTGTGGAGACTGCGCGGGAAGATTGTCTCGGGCGCCGGCTGGCGGGAACGGTTCGGCTTTCTCCCCCGTTCATTCCAGCAGGAAGAAATGGGCGCCATCTGGGTCCACGCGGTTTCCGTGGGCGAGACCTTGGCTGTCGTCGGGCTGGTGAGGGCACTCGAGCAGCGCTATCCAGGGCGGAAGATTTTCTTGAGCCACATCACGCCCGCAGGCCGCGAGGCTGGGGAAACGCGCCTGCCCGATTTGGCTGGCCGGTTCTATCTCCCGCTGGACTGGAGTTGCTGCATTCGGCGTGTCCTGAGCCGTCTGCGACCGGCGCTGTTGGTGATTGTCGAGACGGAGTTGTGGCCCAATCTCCTGCGCACGGCTCACGAATCAGGGGCGCGCGTGGTGCTTGTCAATGCGCGTCTTTCGGATCGCTCGCTACGCCGTTATCGACTCATTCGGCCCTTTATGCGCCGGGTGCTGCAGAATGTAGATAGAATCTGCGCGCAATCGGCGAGGGACGCCGAGCGGTACCGGGCGCTCGGTGCCACAAGCGAGCGTGTAGTGGTCACAGGAAACATGAAGTTCGATGCAGCGCCGCCCCGGGCCGGAGAACTCTCCCGTCTGTTGGGAAAAGCCTTGCCGCTCGCCCAACGCAGTCCGGTAATCGTAGCCGCCAGCACCATGCCCGGCGAGGAAGCACTGCTGCTTCCCGCTTGGCGTGAAATCCAGCGCCGTCATCCCCGAGCCTTGCTGATCCTGGCGCCTCGCCATCCGGTCCGTTTTGATGCGGTAGCTGAACTGCTGGTCCAGGAAATGGGGGGCTGCGTCCGCCGGACAACCTTGGCGGCTGAGGAACAGGAAGTGGCGTCTCAGCTCGCGTCCGCTGAGATTCTTTTGCTGGACACGATCGGCGAGCTCGCCGGGATTTTCGAGCTGGCAGACGTGGTTTTTGTGGGTGGCAGCCTGGTCCCAACCGGTGGCCACAACCTCCTCGAACCGGCTTTCTGGGCCAAGCCCATCGTGTTCGGCCCGCACATGTGGAACTTCCGTGACATCGCACAACTGTTCCTACAGGCAGGCGCGGCCCTGCAAGTTCACGACGTACAAGAACTCAGCCGCATAACCCTTGAACTACTCGGCAACACCGCGCAGCAGCGGGAACTCGGACAGGCAGCGAAACAGGTTCTCGGAAATCACGCTGGCGCTACGGAGCGCGTGCTGGAACAGGTGAAGGAATGGCTGGACGCCGGTATTCCAGCCCGTGCACGAGGGTGAGGAGCACGCCACTGTGAATCACCTCTTCACACCGCTGGCCGTCGGGTTCAGACTGGGAGTCGCTCTCCGCCACACCGCATATCGCCGCGGCTGGTTCAAAACCCACCGCCTGGATCGCCCGGTCGTGAGTGTGGGAAACCTGGCGTCCGGCGGCGCGGGGAAAACTCCTCTCGTGCGCTTCATAGCCGAACGGTTGTTGAATCGCGGCTGGAAGCCTGGCATTCTCACGCGAGGTTACGGGCGCGAGCGTGGTCCGGAGATCATCGCCCTCGACCCCGCAGCTGAGCGCCGGGCCGACGCGCGTGCAGTGGGCGATGAGCCGGCGCTGCTTGCCGAGGCACTGCCCACAGTGCCCATCGTGATTTGCGCCAACCGCTACCGCGGCGGTCGCTTGGCCGAGGAGCGCTTCAACGTGGACGTGCATCTGTTGGACGACGGGTTTCAGCACTGGTCGCTGGCTCGCGACGTGGATGTTGTAGCCCTCGATGTCACCCAGGAATTCTCCGACTGGGCCTTGCTGCCGGCGGGGCGTCTTCGCGAGCCTTGCTCCGCGCTCAAACGGGCTCACCTGGTGGTGCTCACGCGGACGGAACTCGGTGAGGCGCAGGTCCTGCAGGAACGCGTGAGCCGCATCAATCCCCAGGCCAAGACCTTTCTGAGCACGACAATCCTGCGCGGCTTTGTGGACGCCCAGAGTGGAGGGCCCTTACCTGTGCAGGACCTGCGCGGAGAGCCACTCGGTGCTTTCTGCGGCATCGGGAACCCTCACGCGTTCTTTGCCGACGTGCAGCAGTGGGGCTTCCACGTTGTCGCCGAGCTAGCCTTTCCTGACCATCACGTTTACACCACCACGGACTTTCGCCGCCTTGTGACGCGGGCGCGGGAAGCTGGCGCCGTGGCCCTGCTGACGACAGAGAAGGATGTCGCAAATTTCCCTGCCCGATGGAGTTCCGAAGTCCCCGTGGCTGCCTGCGTCGCCGAGACGGAGATCGGCGAGGCAAACGCCTTCGAGGACGCACTCCTGGCAGGGCTGGAAGCTGCGAGGTTGGGAAAATGATTTGGCGGGGAAGTAATCTGGTGAACCCCCAAAAGATCATGGTGCGTGCTACCAATTGGATTGGCGACGGGGTGATGTCGCTGCCTGCGCTCCACGCCCTCCGGGCACGGTTCCCCAAGGCGGAAATTGTGCTGGTGACCAAGCCCTGGGTGAGCGAACTCTACTGGCATCTTCCCTCAGTTAGCCGGCAGATTGTTTACAACCCGGAACGCGAGCACGAGGGTCCTCGCGGTTTTTTGAGGCTGGTCCGGACAGTGCGGGAGGAGCGTTTTGACGCTGCCCTTCTCTTCCAGAACGCTTTTCACGCCGCTTGGATGGCCTGGTGTGCGCGTGTCCCGGTGCGCGTGGGCTACGCGCGAGACGGGCGCAGCAGTTTGCTGACCGACCCCGTGGAAGTCCCCTCCCCGGCAGCCTATGGCCACCAGGCGTACTACTACCTGCACCTTCTGTTTCGTGCCGGATGGATTGACAAGCCCCAGCCAGTTCGAGAGATCCGCCTCGTCTTGGAGGAAGCCGAAAGGGCCTGGGCCGAAAAACACTTGCAGCGGCTGGGGCTTCAAGGGCCACGGTTTCTCGTGGGCCTCAATCCTGGAGCATTCTTTGGACCGGCCAAACGGTGGCTCGTTCACCGGTAGAGCGGCCGTTGGCGGAGGAGATCGCGCGGGCAATGAAGCACACGCCGGTGATCCTCGCCGGCGAAACCAGCCTCCGCCAGTTGATGGCGCTGCTGGCGCAATGTCGTCTGGTGGTAAGCAACGATTCGGGTCCCATGCACCTGGCGGCGGCGCTGGGCCTGCCTCTGGTGGCTATCTTTGGTTCGACCAACGAACGGGCCACGGGACCGGTGGGGCCTCGCACGCGCGTCGTGAAACACGCGGTTGCCTGCAGCCCTTGCGGATGGCGCGAGTGCCCGATTGATTTTCGCTGCATGCAAGGTGTCACGGTAGAGGATGTGTCCCGGACGGCAACCAAGTTGGTCGAGGAATTAGGAATCACGCATGAGCGCCCAGCGTAAGAAAAGCGAACCCGGCGGAGGCCGTCGCTCCGGGCCGACGGAACCCGGCCGTGGGGTTTCCGCTGTCTTCCTCGATCGCGATGGGACGCTTGCCGAAGAGGCGGGCTACATCAATCATCCCGACCGGCTGCAGCTCTACCCCTGGTCGGCCGAAGCTGTCGGAAAGCTCAATCGTGCCGAGCGCCCGGTAATTGTGGTCACGAACCAGTCCGGCGTAGCCCGTGGGTACTTCACGGAAGAACTGGTCCACGAAGTTCACCAAAAAATCGCCTTTGAGCTCGCCTCCAAGAACGCCAAAGTGGACGCCATTTACTACTGTCCCCATCATCCGACGGGGAAGCTGTCGGCATACCGGACCAGCTGCCGATGTCGGAAACCCCTGACGGGAATGGTGGAGGAGGCCGCCCGGAGGTTCCATATCGATTTGGCGTCCTCATATGTTGTGGGCGACAGCTATCGTGACATGCAACTCGGCTTCAACGCCGGGGCACGGACGATCTTGGTGATGACCGGATACGGACGGGGCGAATACGAGTATCAGCGACACCGCTGGCCGCGAATGCCGGACCGGATCGCGGAGAACCTTCTGGAGGCTGTGCAGATTATCCTGGGAGAAGAGGCGCGCCCCAAGGCGGGCGCCCGCCGGGACTCCCTGGCCTCACGCGCCTGATGAAGATAAGTGCTTCAGACCGGGCCACGCTGCTTTCAATCCTGGAGCGGTTTCCGGGCCAGCGCATCGTGCTACTGGGTGACCTGGTGGCCGACGAATTCGTCCACGGCGAGATCGCACGCGTCTCGCGCGAGGCTCCTGTATTGATCCTCAAGCAGCTTGAAAAGAAGATTGTCCCGGGGGGCGGGGCCAACGCCGCGAACAATCTGGCAGACTTGGGAGCGCAGGTTGTACCCGTGGGAGCCGTGGGTGACGATGAGGCCGGCGAAGGGCTGGTCGGACACTTTCAGCGGAAAGGAGTCCCCACGCGCGGCATCCTGCGTTTGCGAGGTTACACCACTCCTACCAAATCCCGCATCCTGGGCGGACTCACCCACTGGCAGCGCCAGCAAATCGTTCGGGTGGACCGGGAGCCCTCGCAGCCCCTCGCGCGGCCCCTCCGCCGACGATTGAGCGAGAAGGTGGCGCGGCTTTTGCACGGAGCCTCAGCCTTGTTAGTCTCTGACTACGGCTACGGCGCCACCGATGCTCAGGAAGTCGATGTGCTTCGGCGGCGCCTAAGTCGCCGGACCCTGCCCGTGACCGTTGATTCTCGCTTCGACCTGTTGCGCTATTCTCACGTTACCGCCGCCACACCCAACGAGCCCGAGATCGAGGAGGCCTTCGGCCAGAAGATAGGGAACAATCAAGAGCTCCTGCATCGCCTGGGAAGGAAGCTGTTGCGCCGGCAATCGCTCCAGGCTCTGCTCGTCACGCGGGGACAGGACGGCATGGTCTTGTTCGAGCCCCGGAAGCAGCCGAGACACCTGCCCATCTTCGGCTCCGACCAGGCAGTGGACGTGACCGGAGCTGGAGACACCGTCATCGCGGTTTTCACCTTGGCTCTGGCGGCCGCCGCCAGCTTCTTCCACGCCGCGCAGCTTGCCAATTGCGCCGGAGGGCTCGTCGTGATGAAGCGCGGGACAGCCACGGTGACCAGCCCTGAACTGAAGGAGGCCATTCGAAACGCGTGAGTGCGAAGCTCATTCCGCGCGGTGACGTGTCGGCCCTGGGCGAGCAGTTGCGTCGCGAGGGACGGCGAATCGCTTTCGCGAACGGATGTTTCGACCTCCTCCACGTTGGCCACGTCCGCTATCTCCAAGGAGCCAGGGAGCAGGGGGATGTGCTGGTGGTCGGAGTCAACAGCGACCGGGCGGTCGCGGCCTTGAAGGGCCCGGGAAGGCCGTTGCTGCCAGCGGAGGCGCGGGTGGAGTTGGTGGCGGCGCTCGCCTGCGTTGACTACGTGGTCATTTTTGACGACCTGACTGCGGAGGGAGTGCTGCGCGACCTCCGCCCTCACGTGCAATGCAAAGGGACCGACTATTCCGTGGAGACAGTTCCCGAGCGCACGGTGATGAAGGAGCTAGGGGGGGCCGTGCGCATCGTGGGCGACGCCAAAGGTCATTCGACCCGCGAGATACTGGGGGAGATTGCCAAGCGGTCAAAAGAAGTGACGAGTGACAGGTGACGAGTGCCGAGCAGTTCTTCTTGTCGCTTATCACTTGTCGCCTGTCACCAAAAGATGCCGGAGTCCAGCCAACGGTTTCTAGTCATTCGTCTTAGCTCCATCGGCGACATTGTCCACGCGTTGCCGGCTGTGGCGGCCTTGGGGGAAGCGTTTCCGCAGGCCGAGATTCACTGGGTTGTGGAAACACGCCACGCAGGTCTCCTGGACGGAAACCCCTATGTCCATCGCCTGGTGAAGCTCGACACCCTTGGTTGGCGCAGGAAGCTGATTTCGTCCCAGACTCTCAAGTCGGTGACTCGGGGAGTGGTAGCCCTCCGTGAAGTCGCGTTTGACGCCGCCCTCGATTTTCAGGGACTCTACAAATCGGCGCTCATTGCCTGGCTCAGCCGTTCCCGGGAGCGTGTGGGCTTCGCCGAATACTGGCTACGAGAGCCTGCCGCTGGCATCTTCTACACGGAACGTATCTCGCCGCACGGAAGCGAGCACGTCATCCAGATGAACCTCGCTCTGGTGGAACGCCTGGCCGGCCGCCCTCTCCTGCCCGCACGGTGGCATTTCCCCCTGCCACACACC
>JBEKCQ010000206.1:0-4926 GCA_050014795.1 Terriglobia bacterium | reverse complement strand
GCTGAGTTGCTTTCCTCAGTTCCTCGACCGTGAGCTTCATCGAGTTCACATTGTCGTTGGCCTGCTCCACCAGAGTCCGCAGGACCGCCGTCTGCGTGTCCAGGGTCTTCTGCATGTTCTGGATCATCTCCTGCATGGTGTCGAGTTGCCGCATCAGCAGGAGGGTGTCTTTTTTCTGACCGTAGGCAGGCTGCGGACCCAATCCCCAAAGAGAGGCTGTAATCGCCGCACAAATCGCAAGCTTTTTCAAAGTTCCTTTATCCTCGCTCCAAGAAATAAAATCCCTTGCCAGTGTACCTCCTTGCTGCAAGCGAGGTCAACCGGCAAGGGACCATCAAGGTGTGCAGACGGTTCGTGCTCCGTCGCGGCGAAGAACTTCACGGGGCGTGATGAGTGACACCACGCAGCCAGCCCGGACTTCCTCGCCCACGACGGACGGTTCCGCAGTGGAGGGAGGTGCCGGGAGCCTGACGGGCCCCCGGCGTGGACTCCTTGCTTACCTGCCGAACTTGAAGTGAGCTCGACGGTTCTTCTGCCAGCAGTCCTCGTTGGACTCGGTGCAGACCGGCCGGGTCTTGCCGTAGGAAATCGTGCCGATGCGGTCTTCGGTGACACCGAGGTTCACCAGGAAACTCTTGGCAGCGTTGGCGCGCCGGTCACCCAGGCCGAGGTTGTACTCCTCGCTTCCGCGCTCGTCGCAGTGGCCCTCAATGGTGAATCGGACGCCAGGATGGGCCTTCAGGAAATCAGCGTCGGTCGTTAGAGTCTGCTGGGCATCCGGACGGATGTTGGACTTGTTGTAGTCAAAGTAAGCATCCTTCACGTTTTGCCCGAACAGATCCTCTTCGCTCACCTCGACCGGCTTGGGTGGGGGTGGAGGCGGCGGCGGTGGCGGAATGGTGACGGTCACGCGCGCGGTGGCGGTGTCCGTCCCTCCCGGACCGGTCACGGTCAGCGTATAGGTCGTCGAATCCGTCGGCGTCACATTGGTTGAACCCGTGGCTTGGACCTTACCGAGGCCGGGTTGGAGATCCAGATCGGTAGCGTTCGCAGAGGTCCAACTCAGGGTGACGGACCTGCCTTTTTCCACTGTGCTGGGCTCGGCCGTCAGGGTAACCGTGGGCGCCGCCGGGGGTGGCGGCGGCGGTGGCGGCGGCGGTGGCGCGGCCACCTTCTTTGCCTTGCAGGCTCCCGCTAGAAGCACTAGTCCCAGGATACCGACGAGAACCGCAATACAGCGTTTGTTCTGTCGCATGCTCTTTCCTCCTTGGTCGGCAAGAAAATCCTCATGATCCCGTGGATGAGTCCAGTTCTCCTGAAACTATCCCTCCCTATGATGAAGGAACGCGCGACGGAACCTGCCCATCGCGGAAGGGATAATGACAGCTAAACCCCGCCATACTAACACCAAATCAAAAAAAAACACAACCTCTTCTGGTTTTTTTGGGGGAGGGCGCGATCAAGGCGGCAGGCGCTCCAGTCGGCCCGGCCGGTCCGGTCCTCTAGTTCGACCAGGCCGGTCCCCAGTTCTGTCCTTCCTTTGTCAGTTGTCGGGGATTACTGCCATCCGCCAGCATCATCCAGACCTGTTTGGTTCCCGAGCGGGTGGATTCGAAAACCAGGTGACGCCCATCCGGTGACCAGTAGGCGTGCTCATTGCGCTGGACGTCGTGGGTGAGCTGGATGGTCCGGCCGGTCGCGATCTCGATCATGTAGATGTCGTAGGTTCCTGTCTCCGTGAGGCGCCAGGAAAAAGCCATGAACAGCCCGTTGGGCGACCAGGACGGCGAACTGGCATCCCCGCCTTCGCTGATGAGCCGGCGCAGGCTCGTCCCATCCGCCGACATGATGTAAATCTGCGGGGAGCCGCTGCGGTCGGAGACAAACGCGATTTCATTGCCGGTCTTCGGATTCCACACCGGGGAGATGTCCACGCCGGGCGAGAACGTCAGCCGCTGAAGGTTAAACCCGTTGGGATCCGACACATAGATTTCCGGGTCGCCGCTCATGCTGGAGCAGAAGGCAATCTTCTTCCCATCAGGCGACCAAGCGGGTGTGGTGTTCAAGCCCTTGTAGCGCGGGAAGGGAATGCGGCGGTTGGTCTCCAGCGAAACGATGGAGATGTCGGGATTGCCGAGCAGGTAGCTGGTGAAGGCCAGCTTCGTGTTGTCGGCCGACCAACGAGGAGTGAGGCAGATACTTCCGTCGCTGGTGATGGGCCGCTGGTTGAAGCCGTCGTAATCCATCACCCAGATTTCCGGGTGACCGGTGCGGTTGCTGACGAAACTGAGGCGCGAGAGGTTAATCCCCGGCACACCTCCTCCCAACGCCTGGATGATCTCGTTGGCAAAGCGGTGTGCGGTCTCGCGTGTCGAAATCTCGTTCATGGTGGCCACGTAACGTTTGGCAATCACACTGGGATTACTGGGGTTCTTCAGGTCGAACAGGCGAGCGGTAATGACCAGGTTCGCACTGATGGCCTCGGTCTTTCCGAAGACGAGCATCTGGGCCGAGGCGGGAGGATCGGTCCAGTTCTTGAAGACCACTTCTTCGGGTTCCTGCGGCAGTTTGAGAGGCAGGTAGCTCTTGCTGACCAGCTCAAAAATGCCGGCGTTGTCCAGGTCGTCCGCCAGGACCCGATTGAACTCTTGCGTCAGGCTGACCAGCCCCTGATCAACCGATCGCGGAGGAAACTCCGAGACCGCCAGGCGAATCTTCGGCGCTCCCAGGTTGATGCCCGTAGTGAACCAGTCCTGGCCCCGGCCGGGTCGCAGCACGACGACCAAAGCAGGCACCGCGAGGGCGAGGCCCAACAGGATGGATGTGAACTGTGCGCGTTTCATGCTTCCCGAAGCTCCCTGTGTTCAAGATGTGCGGTGTTCCGCAATTGGGGGTCTTGCCTCACGACAGACTCGGCCTTGCGGGCCCTGGAAGTGACTTGCCCTGAGCCCGTCACCGCCGATGGAAATCAAAATAGAATTCCACCGAGACCTTGTCCCCCGCATAGTCAGGCGGGAGGGGGCCGAGGGGGTTGGAAGCTAGGACAGCCCTCAGGGCGGAACGGTCCACTTCCGGGATGCCGCTGGACTGCGTGATCCGCACGTTGGCCACCGTCCCGTCGCGGGTGATATCAAAGTTGAGGTAAACCCGCGGCGCCGTCATGATGCCGGGGCTGATCGTCGCGAGCAGCCAGTTGCTGCTGACGCGGTTCCGAACCGCGGCCACATACCAGCCATAACGCTCACCAAAGTTCCCATCCCCGAAACCCAGGCTGCCTTCGCCCGCCGAGTTCACGAACTGGCTAAAGGCCAGGGAAGGCTTTCCACCCAGGCCGAAGGGGACGGCGTTCTCGGGTGTTTCCACGGCTTCCTTCTGGAGGCGCTTGGCGACGCGGACCGCCTTTTCGGGCGCCACCGCCTGCTGGAACTTGGGAATCTCAGCCGCCTGAGAAGGCGGCTCCAGCTTGCTTGGGGCTTCTGTTTGGTAAAGTCCGGGGGTTTGCGTGGCCAACGTGCTCCGTGTGGCCAACATCGGCGCGGGCAAGGGAACACCCTGCAGGGAGGAAACAGCGGTAACGCGGGTAGCCCCGCCGCTTCCCCAGTTCCGTCCCCATCCTCCTCCCAGGCGCGGCCCCAGGGCTGTGTATCCGGCAGCGACGGCGAACAACACCCCGTGCAGCACAACGGACAGCAGGACTGTACCACCCAGGCGTTCGCGCTGATCAAAGAAGACTGGAAAGCTTGCTGTGCCCATCGCCAATATCGTCCGCTCCTTGGGGGGCGGACCTTCCATAACCTAAGATGCGCCGCGCGTCGAAAGGGGTTCCGTCACGATGCTGATATTCGTGAGGTTCGCCTGCTTGAGCGCATCCACCACCTGGGCGAACGCGCCGAAGGGGACGCTCTGGTCGCAGCGGATGTAAACGGGCGTGTCGCTGGCGCCCTGCATATGGTCGAGGACAAACGACCCCAGCCGGTGAATGTTCACCGGGTCGTTACCAACGTAAATGGTCTGCCGCTTGTCGATGGTGACGACCACCTTCTCATCCGTCACCACCTTCACCGTCTTGGTCTTCGGCAGGTCAACTTCGATCCCGGATTCGAGCAACGGCGCGGTAATCATGAAGATGACCAGCAAGACCATCATCACGTCCACGAACGGCGTGACGTTGATCTCGGAAAGCGAGGTGCGCGTTCGGCCCTTGGGAGTTGTGAATGCCATTGGAAAACCGTCCTTTGTCCGTGGTCCGCGGGCTGCTGCAACCCACAACGGACAACGGGCTACTGACCACGGACTTCTCGGCTACGTAAAGTGCCGCTCGGTCATATTCAGGAACTCCAGCGCGAAGTCATCCATGAGCGCCCCGAATTCCTTGATGTGCTGTACAAACTGGTTGTAGGCCACAACCGCGGGAATGGCAGCGAACAGGCCGGCGGCGGTCGTGACGAGGGCCTCGGAAATTCCCGGCGCCACACTGCGCAGGGAAGCCGTCCCGGCGGTCCCCAGGCCCCGGAAGGCGTCGATGATGCCCCAGACGGTCCCGAACAGCCCAATGAACGGCGTGACCGAACCCGTTGTGGCCAGCCAGCTTAGCCACTGCTCCATGCGCGTGAGTTCAGCGGAAGCCGCAATTTGCAGGGCGCGCTGGACCGCATCCAGGCTCCGAATCCGCGGCTTACCCGGATTCTCGCCCGCTACCGCTTGACTTTCGATTTCCCGGTATCCTGCCAGGAAGACTTCGACCAGAGGACTGGCCTTCAGGCTTTTGCAGGAGGCGCGGATGTCCGAGAGCTTCTTGCTTTGCCGAAAAATCCTGAGAAACTCCCGCGAGTCTCGCCGTGCCGCTCTGAAGCTGCGATGCTTGTGGAAGATGATGGCCCAGGAGAGGACTGAGAAAGCCAGCAAAATAAACAGGACGATCCGCGC
>JBEKCQ010000205.1:0-4945 GCA_050014795.1 Terriglobia bacterium | reverse complement strand
ACGGACCGAGGTTGCATTCGCGGAATTTCCCGGCCGCTCCAATACTTCCGGGGGATGGACTTGGCGCGTCAGATCCTTTTCCGGCTGCTCGGGGAACTGGCCAATCTTCTTGACGCGCAACGCGAAGTTCACGTCCACGTAGGTCTGAAATTCCTCGGGCCCGGTCCGTGCCCTGGCAGGACGGAAAAGCCAGTGGCGAATGGCCTGCAGCGCGGCCACCGCCAGGAAAGGATGCCCGCGGACTACGTGCGCCTCTTGGACGCGCCCCTCCCTGGTCACCACAACCTGCACGCGGACCCGCCCCTGGATGTAGTTCACCTTGGCCAGCGGCGGGTATTCCGGCGTCTCCGACCTGAGCACAAACTTGACGGCCTTTTTTGCCTCCAGGAAGATCGGGTCCGCGTCGCCCGGGGGCACCTGTCCGGCGGCCGGGAGAATCCCCAGCCAACACCCCGCCACCAGCGCCCAGGCGCTAGGGCCGTACCAGCGTCCGCCAGAAATCCTAGCCATCGGATTCGAGAATCACCTGCGCGACCACGTAGCGATCGGAATGCGAGATCGAGACCGCAGCGCGCGTCACGCCTAGTTGCCGGGCCAACTCCTCGGCGCGCCCGGTGAGCGCCAGTTCCGGCTTGCCGCTGGGCTGATGGGTGATCTCCACGTCCAGCCACCGGACCCCTTCGGCCCAGCCGGTGCCCAGCGCCTTGAAAGCCGCTTCCTTGGCCGCGAAGCGGGCGGCGTAACGCTCGGCCCTGTTTTTGAAGCGTTCGCAGTAAGCGATTTCGCGGGGCGTGTAGACGCGCTTTGCGAAACGCTCGCCGTGCCGCTCCAGAGCCTGCTCCAGGCGCGCCGTCTCCGCAATGTCCACGCCCGTTCCGACAATCATGCCGACGCTTTCTCCCCGCTCAATGAGCGCGCGCGCCCGCCGCGTGCGCCCGGTGGGACGCGGCCTCGCCCTCGTAGCTTTTGACCGTGTAGTAGATCGCCCGGTCAAAGAAATGGCCCACCAGCCGATGCAGTTCCTGTTCCTGATATATCTCCACCGCCGAATCCACCAGCCCCGAGGCGCGAATGTAGTCGCGTAAATGATACTTCACCAGGAGCAGCGCATAAACCACTTCGCAGACTGGAATGCCCTCGGCGTGCCGCTTCTTGCCCAGCTCGCCGTAGAAGGCTTCCATCATCTCGTCGGTCTTCTCATTCAGCCAGCGACCCAGGTTGCGGTAAACGGCGTACGCCCGGTGGTGCAGCTCTTCGGCCGTGAGCTTGTGATACGCCGGCGTGCGCGGGTTCGTCTGCAGGTCGTGAACCACGCCCCGGGTGAGCTGCTCCGCGTGACTTTCAATCATGTGCACAAGCCGAAAGGAAAGCATGCCGTCCTCCTCGCCTGTCGAGGTCAGCGTGCTCGATGTCCGCAGGTAAGCCCACGATAGCAAATCAAGAGTCGTATTTCAACGCCGACCGCCTGCCGAGGTGGCCAGCTTGACTCAAATCGAGGCGAGATCACTTTCCGCTATCGCCATTCCGGGGGATCTAACCTTGAGGGGCGTTTGTCCGGTTTGCCGACTACATGCAACCTAATCAGGAGACATGCGGGCGGTCTGGAGGATCTCTCGTGGCACTGCTGGTGAAAAGGTGGGTCTAGTAACATCGAGGGAGAGAGGTCAGTGGCCTTCTTGCGCGACGTTTTGCACTTGCATCAGAGGTTAACGGGCAGTATAAGTTGGTCCACCCCGTGGCCAGCCCGAGAACCCCTGGGAGGCTGGGCGCTGTCAACAACTCCACGGCCGGTCGTCGGTCACCGGTGAGGCATAGCCACGTCCCGCGGCACGCCGCGTATCCGTTCTTGAAGGAGGCTCATGATGAAGCCACCACTTGGCAAGTCCCTGGGGGAGATCGCAGACCCCACAGAACAGGGTTCTGCGCCAGCCAGCGCGGGTCTTTCTTGCCGGTTTGCTTGGAAGGAGGAAGCGCATCTCAATCGTTGAGAGATCAAAGGGGAGAAGAATGGACAAGACGTGTAGCAGACTCAACAAATCGGCGTTCGCCATTTTGCTGATATTTCTCTTTGGATGCGGCGGTGGAGGCGGGAGCAACGTCCCCGCTTCACCGAATTTGACGGGCAACTGGCAATTCACAGCCAAGTCCACGTTGGTAACTCTTACCGTCGTAGGGAACGGTTCCCTTTTGCAGACCGGCTCATCTCTATCGGGACAACTTTCACTATCTGGGACTCCGTGCGCGACCACCGCAAGCCTCAGCGGAACTATTACGGGTACGACCCTGAATTTCCAACTTCAAGAGGGTAGCCAGCCTGTTAGTTTTACCGGCACGGTTGCAACGGATGGGCTCTCGGCGTCGGGCACCTACAGGGCGCCCAGTGGAGGCTGTACACAGGGAGACTTCGGCACCTGGGCAGCAACCAAAGTTTCCTAACATGATCACAAGTGGACGTTCAGCCTGCATCCATAGAACCCGCCGGCTGGCGCAGACCCCTGTCCCTTGGGGTCTGCGCCAGCCCGCCCGCATCTTATGCAGATCAATCTAATTATTGCTAGCCCGCTCGTGCAATCACGGCGACTCGTCAAGCCACATACAGGAGAATGCAATGGGCAAATTCCTCGAAAGCGAAAAGCTACAGCAGGTAAAGTTTAAGACCAGTTCCCCTTACTCTTCTGACGCGGCTCGTGCCGATGGTATTTACAGGGGCAAGGTACGCCCGTTTTGTCTGCCCCTCGAATACGCCGAAGAAAATCTCTTTCCTGGAATTCGCCAAAGCGCCCCAGCCTATTTTGCTTCTCAACGCATTAAATGGCATGACGGGCAAGGCGGCAAGCCGAGCAATCATCTTTGCGACTCGCAGGTCTGTTGCGTAAATTTTCTGTTCCCGTTTGCAGACCAGCCTCGTGCACTGGCCGAAGTGCTGCGGCCTGTTTTCCCAGCCATTCGGGAAATGCTCCCGATAGAAGACGGACAATACATCGCTTGTGAGTGGATAGGCCAAAAGAATTACTTGGACGAGAAAACCTCCCGTGGTGGCAAACGCACACGCGGCGCGAATTGCACCAGCGCAGACGCGGCGGTTATGTTTGAGCAAATAGATGGAAAGCGGCAGATCGTTTTGATTGAGTGGAAGTACACCGAGTCGTACGCTGGCACGCCCCTGAAAGTTGCCAAAAGCGGCACAGACCGCACTGCCATCTACAAGCCGCTCTTCGAACCCGATACTTGCCCAATCAATAAAGACCTGTTACCCAGCTTCGAGTCACTTTTCCATGAGCCGTTTTATCAGTTTATGCGTCAGCAGTTCTTGGCCAACGAAATGGAGCGTGCGCAGGAATTGGGCGCAAATAAGGTTAGCGTGCTTCACATCAGCCCTGGCTGTAACACTGATTTCTACAAAGTGACTTCTCGAGAGCTCGAATCGCTTGGCCAGACGGCTACGAGTATTTGGAAGAAACTAGTGCAGCCTCGCGACAGATTTATCAGCGTCAGCACAGAGCAGCTTTTTGGCAACCTCTCTGTTGACCAGTTGCCTGAGATGCAGGCATGGCTAGATTATGTCTCTACGAGATACGCATGGGTTCGGGCAGGCACAGCAACGCTTTCATAAGCAGGGTGCGGGCTAACACCCGCTTCCACCCAACCCGCTGCTTTCCGCTTGACTGCGCCACGCGAGCGGGAGATGCGGAACGTTACCCTCCCGGATGATCACCGCCAAAAGCGGTTGTTCCCGACAACCATCGGCGGCGGTGCAACGGTTAAGAGCAGTGACGAGTGACGAGCGAGGCGCCGCCAAAGCAAATCTTTGAAATTTGCAGGGTTGGCCTCGGATTGGGCAGATCAGTCCTGCCTTGCCGGCATGTGATTACGGATAATCGCGCCGGTTCGGCAAGATTCCGCCTGGGAAACCCCCTATTCGTCGAAGTGCAACTCCCTGACTCCTCCGAAGTCCCGATCTCGGAAACTGCCGACGATCTTCAAACTGACCCACTACCCACCTGCCGGATGATGGGCGGGCCCTGTGCTATATTGGCTGCTTGAAGCAGGGAGCTTTCAACCTCGTTGCGCGGGATGGCCTCGAGTGGCTGGAGTGTGGGGCTCTGGCGCGTTTTCCCTGGCTGCTGCACGCCTTCAGCACGCGCCGGGGCGGCGGGAGTGAAGCTCCGGCCGCGGGGCTGAACCTCGGCTTCATCGCGGCGGACACCCGCGCGAACGTCGAGAAAAATCGCCGGCGCTTCTTCGCCCAACTGGGCACGGAGCGCTTCGCGCTGGCCGCGCTGCGGCAAAGGCATTCCACGCACATCTATCGCGTGGTGCGGGCAGCGTCCGGCCAACTGGAATACTGCCCCTCGGGTTTCCCCGCCCTGGACCGTCCGGATCGCCTCCTGCCCATCGGCGACGCGCTCGTAACTGATCAGCCCGGAGTCCTGCTCTCGGTGCGGGTTGCGGACTGCCTGCCGGTCCTGGTGCTGGACCCCCGCCAGCGCGCCGTCGCCGCTATCCATGCGGGCTGGCGCAGCGCACTCGGGCGCATCATCGAAAAAAGCGTGGGACTGATGCGAGCCGTGTTTGGCTCAGATCCGCAGCACCTGCTCGCGGCCCTCGGCCCCAGCATCCGGGCCTGCTGCTACGAGGTGGGCGAAGAGGTTGCCGCCGCTTTCTGCGGGCGCTTCCCGCGAGGCGAACAGTTCTTTCGTGAAGCGTCCCCGGCGAGTCCTTCCACGGTGCGCGCCGCGCGCGATTCGCTGCCTTTCCTGTCTGCGCAGCCGCCGGGCCACGGGACGCGTCCTGCGCCCGGGGCGCGCCTTGACCTCGTGGCTGTGGCGCTTGATCAGCTTCGCAGCGCGGGAGTGCGCCCCTCCCGCATTCAGGTCGCCGACTTCTGCACGGCCTGCCGGACTGACCTCTTCTTCTCACACCGCAAGGAGGGAAAGGACACCGG
>JBEKCQ010000204.1:0-5120 GCA_050014795.1 Terriglobia bacterium | reverse complement strand
GCCGGCAGCATGACGGCCGGGCACTACAAGTCGCGGCTCTCGAGCGCGCTGGTGGTGGTGCAAATCTCTCTCTCCTTGCTCCTGCTGATTTGCGCCGGTCTGTTCATGCGCAGCTTGCAGAAGGCCCGGCGGCTGGATCCCGGGTTCGATCCCCAGCACGTGCTGCTGGCTTGGTACGAGCTCGGCCCCGTTGGCTATTCGGCGGCTCAAGGCCTGGCGTTCGACCGGCAATTGCTCACGAAGCTCGAAGCCCTGCCCGGGGTTGATGCCGTGACCCTGGCGGATTTCTCGCCGCTCAGTTTCACTCTTCATAGCGAATATGTTCAACCTGATGGGTACGTACCCCAGCCCGGCGAATCGATGGAAATCGATCGCGCCGCCGTGGGTCCGAACTACTTTCGGACCCTGCGCACTCCTCTCGTCGCGGGGCGTGACTTTACCGCCCAAGACAGCGAGAAGTCGCAGCCGGTGGCCGTCGTCAATCAGGAGTTTTGCGACCGCTACTGGCCGGGACAGGATGCGATCGGCAAGAGGGTTAGCTTGTACGGTCGCTGGTTCACGGTCGTGGGTGTGGCTCGAAATGGCAAGTACCGCCGCCTGGTCTATGCCCCGGCGCCCGCCATTTTTCTGCCACTGTTCCAGGACTACCGAGATCCGGTGATCATCCACGCGCGGGTGTCGGGAGATCCGAAGGCTTACGCCTCGGCGGTGGAAAGAACCGTCCATGAACTCAACGCCGATCTGCCGGTCTTCGGCGTGACGACTCTCCCCTCCAGCATGCAACTGGGGAGCATCTTCGAACGGATCGCCGGAACCTTCGCGGCCGCCTTTGGACTCCTCGCCCTAATCCTGGCGGCGGTGGGTATCTACGGGGTAATCGCCTACACGACGCGCCAACGCACCCACGAGATTGCCATTCGCATGGCGCTCGGAGCACGACGACCGCAAGTCCTCCGCCTGGTGCTGGCCCAAGGCTTCCGATTGACCCTGATCGGCCTGGCGATTGGCCTCGCATTGTCGCTGGCGCTGACGCCGTTCCTGAGGAGCCAGCTGCTGGGTGTGACAGCAACCGACACGCTGACCTATGCGAGCGTCGCGGTTTTGCTATGCACGGTGGCGCTCGTCGCCTGCTACATCCCCGCGCGCCGGGCGACGAAGGTCGATCCCATGGTGGCGCTGCGGTATGAGTAAAGTGGGTAGCGTGGACCTGATTTGTAGGTCCGCGGTTCTTTCCGCAAGGTAGCGCAGAGTTATGCGCGGTAGCACATTACTCTGCGGCTCTTTCTTTAGGTTGCTCCCCCCAGTTGTGCCTCAAGCCCGGGCGACAACTCTTGCTTCAAGAATACCAAACCCAAAGTGCCGCAGAGTTGCAGAACAACTCTGCGCTACCTGCTATGGGCTGGAATCCCGGCACAGAATCGCCCGGATTAGGGTTATGATTAGATAGCAGTAAGGCGAAACTGTTGATGTCATCGAGCCCATACACACAAATCGACCTCATCGACAGCTTTCATTGGAGGCTCGTCAGCAGTCACCGTGGCGGCGCGTTGAAGTCCCCAATCCCTGACCGTGAGCTTACTTTGGCTGCGGCGATAGAATTGCTTTGCATCGAGCAGCATCTGTCTAAATCCGCAAATACACCCGACTGCCTCCGGTCAAATCAGTCCCGGCTGTGGAGGCTACTTAAGGGATTGAACTGGCCTTCTTGCCCTCGTGGCTCAGGCGTACAACTGGGTAGCACGCGACTCATGGTCCTACCGTTAGATTCACGAGATTGGCAGTGGACTGCGTTCCTGCACAGCTTGCAGAGAGACCTTAAGCAACACAGTTTTCCGGATCAACTTTCGGGAGCACTAACTGGAGCGATGGGGGAAATGGTCGACAATGTGTGGGAACATAGCGAAACTTGCGTTCCCGGGCTCGCGGCTTATGAAGTCACCCACCGACGTCTGGACTTTGGGGTGGCGGACCTCGGCATTGGCATCTTACGGAGCATCCGAAGGAACCCGAACTATCGCTACCTCAACTCCTCGATGGAAGCGCTCCAAAAGGCTGTTCTTCGGGGCGTATCACGGCTTCGCGACCAAAACCGGGGCTACGGTTTCTCGCGCCTCCTGCAAGCGGTTGCGGAACTCTGGGGGTTTACCCGACTGAGGAGCAGTGAAGCCGTGCTCGTCTTTGATCGTCGAACGGAAAAACGCAGGAGACTCCAGAGATACCTTCCCCCTCTCCCCGGCGTTCAAATAGCTGTCTCATGTGGCCTAGACGCTATTGCCGACTGACGAATAAAATTTCCCTCTTGACAGATTCACAAAGTTCATTCATCATGGTGAACGTAATGAAGGTCCGAGGAGAGCCATGCGAACCATCGACGTGGGCAAGATAACCAACTCAGATATGCTGATCGGAAGCGGGCGGGGCCGAAGCGACTTCCCAAGGTTTGTCGAGGCCGCTTTTGTCGCATTAGAGCCTGAAACCATTTTATGGGACTGGTCGAACGTACGGGTGGCAACGGCAAGCTATTTCGCCGCAGCCTTCGTTCCGGTGATGAGAATGTTGAGTGCGGCCGAGCTAGAAAAGTACTTCGTTCTGTTTGGCCTGAACGAAAACTGCAAAGATGAGCTGGAGTTCGTCCTCGAAACAGAAGGGCTGGCGGTATTTTTTG
The DNA here is from genome assembly GCA_050014795.1 of Terriglobia bacterium. Lineage (GTDB taxonomy): Bacteria > Acidobacteriota > Terriglobia > UBA7540 > UBA7540 > JALHUF01. Next base: position 2,455 of record JBEKCQ010000204.1, on the reverse strand, counting down.
CCGAGAATATGAGGGATGGACGCATTCTTTCGGCGCGTCCGATCGGAAAGTTGGATTCTGTCCATGCCCAAACGCTGGACCGAGTGATCCGACGGTCGGGCATCTCTGCGAAACGACTTTACGCTGACTCTGCTGGCGGGAAAAAAGCCAAGGTCGGCAAAACCGCATGGATAAACCGGTTAGTGGCTTTGCACAAGCTTCGGCTCATTACAAGGAAAAGGGTCGGAAAGGAATATATCTACGCAGTTCCGTATCTGGAGGTTTGACATGGGGGAAGACTGGATCAGAAGAACCGAGAAAACTTGGAGGCGATCACTCCGGAAGAAGGTGGAGGAATACTTGGCCCGGCCATCTCTATTGGAAGGCGGCGAGGATGGGATAATCATCTACCCGTGCCAATTGCTTGATCCTTGCTACTCAATTCCTGTGGGGTGCAACCTGGTGATATTCCAACCTCGTCCCCAAGCGAAGATAGCTGTCCTGTACGAGAACCGAGTGATCGGTTCAATCGATGGAGACGCTGCACGAGATTTGAAAAATCTGTTCGAAGCCGACCCGCGCTTATGCAGGACACTGAAAGTTCAGGTAACCGCGATGGATAGCCTTTCTGCGCGGCTAGAGGTGACTATCGCAGAGAGGTCCCCGAATGGCCACTAAATTGGTTGATCGCCTGGGGCCAATTGGACCAATGTCGAGGGTGGGGTCATCGGCAACGTTAGGTCTGGGGTGTCAGACCTGCGGGTTCTTTACTGATTGTGGGGGGATTTACAACGGGTTTGATTGCATGTCTTGCTGTTGTAGCAGCCCCGACACTTGCACTCTCGCATGCCCGCGATCTTCGAATTTCATTGCCATTCTAAGAGACAGCGGGGGCTTAGACTCGCGTCGTCAATGGGATATCAGGCAAAATCCTCACTCCCCCTTGCCAGTGTATGTGCCGATGATTCAACACGGGTTCCAGCGTGTCCGCGACCTGGATTTGCCGCTGGTCGCCCTCCCGACGTTTGAGGTAACTCGGAGGCGCGTCGGGGACGTGACATTCTTCGAGACAGCTCAAGCTCTGCGGTCGTTTTTCCGAATTGGAGCGACAACGCGACTAATACTAATCTCCGTGGGTGAAGACGCTGAACTTGAACGTTATTGGGAGCATGCCCATCTGGACGGGCTGCCGGCGCATTTAGCCGCCATCCGAGCGGACCTAGTTACTGCACCCAACTTTTCTTTCCCCCTTAACGTCCCAAGAACTGAGCATCTCTCGAACAGGAGGCGGTCGCTGATCTGCGCAGAAGAGCTTTCGCGTGCGGGCATCAACGTTGCTCCACACCTAAGCGCTGTGACCCAGGGAGACTGGGATTTCTGGCGCGACTTCCTGCGTGACCACGCCCACATCAGCATCGTTGCGAAAGAATTTCAGACTGGAGGTGCTACGAGGGCCGTCGCACAATGGCATATTGACCAGCTGCGTCGTCTGGAGGACGCTTTGGGGCGGGGTCTCCACCTAATCGCTGTCGCGGGAAGAAGGCACCTACCGTTGCTAAGTGGCCTTACTGGTTTCACTGTGGTTGATTCCCATCCTTTCATGAAGACGATTTACCGGCGACGGCTGAGTCGCGAGGATGGCCGCTGGAAAATAAGCCTGACTACACCCGGAGAGCCGCTGGACGAACTCCTCGCGTCAAACATTGATGAGTACGCAAAGGCGCTTTCCCAAAACGCGGCAAGGCTGAAACAATACCCGCTTGACTTTGGGGACCAACCCTCATCGGCAAAGCAAGCGACTGCCGTGGACGATTATGGGATCGCAGCCCATTGGTGTCCGCCGTCCGAACAAATGAGCATCGAGTATTCGCGGGTGGCGCAGACATCGCATTCTGACGTCCGCGAGGGCGCGGGCTGCAATACAAGGGATCCAGCTACTGCTCGAATTTCCAACGCCCGTTCTTAGCAAGCAGTCCCTTCAGAGCTTTGAATAGAGCTGGGTGGTACCGTTTCCGCCCCGCTCGGTCTGTAACGGTGACGTGGAAGTGGCGGCGACTTGTTAGGTGGATGTGAGTCGTGCCGCTCTTATCTCGCACGGCCCATACGCCGATGCAGACAAGCAAAGACCGGCCCTGCTTCCCAGCATAAAGCCTTGTTTCGCCAGATTTCATTTGGTAGTTTCCTCCGTCTCTCGCGGGCGGCGCAGAGGCCGCGACCCTCACCCGTCCGGCGGGGCGCCGGCGGGACGGCCCTCAGCCGAGCAGCGACTGAATAAAACCCACTTCCCAGATGAGATACAGACCGAAGACCAGGCTGAACAGCCCGGCGGCGAGGCGAATCAGGCGCTCCACCAGCTTCAGGCGCTGCGCCGCGAGCGCGAGCGGCACACTCATCAGCAGGCTCATCACGGTCATGCCGCCGATGGAGCCCACGCCGAAAATCAGGATGTAGCCGGCGGCCAACCACAACGACGGGA
>JBEKCQ010000203.1:0-5124 GCA_050014795.1 Terriglobia bacterium | reverse complement strand
TCCAGGATAAGGTCCTTCCAAAACAGCTAGGGTGGCGCAAGTTTTCCGAGATGCCGACTATACCCGCATGCGGCTGCATGCTGGACTTGAGATGCCACGGGGCGATACCTTCCGAGTTGGCGACCATCCATTCCCCACCGTCGCAGCCAGCGAATAGGCTCGGAACAGCGGGCGGCGCAACCGTCGAGATTGGATACAGCTGAACGAAAGACGCGGAGCTTAGCCCGAGCAAACAAGCGCGCTACTGGCAATCCCTCGAATTCTTTCAAGGTTCCAAGAGTCTTCTTTAGCCCGATCCGAAGTACTCGGTTGCGACGGGTGTCATGACCCAAAACAGCTATCAGGCGCGTTATCTATACAGAGAACTGGATCGGACGACGAATTGGCGAACCACAGTGTCCTAAGAATCCTTCACTGTCGGCGAAATACTCCGACCAATTGGCGTGATTCCCAGGTTGTCCGATATTCGATCTCCTTTCCCCACAAGCGTCTAGGGCCGGTCTGCGACTCGGCGCTTCATATGCTCACATGATGCCTGTGTGCGTCGACACAGACCTCGCAGCACGGAGGCTGTCGCATGAGCAGACTTTCTTTGCTGCTGGTGGTCTTGAGTCCGACTGGAGTGCTCAGTGGCGGTGACATGCAGTCCTCAAGGAAAGCAGGCGAAAATGGTGGTCGACCGCAATCCTTTGCATGTCCGACAGCACGGAAGCGTCCTGGCTGCCGTTGAGAAAAAGGCCTTAGTGTGGATGGCCAAACGCCTCCCGCTCTGGTTGAATTCCGACCACTTGACCCTGCTGGGATTCGCCGCGATGCTCATGGCTGGAGTAGCCTACTGGGCAGCCAGCCGAAACAAGCTGGCATTATGGGTCGTCGTCATCGCTCTGGCGGTGAATTGGTTTGGAGACAGCCTGGACGGGACCCTGGCGAGAGTCCGCAATCAACAGAGACCGAGGTATGGCTTCTATGTCGATCATGTGCTCGACACGGTGGGGACTCTCTTCCTTCTGGTCGGGTTGGCCCTTTCGGGCTACATGAGTCCTCTGCTGGCGTTGGGGCTACTCGTTGCCTACCTGATGGCAGCGGCCGAGGAGTATCTGTCCACACATGTACGGTGTGTGTTTCACCTTTCGTTCTTGAGAATTGGCCCCACAGAGCTTCGGATTATTCTGGCCGTTGGGACCGTTTGCCTTCTCCATAAGCCATGGGTCCAATTGGGGGCTATCGGCGTCTTTCGACTGTTCGACGTGGGCGGGATTGTCGCGATTGCGGGCCTAGTGCTGAAATTCGTGGTCTGCGCAGTTCGGAACTCGCGCGCCCTCTACCTGGCTGAGAGATTGCCGCGATGAGGGGGACACCTGGCGTGCGGCGATGCTTGGCTAGGTCCCTGGAAGGGGCTGCCCAGATGCGGCGCTGGATTGCCTTCAACTTGGTTGGTGCATTGGGGGTCCTGATCCAGCTGTCCACGTTGGCGGCACTGACCGGTTGGTTGGGACTGCACTATCTCGTTGGGACAGGACTGGCAGTTGAGGCAGCAGTTCTCCATAACTTCATATGGCACGAGCATTGGACATGGTCGGACCGCCTGGGTCAGGACAAGGAAGGCATGTGGAAGCGGCTGGTGCGCTTCCATCTGGCGAACGGTGCGCTATCCATCGGAGGAAACCTCATCCTGATGCGGCTTTTTGTGGGATCTTGGTCAATGAACTACGCGGTCGCCAACACGGTGACCATTGCTGTCTGCTCATTCCTGAATTTCCTGGCCAGCGACCGATTTGTATTTCGGCAAACCCTCAGAAAGGCGGAGGCGTGTGGCTTTGCCCTTCGACCGCAGCGGTTTCCTGGGGGTGACGTTGTCACGAGACAGAAGTCCGGTTGTGGCAAGCTGGAGTGCAATACGCCCCTTGGCCTGACCGGCAAATCGACCAATGCCTAGAATCGGCTGTCGGCGTACAGCCTAGCGACGCCCGTCGCGGTTCCACCCGGGTGGCGGCGCACTGTTCCACCATCAGCACAAGCAGGTGCGCCACGGTCCAATGGTTGAACACCTCGCTCTACGCCTCGGCCTTTATCATAGATCGTTGGTGGTTGAGGGGAGCTATGCTAAACGTGATCGCTCCGTAGATCGCGCTCGCGCGACGAGCGGACCTCCTACCTCGGCGCCCCATGCTTCAGGAACGTGCCCCGCTCGAGCTCCTGGAAAGCCTGCCGGAGCTCCTCCTGCGTGTTCATCACGATCGGGCCGTACCACGCCACCGGTTCCTCAAGCGGTTTTCCCGAGACCAGCAGAAACCGGATCCCCTCGTCCCCGGCCTGCACGGTGACCTCGTCGCCGCGGTCGAAGAGCACGAGCGAGCAGTTGTCCGCCTCCGTGGGAGGTTTCGTGTCGGTCCATCCGACTGGTTCGGTCGGCACGGCGAGGGGACCAGATGCGTTGCAGAACTTACCTGCCCCTGCGAATACATACGCGAAGGCGTGGCGAGTCGCCTCGACCGGAAAGGTCTTTCTCTTGCCCGACGGAACTGACACATCGAAGTAGATCGGGTCTGCGGCGACTCCATCTACTGGGCCTTTCGCGCCCCCAAAACTTCCGCAGACAACGCGCACTTGGGTGCCGTCGTCACCGGTGATGACGGGGATGTCGGCCGCCTTCACCTCCTGGTAGCGGGGGGCCGTCATCTTGAGCGACGACGGGAGGTTGCCCCACAACTGGAAACCATGCATCCGGCCGCTTGGATCGCCCTTCGGCATCTCCTGGTGGATGATGCCGCTCCCGGCTGTCATCCACTGGACGTCCCCGGCAGCGATGGTGCCGTGGTTGCCCAAGCTATCGCCGTGCTCCACGGTTCCCGCGAGAACGTACGTGATGGTCTCGATCCCACGGTGGGGGTGCCACGGGAAACCGGCCAGGTAATCCTCCGGGCGATCATTGCGGAAGTCATCGAGGAGAAGGAACGGGTCGAAATCGGACGTATTGCCGAAGCCGAACGCGCGGCGCAGGTGCACGCCCGCGCCTTCCAGGGTCGGCTTGGCTCTGACCAGCCGCTTAACGGGTCGAAGGGACATGTGAGCCTCCCTCAAGAGAGTCTACTCTGTTGAACGCAGGGCTGCCAACGCTCGGGTACTTCCGCTTACGTGGGCACCGTCGCGGGGAGCCCCCTACAAGGGCCGTCAAGGCGCAGTTGGGATACTGCCCGCCGAAAGCCGTGATCTGCTGGCAGATTGTTCTGGGGGTGCTACGGTCTCGGCCGTGTCACGGCGTATCGGGAAGGCGTCCGCAGATTTTGGGCGCAGCGGAGCCGGCGCTTGAATGGAATCCTGCCACGCGGTTCTGGCTACGCCATCTTGCGAATCGTCTCGTGCGCCATGAGTCACCTTCCAGATTGCGAGCATTGAGAGGCGCACCTCACCCGCTTTGGGCGAACTCTGCACCTGACCCGATTGAATGTCACCGCGGCGCGCGCCGGTGCATCCAAAAAGAGTCGAAAGGAGGAAGAGCTTATGTTTGCCATTACGGGTGTGACCGGAAATACCGGTAGTGTGATTGCCGAAAAGCTGCTGGCTCAGGGAGGGAAAGTTCGCGTGATCGGCCGGGACAGAGGGCGGCTGGCGCGGTTCGTCCAGAAGGGTGCCGAAGCCTTTGTCGCTGACATCACAGACACAGCCGCCCTGACCAGGGCTTTTGACGGCATGCGCGCCGTCTATGCGATGGTGCCGCCTAACCCAGCTGCAGCGGACGTTAGGGGTTATCAGGAAACAGTGAGCGACGCCCTGGCCTCGGCCCTTCGGAAGGCTTCCGTCACCCACGTGGTCGTTCTGAGCAGCATCGGTGCCGACAAGGCTGAGAAGACCGGCCCGGTGGTGGGGCTGCATAATCTGGAGCAGAAACTAAATGGAGTTGCTGGCCTCAATGCTGTCTACCTGCGCGCGGGCTATTTTATGGAGAATCTATTGCCTCAGGTGGAAACGATCCGGAATTTCGGGACCATGGGTGGACCGCTCCGTGCCGACCTGCGCGTGCCGATGATCGCCACGCGCGACATCGGCGCCGCCGCTGCTGAGATCCTCGAGAAGCTGGGCTTTATAGGCAAGCAAGCTCGCGAGTTGCTCGGCCAGCGGGATCTGGGCTACAGGGAAGTAGCGTCGGTGATCGGGAAAGCCATCGGAAAACCGAACCTTGCCTACGTGCAACTACCGCCGCAACAACTGAAGCAGGCGCTCACCCAGATGGGCATGTCCTCCAATATGGCCGACCTGCTTCTGGAAATGGCGGATGCGCTCAACTCCGGACACATGGTGGCCCTTGAGCCGCGCTCCGTGCAGAACGCAACGCCGATTTCGATTGAGACCTTTGTGGCCGAGGTGTTCGTTCCCCGCTTTTAGGGAAAGGCGGCCAGCGCCTAGGAAACAAGACGAAGGCGGCGGTGTGCCCGATTCAGATTGACTTCGTGCGGCAGTCGGAAGGAAGGAATGACAAGCCAAACGCCCCGGAATTGAGGAGTGGGTGGTCCTTCGAACATGAGGAATCGTGGCTTTCCGGATGAGTATACCGTTCAAGTCGTGAAGCCGAATCATGGCAAAATTCTGTGGCCCACGTTTTTGAAGCAAGATATGGCAAGCGGACAGTATCAACAAGAGTTTAGGGTTAGCCGATAGGTCTAAGCGGTGGACCTTTCTGGCGCGACGTCATTCCGGAATTGTCGGCTTAGATACTCTGTGGAGGCAGAAGGGTGAAGAAATCAATAACCGGGACGCCGGCCGGTACGGCTGCCTCGCGCCGCCAGACCGAACGCCTGGCCATTGCGCTGCCTATTTCCATAAGAGTCCCGAGACGGGGCGAGGCATTTAAGGAGCAGACCCGGACTCTGGACGTCTCTCGGGGCGGGGCTTCCTTCACCGCCCGGCGCTCCTACCGTGCCGGGATGAATCTCCGACTCAGCTTTCCTGAGCTTCAGGACCTTCCGGCGGGAAGGCAGGAGATCCCCGCCCAGGTAGTCCGGGCGAGCAAATTGGATCGCGGCAATAACACGGCCGTCGCGGTGCACTTCCTGGACGCGGATCTTGCGAACCTGATCTTCAGCGAACTCCTCCGTGCCAAGATTCGCACTTCTTCGGCTTTGCTCG
>JBEKCQ010000202.1:0-5132 GCA_050014795.1 Terriglobia bacterium | reverse complement strand
TGGAGCGGGGGACGGGGATCGAACCCGCGACGTCCAGCTTGGGAAGCTGGCATTCTACCGCTGAATTACCCCCGCTTCCGACAACACGCAACGGTAGGATACCATCGAGACGCAAGGCCCCGCAAGCCTGCCGCAGCGCGCCCAGCCGAATCACAAGACGGCGTCGCCCGGAGGCGCAGTGGTTTGACAAGGCACGCCCGCTCGGCTAGTCTGATTTCTGGGGCTGGGTGGCAGCATTTTCTTCGAAGAGCTTGATCCCCTCGGATATGTGGGCAGCGAATTGATGCGCAGAGTCTATCTCGACAACAACGCGACCACGCCGCTGGCGCCGGAAGTGTTTGAGGCCATGCGGCCGTTCTACCTCGAGGACTATGGCAACGCGTCCTCGATCCACTGGTATGGCCAGCGCGCCAAAGCAGCGATGGAAACGGCCCGCGAGCAGGTGGCGCGTTTGATTAACTGCCGGCCCAGCGAGGTGGTCTTCACCAGCGGCGGCACGGAGGCTGACAACGCGGCGCTGGTCGGCATCGTGGAGGCGGCGCGCGCGGAATCCAAGCATGTCATCACCACAGCCATCGAGCACCACGCGGTGCTGCATACCGCGAAGGCGCTTGAGAAGCACGGCGTGAGCGTCACTTACGTGCGCGTGGGTCCGAGTGGCGTGGTGGACCCGGGTGACGTCGAGCGCGCCGTCCGACCGGAGACGGTGCTCATCTCGGTCATGCATGCGAACAACGAGCTGGGCACGATTCAGCCTCTCGAAGAAATCGGGCGCCTGGCGCGCGAACGCGACATCTATTTCCACACGGACGCAGTGCAATCCGTGGGCAAGATTCCCGTCGATGTCGAGAAGCTGGGCGTAGATTTGCTTTCACTCTCGGCGCACAAACTGTACGGACCGAAAGGCGTCGGCGCGCTCTTCGTTCGCAAAGGCACCAGCCTGCGGCCGCTGCTGTACGGCGGGCACCACGAGCGTGACCGGCGGCCCGGGACCGAGAATGTTCCCGGAATTGTCGGCCTCGGCAAGGCTGCGGACCTGGCTCGCGAGCACCTGGCCGAGGACGCGGCGCGAATGAGCGCCCTGCGCGACCGATTAGAACAGGGCATCCTGCGCAGCGCGCCGCTGGTCACCGTGAACGGAGATCCGCAGCGGCGTCTGCCGAACACCACCAGCATTGCTTTTGACTACATCGAGGGCGAAGGCTTCGTCATCGCGATGGACTTGCGCGGGATTGCGTGCTCCACAGGCGCCGCGTGCTCTTCCGGATCGCTTGAACCCTCGCACGTGCTCGCGGCCATGGGTAAGACTCCGGAGCAGGCCCGCTCCAGCATCCGCTTCAGCCTGGGCCGCTTCACTACCGCCGAGGACATCGACCAGACGCTCGAAGTCGTGCCTGCCGTCGCCGAGCAATTGCGCGCCGTCTCGCCGCACTATAAGAAAGCAGGGGCTAGGGACTAGGGGCTGGGGAAGGCCGCCGCGTGCTGTATTTGCCCAGCACCTAGCACCCGGCACCATTTCGTATGACTACAGTCGTCGCCATGAGCGGCGGCGTGGATAGTTCCACGGCCGCTGCGCTGCTCGTAGAGAGCAATTCCGCCGCAACGCCGCTCCCCGATAGCGCCAGGGGGAGACATCCTCGCGTGGTCGGCCTCACCATGCAGCTCTGGAACCAGCGCCGCCTGCCGCGCCTGTTGGGACTGGAGGAAAGTACGGCGACACCGGGCCACGCCAGCGGCCGCTGCTGCTCGCTTGACGACACTCACGACGCGCGTCGCGTCGCCGATCATCTCGGCATTCCTTACTACGTCGTCAATTTCGAGAAGCCCTTTGAGGAGAGCGTGGTCCGCCCCTTCGTCGAACGCTACCTCGCCGGCGAGACGCCCATTCCTTGCAGCCTGTGCAACACTGAAATCAAATTTGCCAAGTTGATTGAGACCGCGTTGCAGCTGGGCGCGGAACGTGTGGCCACCGGCCACTACGCGCGCCTCCGCCGCGACGAGAAGACCGGGCGATATCGGTTGCTCGCAGGTGTGGACCGCGCCAAGGACCAGTCCTATTTTCTCTTCGGCCTCACGCAGGAACAGCTTGCACGCTCCATGTTCCCTTTGGGCGAGATGACCAAGGAGGAAGTGCGGGCCGCCGCTCGCGCCCGGAACCTGCCCGTGGCGGAGAAGCCGGAGAGCCAGGAAATCTGCTTTGTGCCCTCACGCAGCTATCGCGAGTTCATCGAGGCGTACCTCGCCGAGCAGGGCCAGGCGCTTGCCGAGCCACCGGGCGAAATCGTTTCCACCGATGGGCGCGTCCTGGGCGAGCACCAGGGTCTCCATCATTTCACTGTGGGGCAGAGGAAGGGTTTGGGGATCGCGGTGGGCGCGCCGCTCTACGTTATCGAAATCGACCGCGCGCACAATCGCGTGGTGGTGGGGCCCGATGCGCAACTCTTCCGGCGGCGCTTTGTGGCACGCGACGTCAACTGGATTCGTCCTGTGGCGGAAGACGAGTCGTTCGAGGCGCACGTCAAGATTCGCAACAAGCACATCCCCTCGCCTGCTCGGGTAGCGGCGGTCTTTAGGCCGCCAGAACTCGATGGCCGCCTAAAGGCGGCCGCCACGTGCGCCGAAGCGTTGGTCGAATTCCTTGCGCCCCAGCGAGCCATCACTCCCGGCCAGGCGGCCGTTTTCTACGCCGGCGACGAAGTCCTGGGCGGCGGCTGGATTTCCCGCGTCCTGTAGCGGCGGTGTCCTCACCGCCGCCACAGATACAGCGGTCAGACGATCTCTTCTTTCACCGGATCCCAGCGAACCTTTCGCTCCTGCTTGTAGGCTTCCACGGACATCAACAGCGCCACCGCCTCCTCGAAAGCTCGGTCCACATGGCAGCGCGGCAGAGCGCGCGAGCGGACGCACTCCAGGAAATCCTCCATGTGCGAGGTCACGTGGAGTTCGCCTGCCTTGAACGAGTAGTCAGGAGGAACTGTCGCATCCTCGGTCCGCAGGCCCGCCTTCGCCGCCGCATTCCGCGCCTGGCCGACTTTCTTCCAGTAATCCGGTTTCCACTCCGGCGCATAGGTGCGGCAGAACTCCGGCGAGACTTCCAGAGTCAGGTCGCGCCCCAAGTACTGAGCCATTTCGCCGACGTGGACGTTGTGGAAAGTACACGAGAAGTGGACGGCGAGGTTCTGCTTGGGGTAGTCATATAGGACCGTCCATTGGTCCGGCACCTCGCGATCGGTCGTCCAGAAATAGAGCCCGCCGTGAGTGACGGCGCTCTCCGGGATGCCCATGCCCATGACCATGTTCACCGAGTCCCACAGATGGGTCAGCAGATCGCCGGCGATCCCCGTGCCGTAGTCCCAGTAGCGTCGCCAGGTGAAGAAGCGCTCGGCATCGAAGGGCCGCTTCGGCGCGTTGGCAATGAAACGTTGCCAATCAATGGTGTCGGGCCCCGCATCCTTCGGCATCTCGTGAATGCCGTAGTCGGTGTAGAACTTCCATTCCGGGTACTCTGAGGTCCGATCGATGTACGTGCGCACCAGCGGGACTTTCCCGAGAGCGCCGGACTGGAACATCTCGCGCGCCTTGTGAAACGTGGGCAGGCCGTTGTAGTGATGCCCCAATTGCAGAACCACTTTGTTGTCTTTCACTGCCTTCCGCATCGCCTTGGCGTCTTTCAGCTTGGTGCACCAGCCTTTTTCCACGTAGATGTCTTTCTTCGCTTCCGCCGCAGCAATGGTCATGGGCGCGTGCCAGAAATCCGGCGCAGCAATGATGACGACATCAATATCCGGATCTTGAACCGCTTTCTCCCATTCGTGCACGACGCGCACCTTGGGATTCTTAATCAGCTTCTGGGCCCGCGCCACGTTGCCGGTGTAGAGGTCACAGATGAGGCGAATTTCCGTGTTGGGAACCGCCTGGGCATTTTGCAGCAAGTAATGGCCTTGCGTTCCCACTCCGACGCAGGCCACGCCGATCATCTCACTCGGACTCTTCTGTGACAGGATCGCCGGCGCCCCCCCGAGCGCCGCCGTCAGGCCTGCTCCGGCCGCGGTGAGATTCTTCAGGAATTTCCTTCTTGGCATAAGGTTTTCTGAGTTCATAGGTTCTCCTTGATTATGATTGGCCGTAGCGCCGGGCTTCAGCCCGACACTTCAAAAGCCCAGCGTCTTCCGCACGAATTCCCGGCTCATCTTCAGGCTCTCGCGGAGCGGCCGGGTCAACTGGAAGCCCTGCTCGTGCGCGAGTTCAATCATCGCGTCGCCGCGGAAGTTGATCTCGCGCAGCGCCCGCCCGATGGCGACGTAATCCATATCGCCCTCGCCCATCGCTTCCGACCACTTCCCGTCGGCCTTCTGGTCGCGCAGGTGGAGGAAAATGATTTGCTTGCCATAGCACTTGATGAAGTCCACTGGATCGACGCCCGCGCGCAGCAGCCAGTTGAGGTCGGGGCCCAGCTTGACGTCGGGAATCCGCGCGAGCGTGCCCTTCAAATCGTGCTCGTTGTTTTCGACCTCATAGGTGTGATTGTGCAGGTTGAGCACGACGCCGTGACCCTGGGCGAGCGCCCGCAGCTTGCGCACGAACTCCGCCTGCGCGTCGAGCTGTGCGGGCGTCTTGGCCTGAGGCGCATGACCCACCGAGGTGCCCAGCGTTCGTCCGCCCAGCTTGGCCAGGCGCGGAAGGAACAGTTCAGCCTCTTTCAGGATGGCCGGGTGCTCCTCCCGATTCCACATCGCGCCCTCAAACGATGTGCCAATGACCGGAAGCTTATACTTCTGCGATAAGCCACCAATGCGCTCGACGGCGTCGTCGTGCATCAGTGCGTTGTGCATTAGTTCTACACCGTCGAGGCCGGCGTAGCTCATATCGGCAAAAACCCGCTCGAGCACCGGCGTGGGATCGTATCCGGGCTGGTTGGCGGCGTACACCCACAGGTGCCCGCCGACCACAATTTTCTTCTGGGACGCCGGGGCGACATAGGCCTCCGACGATCCCGAGTCCAGCAACCCGCACGTCCCGGCCGCCGCCCCCACCATCGCGGACTTCAGGAAAGCCCGCCGCGAGACGGCTGAGCCATGCTCCGTGCTCTCTCCCACTCTCGACGCCTTCACCTGCGCCGAACCTTCAACCTT
>JBEKCQ010000201.1:0-5136 GCA_050014795.1 Terriglobia bacterium | reverse complement strand
TCACCATTGTGACCTACGGGTCGCTCGTGGGGCGCGCCACGCAAGCCGCCAAGACGCTCCAGCCGGAGGGCGTCCAGGCGGAAATCCTCGACCTGCGCTCGCTCAATCCGTACGACTGGGATTTGATTTCCGCCTCGGTGAAGAAGACCAATCGCGTGCTGGTGCTGCACGAGGACAACGTCTCGTGGGGCTACGGCGCGGAGATTGCGGCGCGCATCGGCGAGGAGTTGTTCGAGTACCTCGATGCGCCCGTGCGCCGCCTGGCCGGCAAAGACGTCTTCATCCCCTACCATCCCGTGCTCGAAGACGCCGTCCTGCCGCAACCGGCAGACATTGTGCGGGTGGCGAGAGACCTGCTGAAGTACTGAGCACGTTGTCCGGGGTCAGTGGTCCGTAGTCCGTTGCACTCACGCATTCGTACCGAAGGACATTCACTGCGAACTGGCAACTGACTACTGACAACTGACCACTACCGCCATTCCCCCTATTCACGCTCCGGCCGTGTGCTGCAGGTTGAATTGACCTGAGCGCACCCAGCCTCTATAATGCGCTCGACTCTTCCACCCGCTCTGGTTTTTTCGCTTCAGGAGCGCGCCCGTGATCGGAAAGACGATTTCCCACTACCGCATCGTAGAAAAGCTGGGTGGCGGCGGGATGGGTGTAGTGTACAAGGGGCGCGACACGCTTCTTGACCGCCCGGTTGCTATCAAGGTTCTTTCCCCGGAACTGCTCGCAGACGAGACCGCCGCGCGCGGCTTCATCCGCGAGGCGAAGGCTGCTTCAGCCCTTAACCACCCAAACATCCTGACCGTGCACGATCTGCTGGAAGCCGAAGGCGTGCACTTCCTGGTGATGGAGTTTGTCGAAGGGCAAACGCTCCGAGGGCGGATTGGCAAGAAAGGCATGGAGCTGAAACCGCTTTTGGATGTATCGCTGGAGGTTGCGGAAGCGCTGGCCGCCGCGCACAGAGCCAGGATCGTGCACCGCGATTTGAAGCCTGAGAACATCATGGTGCGCACCGACGGGCACATCAAGGTCGTTGATTTCGGGTTGGCCAAGCTCTTGCCCACGCGGGCCAGGGTTCTGGCGACGGGGGAGTCCACGATACTGCTGCCGGGTGTGCCGCTCCCCGCGCCGGGCGCCGGGATTGAGCAGACGCACATTGCGGGAACGCTGCCCTATATGTCGCCAGAGCAACTCACAGGCAAACCACTCGATCAGCGCACCGACATCTATAGCTTCGGCGTTGTCCTCTATGAGATGGCGACCGGCCAGCAACCGCATCAGGGGCGGACAACCGCTGAGATAGTCGAGAGCATTCTGACGAAAGAGCCTCGGCCAGCCACGGACCTCTCGCGCGTCGTGCCCGACAAGCTTCAGGAAATCATCGGGAAGACCATGGAGAAAGACCCCGCCGACCGCTACCAGCACATGGAGGATGTGGCCGTTGACCTCCGAAGGGTCAAACGTGTAACCGACTCCGGCAGACCGCTGCCGTCTTTGGCTACGCTAGACCGTAGAGACGGAGTCGTTGGGAAGCTTCCTAGCAACTGGAGACTCGGTCTCACAATTGCGGCCCTTGTTCTGCTGATCGCGGTCGTGGCAGTCGTAGTCTATTTATACACCAGGCCGCCGAGAGTCGAATCTGCGCTCGTGGCTAAGTGGGGTAAGGATGTCGGCAGCGCCTCACTTTCCCCAGACGGTAAGCTCATTGCCTTTGATAGCGATACGACGGGGCAGAACGAGATTTACCTGATGCTGCTCGCCACCGAAGGACAAGCAAAGCAAATCACGGAGGGGCCAGGCGGCGGGGAGGCAAGGCAACTAACTGCGGGACCGGGCGAGAAGTTTGATCCACGGTTCTCCCCAGATGGCACGCAGCTTTTGTATATTGAGTTTAACGCAGACACCAATGGGGCTGAGATTTGGACTATACCTACCCTTGGGGGCAGCGCCCGGAAGCTCCTCCCAAACGCTGAGTCCGCTGATTGGTCTCCCGACGGCAAGCAAATCGTGTACACCCGCATTGCGCCCAAAGAACCAGGGTCCCTATGGATTTGCAGTTCCGACCTCAGCGATGCTCACAAGATTTGGACCTCGCAATACGAGGACATCTTCAATTTGTGCTGGTCGCCCGATGGGAAATGGATCTTCTTCGAACCCGATGAAGGCCCTATGCTGATTACACCTGACGGGACAAGCAGGAAGAGGGTGATAGTCACGTCGGAAGAGCCAGGCAAGGCCACCGGGACTCAGGGAGAAGAATATCTAGGCGATGTTGCGTGGTCTTCCGATTCTCAACACCTCTTCTATGTCGGAGAACTCAAGCATTTTCGACGGATTTGGAAATATCGGGTTCCCGATGGCCCATCTGTTCCGGTGACCAATGGCCCATCCGATTTCGACCCCATGCCTCTACCAACCCAAAATGGCCTTATCTACGCCAGTGGAGGCGCCCAACAAACATTGTGGCTAGGTTCCCCAACCAAACAACAAGTCGGAGCAACTGTCACCGGGGAATCGTTCCCGGCGATTTCCCCGGATGGAAAGCAGGTTGCCTATGTCGAAGGGACACCTGCGGGCTCTGAGACTGGCCTTCTCTGGACAGCAGGAATAGACGGACAGAACCGCGTAAAGAGAGGTCGTTCGGAAGAGTGTAACAGAGCCGTTTGGTCACCCGACGGGTCGAAGCTCGCCTACACCGCTGCGGTGCCGCCTAAGACCTCCGTTCAGTTCTATCAGATTTTTGTGACCAGTCTGCCTGAGAATACGACCCGGCAAGTCACCTCTGGAAGTTCTGACAATTATGTTCAAGACTGGCGCCCCGATGGGAACGCACTCCTCTTCGTAAGGACAATTAAAGGGAAAAGGGAATTGAGAACACTCGAACTGGAAACTGGAAAAGAATTCCTCGTCGGGGTAGACTTCGCCAACGCGAAGTACTCGCGTAATGGACGGTGGATCGTCGCAGTGCCGAAGCAGGAGGGCCTTTGGATTTTTCCCTGTGACGGAGGCAAGGAGACCAAGATATTGTCGCAGAATGTGGCGAAGGCTGTGTGGGCACTTCAGGACCATGCAGTCATCTACAGCCTAGTGGGAAAGCGCAAAGGGCAAGTAGAATTGTGGAAACTCCCGGTTGCCGACGGCAAACCCAGCGGAAGTCCTACGTTGTTTCTCAGGTTTGCTGGAGTAACCGGTGGGGAGCAGGACTGGGATGTCACCAACGACCTTCACCTGGCGGCATATACAAGAGCCAACGCACAAGCAGATTTTTACAAGATGGTATCCGTAAAGTAGAACATCTATGCGGGGCCGGAATCCTCTTCCAATGATTTGGCGAGGAAAACAAGAAAATCGGCTGTGCGGTCAGGGTCGAGCCTGGACCGCCCTACCCCTAGCTCCTGGACTATGCTCAGCGACCCGCGCGGCCTAACAGAGGGGCTTCCCTTCCCTCGGCGAGTGCTTGTCTCGAATGCGTTGCCAGCGCGGAAGAATCGGTATAGGGTGCGCCACCCCTCTGTGCCTTGGCCCGTGTCAGGGAAGGTGAAAAAATCGCAGCCAACTTGAAAAAATTTCTGCGAAATCAGACCCGCGAGTTGCCCCTCCTTACGCTGACCCCTTGGACAACGATCATGAGGACCTGGACAGCAACACAGTAAGTGTCCTGTGAACCCATACCGGGTTCACAGGACTGACACGGAGAACGCGGACAAATAGAGGCAGGCACTCACCACGCGCCTCCCGCGCCGCATGAGGTTCCCGCCCTAAGAGCAGTGACAAGTGACGAGTTACGAGCGTGTAGCGGCCCGCCACGTGACCGGCCACTTCGGAAATCTACGCGCTGGACGTCGAGTGGCGCTGAATTAGACCGCGGAGCGTTTATCTGGCCACTGGCAACTGGGCACTGACCACTGATGTCCTTCACCCCATTCCCAACTCATCCACCTTTTCGAGCGGCGCGCCGCACTGGCGACAGAGGACGGCGCCGCAATCGCCGCAGACCAGCGGACCTTTCACCTCTTGCTGGCATTCAGGACAGTAGAGGGGTTCGCCTTCTTTGCTTTCTGTTTCTCCCATGCGTGCTCCTTTGGCAGTGGTAGCCACGACGAGCGTTTTTCTCATCGTGGGGCCTGGCGGTTGAAGCGCCCACGATGAATTCGAAGAGTGAATTCATCGTGGTTACCCGTGCCGTCCTATGGCATCGAGGCCACGAATTCCCGGACAAACGAGCGTACGGCGGCTTGTACCTCGTCGAGCTTGCCGGTGAAGAAATGGTCGGCTCCCTCGACCCAGTGAACGAGCTTGGGCTCGGCGAGGGCGGCGAAGAGCGCCTCAACCTGCTCGCGCGGCCCGAAGAAATCCTCCGTTCCCTGGACGATGAGCTTGGGCTTCGAGACCCCGCGCAGAAAACTCAAATCGGCCGAGCCAGCAGGCACGCCGAGACCTACCAGCGCGCCCACACGCGGGTCGGCGGCGCCGGCGATCAATCCCACCACGGCTCCGAAAGAGAAGCCTATCATCGCCACGGGAAGGCCGTGAAATCTTCCCGCCAGGAAATCGAGAGCGGCGTGCGCATCGTCGCGTTCGCCAAGGCCCTTGGCGAATTCTCCGTGGCTCTTTCCGACACCACGAAAGTTGAACCGCAGCGTTGGCAGGCCGGCTTGCAGGGCGGCCTTCGTGGCGCGATAGACCACCTTATTGTGCATCGTGCCGCCATATAGCGGGTGAGGATGACACACGAGGGCTGCGGCGCGCGCGGGGGCCTTGGGTTCGGACTCGAGCACAGCTTCGAGCCGTCCAGCAGGGCCAGGAATGAAAAATCGTTCGGCCTTCGTATCGCCTCCTTGCCGCGTGGGTGTGACCGGTCCTTTTAGTAGCGGCAGTCTATGACCGCCGTCCTTGGTCAGCAATGGCTTCAGCGCTCCCCGCGGGGCGGGGCAGGCGCCGAGCGCCGCGACAGCGGCCAGCGTGTCCCGGCACGACGCCAAAGCAGATAGTGTAGAATGGCGGTCAGGGTTTTGGGATTTTCTTTGCATTCGCGCGCTGCCGCCTTGACTCGGCAGGAAAGAGGGTCCGCCGATGAGCACACTGGGAACAATCGGGCTAGTCAACGGCGGAGGTGACGCCCCCGGCTTG
>JBEKCQ010000200.1:0-5161 GCA_050014795.1 Terriglobia bacterium | reverse complement strand
TGTGCGTCAGTCCCCAGACGGAGCATTCGACGGAGAGCCGAGCGCTCGAAGAGAAATTCGGCGCTCCGATCCGGTTCCTGGCCTATTCCCGCCTGCAAAGCCTCTATCAGGCGGCGGACCGCGAGGCTGCCCATCGCGACGCGGCCAAGTTCATGACCGCGGCGCTCAAAGTTGTGGAGCCCAAGGCTGCGGACGTGGACGACTCCTTCCGGCTTTACCACGCGGTCGAGAAGCTGCTTGAGGAAGAGCACGCCAACGCCATCACCATTGACTGCTTGGGTGGCTTTCGCCGGGGAGAACTGCCTGCCTATCCCTGCGTGGCCTGGTCCCGGCTCAACGATCGCGGCCTGCATGGCGTCTGCGAGGGCGACCTGGAAACCACCTTCACGCAGATGCTGTTTGGCTACTATTCCGGAAAGCCGGGCTTCGTCAGCGACCCGGTGTTCGACACGAAGACAAACACCGTTATCCACGCCCATTGTGTGGCGGCGACGCGCATGGATGGCCCCCGCGGCCCCGCGGCGCCGTATATCGTCCGCTCGCACATGGAGGACAACAAGGGTGTGTCTATGCAAGTCAACATGCGCATCGGTCAAACCATCACCTTGGTCAAGCTGACCGACGCAAACACCTTGCTGGTTTCGACGGGGCGCATCATCTCCACGCCTGACTTGCCGCGTGGCTGCCGCACGAAGGTCGCGACGCAGGTGCGCGACGCCGCCAAGATGCTGGAGAATTACGGCGGCGGGCTCCACCGGGTTCTGTTCTACGGCGACCATCTGCGCGCCGCCCACCAGATGGGCCACCTGCTGGGGCTTAAAGTGGTCGAGGAGACTTGACGGCGCTTCACGGCCTTCCCGAGTCAACTTCTCCGTGATAGCTCGTTCTGCGAAGTCCCAAGAAGTCGGAACTTTTACTCTTTGACCGGACCGGAAAAGGGGGGACCTTCAGTAGCGGCGCTGTCTCAGCGTCGCAATGCCTGCAAACAGGGGAGCGGCGGTGGGGACACCGCCGCTACACCGCAGGATTGTATTTTACAAAAGGCCGATTGTGGCTTATATTCAGCGCCAGAGGGGATCTTCGAGGCCGGTAGTCGGACGGTCGGGAAATGGGCGTCAGCACCTGCGCCTGCGATTTCGCGGATTCTAGGGAGGTGGAATGCGAAAAGTTCTCCTTGCGCTGATGGCGGCTCTTATCCTGTCCTGTGCCTCGGGATTCCGGGCTAGCGCTCAGAACGTCGGATCTCAGAAGCAGCAAATGAAGGCGCGGCAGAAGCTGGAGCGACATACGCTGAAGGCGCAGCAACGACTGCTCAAAGAGCCTCTCCGGCATCAGGGGGGTTCCAAAGGCCAGCGCCTCCAGATGAAGCACCAGATGGAAAAGGAATGGCGCGAACTCCGCCAGCGCCAAAAAGACGAACTTCAGACCCTGCAAGACCAGCTGAGGATAGTGAAGGAAAACCAGCGGCAGCTCTGAGGACCCGTCGCCGGGATGGTGTCTGCCTTCCCAGGCGCCAGCGGCGCTGCCGCGCGCGCCGGATGCTCCGAGGGTTAAGGCCAGCGGATCGCTCCCACCCGAGGAGAGAAATCCGATCCCGGCGTCACTCTCCGCCCCGCACCAACCTCCCTAACATCGCCCCGGACGCCCCGTGAGCGGGTAGCAGGTGGCGCGGACCTGATTTTTAGGTCCGCGGTTCTTTCAGCAAAAAAACCGCAGACCTGTGGAGCGGGTCTGCGCTACACACTGCGCTACCAGAACTCCCGCGGGACGGTGTGGGACACGCGAGCCCTTCAGTCCCCCTTGCTGACGGGCGCATACATGAAAGACAATAGATGCGCCACCCGCGTTCACTTTAAGTCACAGAGGCGGAGTAGAGAAAAAGAGGAGGATGTGATGCGACAAGGTTGCCCTCAGGTGGGGAAGCTGGTAGTGGGCGTTTGCTTGGTGTTGTTCTGTCTGCTGGGCATGCCGAGGGGAAGGGCGCAAACCCCGCCGACGAAGGGTCCGGCCCCGAACTCGGCACTCCCTTCCGTCCGATTTCGTGAAGTGCCAGTGTTCCAAATGCCGGGAATCGTGAACGCTTGGGGCGAGAATCATCACGAACACGAAGTGGACTCGAACAGCCCGGCGCATTGGGACGGTGATACGTTCTACCTCATTAATTCCTTTCTTCATCCCTGGCGCAACTCCGGCCCGGATTTGTTCCACCTCAGTGCGCCGGTCTCGACGCACCTGGGCAGCACCAACGACCGGTTGTGGATTTGGATCGAGAGCACCTGGAAAGACGATGATGGCACGCTCTACGGCGTTTATCATTATGAGCCGGACAACGTCTGCTCCGGCAACAGCCATCTTCCCACCGCGCCCAAGATCGGCTGGCTCAGGTCGATCGACAACGGGCTGAGTTGGTCAGACCTGGGCTTTGTGCTCGCCGCCGACCCGGCCGACTTTCGCTGTGACACCAAGAGTCCCTGGGACGCCGGCGGCGAGGGTGATTTTTCCCTGATGCTGGACCGCCAGAAGGAGTACTTCTACATCTTCTTCAGCAGTTACGTAAAGAATTTCCAGGAGCAGGGCGTGGGCGTCGCACGCCTGCGCTACGCGGACCGCGACGCGCCGGCGGGAAAGGCCCGGAAATGGTACCAGGGGCAATTCAGCGAGCCCGGAGTGGGAGGCCATTTCACCCCCATCTTCCCCGCCAAGGTCGACTGGCATGAAGGCAAGGCGGACCTCTTCTGGGGCCCGGCCATACATTGGAATACGCACCTGAATACCTACGTCATCCTCCTCAACCATGCCATCGATTCCCAGATGACCCAGGAAGGCATCTACATCACCTTTAACCCCGACCTGGCGAATCCGAAAGGTTGGAACGAGCCGCAGCGGGTTCTCGACCGGGAAGGGATCACGAAGGCCATCCGCGGTTTTCCCGTCGACCTGTCGAACGGATGGTATCCGGAAGTGATCGGGACGGCGAAAGGAGAGACGGATAAGTTGTGCGGACGCACGGGAAGGTTCTTCATGAAGGGAATGTCCCGCCTGGAGATCATCTTCCTCCAGCCGGGTGAAAAGGCCGAATGACGGGCCGCCGTACCCGCAGCTCGCGGAGGTCGCGCGGCGGAAGCCACGCCTCCGGCAGCGGGCCGCACTCCGCCCCGCACCAACCTTCGTACCATCGCCCCGAACGCCCCGTGAGCGGGTAGCAGGTAGCGCGGACCTGATCTGTAGGTCCGCGGTTCTTCGAGCAAAGAAGCCGCAGACCTGTGGAGCAGATCTGCTCCAACTGGTTGTTGGGCAGCTTTGTCACTGCCCACTGTCGGGGACGCAGTAGTCCGTGTGCTTCGTAATGAGACCGTCGACGACCGTGAAGAAGGAAGCGATTCGCAGGCGAACCGCGGTGCCAGGCTTGACACTTCCCACGGCTGCCGCCGCTGTACCCGACCACTCCAGCTCCACTCCTACCTGCTGGCCCTGCGCTACGAGGTTTCGAATCTTCATTTGGAGATCAGGGAAGAGAGCGAGCGCTCTCTCTGCCGCAGCGCGCAACACGCCACGCTTGCCTCCTCGGCCGCGCGGCGTGGCCGGCGTAGGCAGTTCGGTCCATTCGGCATCCACCGCGTAGCAGGTATCGACCCATTCCGCTGTGCGCCGGTTGTAGAGTTCAACGCACCGCCGAATCGCTCTCTCGCTTACCTCGGCACTCGCGCCCACGTCTCCCTCCCCTCGTCCGCCCAACAATGATTAGCGGGTGGCCGCGGTCAGTGCTTTTCCGACCGTGGGTTCTTTGCTGCCGGAAAAATCCCACGGTCAATCAAAAAACGATTGACCGTGGCTACCAGCTTGTTAGGCCGTGCGCCTTTGTCGCACCGTTAAACTCATGCCCCCAAGTGATAGCTCATCATGGCTCTCGTACCTCGGGAAACCTGCTGACTGCTGCAAAGCCTCCCGCCCCATGCTGGGCAAGGCCTCGAAAACGGCGGACTCGCTGCCGAGTTCAAGAATCAGACGATTTCCATCGCGGCGCCACTTGCCCTTACTACTTGTCTGAATGATACCGCCCTCGCCGCGTGGACGCTGAAAACGCTGCTTTAGCGTGAAGACACCCTTCCGAAAGAGACGCAGGTAGACCGTCTTAATGCCGCGCTGCCCTACATACTCCTTTAGCAGATTAAAGCGACTTGTGCTCCAGACCTCATCCGCAAGGCGGGGCAGTGCGAGAAAGAGGACAAGCGTGCCGCGGTCGAGAAAGACGGCGATCCACGCATACGGTCGAGTTCTCGGAAGCAGCCACATCCCCGCGCCTAAAAGGGCCGCACCAAGGAGCGGGACAGTGGAGTGGGAGCGTCGGGTTCGATGGGTCTGGTAGAGCGCGAGCCAATTAGCGAGCGAAATGAGACCGCCCAGAACCAGCAATACTATCGCGGCTCTCTCCGCAGAATTCATATGAACCGTGCCGTGTGCGGCCTAACTCTTGTTTAGGCTGACCCGCCTAATTCGTCAGCGGCCGAACCTAAGACCCGGCACCCCCACGAGCGCGGTGGGAATTCGTTCTCATTGTAACGCCACTTATGATCTATTAGGCAAGTGGCCCCCATCTTCCTAGACCACTCGGCGACCTCGCCTAATCCTCCGTGTTTCGCCGGATGCGGGCACCACCCGGTCGTACAGCCTCGGGGCCAGGCGGGCGCGGCATAAAGCCGCCTCTGCTTTTGGAGTCAGTTGACCCTCGACAGTCAAGAGTTGAGAGCCGGAGCGCCCGGCGCGCATTTTTCTCTTGACTTTTGACAACAAGTGTGCTAGACTACAGTTTTCAATAAGAGGTGCGTGACATGCTCGTGCCGGGCGCGGAGTGGCAGTCAATGAGAGCGGAAACAGGGCGGGCGATACTCTGGAGCGCTGAAAATGCCCCGCAATTCCGATGCGCCTATAAATACGGATATGCGAAAGCAAAGCTGGTATGTGCTAGAAAATGAGCCAGTTACGTTTTCCACAGACGGACCGAAGCTGGTATGTTATTGAAAACAAAGGATTGCTGTTTTAGCGAAGCGAAGCTGGTATGTGCCCTTTCTTCTATCACATACCAGCTTTGGCAAAAAAGCGAAGCTGAACCGGAAATTGAATATTGCCGATAGTCGCTTACCGATAGACTATTGTGATAGCT
>JBEKCQ010000199.1:0-5789 GCA_050014795.1 Terriglobia bacterium | reverse complement strand
ACGCTGTAGTAGCGCACCCGGTCGCCCTGGACCTCATAGCTCTTCACGAGTTGGTATGTCCCGTCCTTCAAGAACAGCTTGACGACTGCCCAAGCCGGCCGCGGGCTGCACAAGAGCGCGAGGATCAGTGTCAAGGACAACGCCAAGATGCGTCGCCGAGGCGTCCAGGCCATACGAACACCCTCGAAGGATTTAGATGCTACTTCCCGCGGGCAGGCCGATTCAATGCGAAAGTCAACGCGCGGCAACCTCCGCGCGGGCCGGTACATTCCTCACATCGACCGCTCGGAAAAGGCCACCTCCGCGTTCGCCTTTCACGTATGATGGTTTTGATGGCACTCGGCGAATCCAAATCCCGCCGCGGCAAGGACTGCGGCCCGCTCGTGAGATTCAGCCGCTGCGAACGTCTCCCACTTGCCGCTGCCCTATGGCTGGGGTGGGCCGCCGGATTGCTCCTTCCCGTCGCGGCGACGGCGCAGGTGAGCTATGTGACCCGCTTTGCTTTGGAGAAGCAGACGTTTCTCCTCGGCGAACCGATCTTCTGCAAATTCACCATCCAGAATACCGGCTCGCAAGTTTTTGCCTTCTCCTATCGAACGCCCAGCCGCATCCTCCCGCGCCCAAACCCTGCGGCGGCGCCAAGGGGAGCGCGGTATATGGCTCGGTTACGCTCCCGCCCGGACAAATCCACACCGAACGTTGGCTGGTCAATCAGTGGGCGCGCTTCAACCGTCCGGGGCGCTATCGCGTGCGGGCGGAGCGGCGGCTGCCCCTGCTGGGGGCGAATGTCCGCACGCAGGAATTCTCTCCGCCGCCGGTGGCCTACGCCCTGGCCATCAACGAGCTTTCATTCGAGGTCGTGGCGGCGACGCCAAGCCAGCTCCAAGCTGCCTTCCGTCCTTACGTGAAGATGCTGGAGAAGCCCGAGGCCGCAAACGCCGCGGAGGCGGTGCTGGTGCTGACCGCGCTGCCGCAGCCTTTTCTTCTGGAGCAACTGGCGGCTTTGGCTCATGCGCCCGCCTCGGAACACCGGTGGGACCGGCACCAGGCGCTCGAGGGGCTGGCGCGCCTCGGCACGCGCGCCGCCTGGGAGGAAATCCTGCGCATTGCGCAGGGCGTCCGACCGTCCCCAGCGAAAGGCTCAGCCGATGACCCGCTGCGCGCCTACGCCGTGCAGCTCCTAGGAGAAAAGGGCGATCCGGCGTTTCTGCCGCCGCTGCTCGAAATGCTTTCTACGGCGCCGGAAACGCTGCGCGGCGAGGTGCTGCGCGCCCTGGGACTCTTCAACGATCCGCGGGCAAACCAGGTGCTCTTTCAGAAACTGCATTCCCAGGTGGCCAACGACCGCGTGAACGCCATCCTGGGATTGCGGAATCTGGAGAGCAAGGATGCGATTCCCGCGCTGATTGCCATGCTGAGCGACCCGGAAGCGCAGGTGCGTCAGGTGGCGCACTTCGCCCTGCAGGGCCTGACCGGCCAGAAGTTCAAGCTCTCCCCTCGCGCTTCCCGGGCGGAGTCGGCGCGGATCGCTGAGCAGTGGCGCGCCTGGTGGCGCGAGCACGGCGCCAGCTTCGTCCCCGCCCGCCGCGCGCCCTGCCAGGATTGGTAGCGAGATAAGAAACGCTACAGAAGCACGTGTCCAGATCGGAAGTGGCTGCGCGCTGGCCTGCGATTCTCGTTTTGGAGAAACCTGTTGCGTACCGCGGCAGTTCAGGCGAAAATAGATATTGCCCCCCGCGGCGCTCTGGCGTGCAGTAGCTCGTTCCCGCGCGGGGCACAGGGACGCAGGGTCGAACCTGGGACATCTCGGGCTTAGCAACTAGAAAGCCGTTCATATCGCCCCCCACTTTGACTCGCGGAGAAGGTTCTTTGCATCCGGCTTCCGAGCTTTCCTCAAACGTTTCTCTCTCCGACGACAAGTTGCATGACCACTGCGGGGTTTTTGCAGTGTACGGGCACCCCGAAGCGGCCAAGCTAACCTATCTGGGTCTGTATGCCCTCCAGCATCGCGGGCAGGAGAGCGCGGGCATCGCCGTATCCACCGGCGGGGAAATCACCTGCCACAAGGGGATGGGTTACGTGGACGAGGTCTTCGCCCCTGAAACGGTCAAGACGCTTCCCGGCCGTTCGGCCATCGGGCACACGCGTTACTCCACCGCCGGAGAGACCGAACTGGTCAACGCCCAGCCCCTGCTAGTGAGCTGCCAGAAGGGCCAGATCGCGCTGGCGCACAACGGCAACCTGGTGAACGGCACTGCCGTCCGGAGAGAGTTGGAGAGCCGCGGCGACATCTTCCAGACTACGGTCGACAGCGAGGTCATCCTGCACCATTTCGCGCGCTCCAAGCACGGCGGCGCTGCTGAGGCTTTGGCCGAAGCCCTCGACAAAGTGGTGGGAGCATACTCGCTGGTCGTGCTGCTCAAGGACAGCGTTATTGGAGTCCGCGACCCGCACGGGTTCCGGCCCTTGAGCCTGGGGCAGCTCGACGGCGCCTATGTGCTGGCCTCCGAGTCGTGCGCTTTCGACCTGATTCGCGCCACCTTCCTGCGGGATGTAGAGCCGGGTGAGATGATCATCCTTAACGATCGCGGGGTCACCTCGCTTCGTCTTGCTCCTCCCGGCCGCGTGGCCCAGTGCATCTTCGAGCATGTCTATTTTTCCCGGCCGGACAGTCAGGTGTTTGGCCGGTCGGTGAATGCCAGCCGCGAGCAGCTCGGCCGCCTGCTGGCACGCGAGCACCCCGTCGAGGCCGACCTGGTCGTCCCGGTGCCTGACTCCGGGGTGCCGGCGGCGATCGGATTCGCCGAAGAGTCAGGCATCCCTTTCAAGATTGGTCTCATCCGTAATCATTATGTGGGCCGGACGTTCATTCAGCCGAGTCAGGCCATTCGCGACTTCGGCGTGAAGCTCAAGCTGAACCCGGTTCGCAGCTTGCTGGAGGGCAAGCGGATCGTCCTGGTGGACGATTCCATTGTGCGCGGTACGACGAGCCGGAAGATCGTAGAAATCGTGCGGGAGGGCGGGGCGCGCGAAGTCCACCTGCGGATTACCTGTCCGCGCATCGTATCTCCCTGCTTTTACGGAATCGATACGCCGACGAAGCAGGAACTGATCGGCTCGACGCACTCGGTGGAGGAGATCCGCCAGTTCCTCGGGGCCGACAGTCTGGGGTATATGTCACTGGAAGGGCTGCGTCAGGCCGTGGGGGATACGGAAGGCCGGTACTGCTTGGCCTGCTACACAGGCAACTACCCCACCACGGTGCAGGAGCGGCTGATCACGATACGGAACCGAGATTGAGTTCTATGGAACCGATGGAGCCGAAAGCGGAATCCGCGCCCGACGCCGGCAAGCCCGTGTCGGCGCTGCCTCCGCCGCCTAAGAAGCGCGAAAGCGCCTGGGAGACTATCCGCTCGCTGTTTGTCGTGCTGGTGGCCGTGTTCTTCATCCGTACTTTCGTGGCGGAAGCCACCGTGATCCCCACCGGCTCTATGGAACATACGATTCTGATCGGGGACCACGTTTTCCTGAGCAAGCTGCCCTACGGGCCGCGGCTGCCTTACACCTCGCTGCGCGTTCCGGCTCTCAAGTCGGTCCGCCGGCAGGAGATCGCGGCGTTCCGTTATCCCCGCAATCCTTCCGTGATGTTCGTGAAGAGGGTCATCGCTGTCGGCGGGGATGTCCTGCGCATCGAAAACAAGCGAGTGTTCGTGAACGGGCAAGCGCTCGACGAGCCCTACGTGCAATTCCAGTCCCCCACCATTTTCCCGCTGCGGGACAACTTCCCGCCGCCCGTCAACCAGATTGAGACTTTTCCGGCCGCGTGGGGGCTGGACCCTGGCTGGGCTCGGGAAATGGCACAGTTCATCCAGAAAGATGGACTGCACGTGCCGCCCGGATACCTTTTCGTGATGGGAGACAATCGGGACAACTCCTTGGACAGCCGCTTCTGGGGTTTCGTGCCGGAAAGCCACATCGTGGGCGAACCCTTGTTCGTTTACTGGTCCTACGACGCGCCCAGCCGGGACTGGACCGCCGAGGACTTGGTTGCCCGTGTGAAGTTCGACCTGTCCATTGTCTGGAACTTCCTCCACAAGACGCGCTGGTCCAGGACCGGAAAGATCTTCTGACCCAGCCGTCGCACCGGCGCCCTCGCCGGCGCCTGGCCCCCGCGAGCCGGGACGCTGCCATTCATCCCATGCGCTACCGAGATGCAGGCGTGGATATCGATGCCGCAAGCCGTGCCAAGGCGCGCATCAAGCGGCTGGCCCGCCAAACTTTCAGCGCCCGCGTGCTGAAGGACGTCGGGGCTTTTGGTGGCTTCTTCGCCCTCCAGGGCCTGCCCCGGGACGCGGTGCTGGTGGCGAGCGTCGATGGCGTGGGCACCAAACTCAAGATCGCCTTTGCGCTCAATCGGCACTCCACCGTCGGCGCCGACATCGTCAACCACTGCGTCAACGATATCGCCGTGCACGGCGCCGCGCCGCTGTTCTTCCTGGATTACCTCGCCACCGGCAAGATGCACCCGCAGGTGGTGGCGGAAATCGTCGGCGGTCTGGCGCGCGCCTGCCGCGCCGTAGGTTGCGCGCTCATCGGCGGTGAGACCGCCGAGATGCCGGGCTTCTACCCGCCCAACGAATATGACCTAGCGGGATGCATCGTCGGCTGGGTCCGCCGCCGCCAGATCCTGGATGGCAGCCGTATCCGGCCCGGGGACCTGATCCTAGGCCTGCCCTCGGTCGGACTTCACACCAACGGCTACTCACTGGCCCGCAAAGTCCTGCTCGAGCAGGAAGGCATGAAGCTGACTGAGCGCGTCCCGGAACTGGGGCGCACGCTCGGCGACGAGTTGCTGGCGCCGCACCGGTGTTACTGGCCAGTGGTCCAACCGCTGCTGGCAAGGGGATGGCTGAAGGGCTTGGTCCACGTTACCGGCGGCGGCCTGACTGACAACACTCCCAGGATTCTTCCTCGCGGTTGCCAGGCCGAGATACGCTGGGGGACATGGCCCGTGCTGCCCATCTTCGAACTCATCGCTCGCCACGGACACGTGCCGCAAGATGACATGCTGCGGACGTTTAACATGGGGATCGGCCTGGCCCTCGTGGTGGCCGAGCGCGACCTAGCGCGCGTCACGGCAGCCCTCAAGAAGAAACGCGAGAAGTCTTGGATGATCGGCCGTATCATCCGCGGCCGACCTAGCGTAAAATACCTCGGGCTGTAGCCGAAAGCCCTCGCGATGAATCTTCGGATTCATCACTCCCCAGGACAGCTTGCGGGGCGAAAGTGCAGCTTGCCCCGGGTGCCTTTTCGGAGCGTGGCCCATGAAAAAAATTGGCATTCTCCTTTCCGGTCGTGGCTCGAATTTCGAAGCCATCGCGCGCAACGTGCGGGCGGGAAAGATCCCGGGGGAAATCGCCGTCGTCATCAGTAACAAGGAAGAAGCTTTGGGTCTGGCGACGGCCAAGAGCATGGGACTCGCCACCCGCTTCATCCCTTCCAAAGGAAAAGAGCGCGAGGCCTTCGACCGCGAAGTGGTAGCGGTGCTCAAAGAGTTCCAGGTGGACCTGGTGTGCCTGGCGGGCTTCATGCGCATCCTGAGCCCCTACTTCATCCGTGAGTTCCCCAGGCGCATCCTGAACATCCACCCGGCGTTGCTGCCGTGCTTTCCCGGCGTGGAGGCGCAGAAGCAGGCGCTGGACTACGGCGTGAAGTTCACCGGCTGCACCGTCCACATTGTGGACGAAGGCGTGGACACCGGGCCCGTCGTTTGCCAGGCGGTCGTTCCC
>JBEKCQ010000198.1:0-5269 GCA_050014795.1 Terriglobia bacterium | reverse complement strand
CGAAGGGAAAGACCCGGCGCGCGTCCATCCTTTCAAGGGCAACATGGACGTGGCCGCGCTGGAAGAACTCATCGTGCGCGTCGGCCGCGAGCGCGTGCCGCTCGTCATGCTGACCATCACCAACAATTCCGGCGGCGGCCAGCCCGTCTCGATGGAGAATGCGCGCGCGGTCAGCGCCGTCTGCCGCCGGCACGGCATCCCGCTCTATTTCGACGCCTGCCGCTTCGCTGAAAACGCCTACTTCATCAAGCTGCGCGAGAAGGGTTACGAGAACCAGACGCCCAAGCAGATCGCGCAGGAAATGTTTGCTCTGGGCGACGGCTGCACCATGTCAGCCAAGAAAGACGGCCTGGCGAATATCGGCGGCTTCCTCTGCACCAACAACGACGCGCTCGCCCAGCAGGAAGAGAACCTGCTCATCCTCACCGAGGGCTATCCCACTTACGGCGGCATGGCCGGCCGCGATCTGGAAGCCGTCGCCGTGGGGCTGGATGAAGCGCTGGAGGAGGATTACCTCAAGTACCGGATTGCCTCGACGGGGTATCTCGGCCGGCACATCTCCGACGAAGGCGTGCCCATCGTGCAGCCGCCCGGCGGCCACGCCATCTATCTCGACGCCCGCGCCTTCCTGCCTCACATCCCGCCCGCGAGCTTCCCCGGCGTGGCGCTCGGAGGCGCGCTCTATTTGGAAGGCGGCATCCGGTCGGTCGAAATCGGCACGCTCATGTTCGGCCCGCACGCCACCATGGATCTGGTGCGGCTCGCGATTCCTCGGCGCGTTTACACTCAGAGCCACATCGACTACGTCGTCGAAGTGATTCTGGAGGTCTGGAAGCGTCGCGACGAGATTCGCGGCTTGCGCCTCACCTACGAAGCTCCCTTCTTGCGCCACTTCACCGCGCGCCTGGAGCCAGTCTGAAACAGATCGGACCATCGGCTCATCGGTTGATCGGCTCATTGATTCAACGGTCCGATGTCCCGATGGCTTCTTCCACGCCGCGCCTTCTTCAATCCAAAATCCAAAATCGAAAATGATAAAATCCCCCAGCGCCGCCACGCCGTTCAATCCAAAATCCAAAATCGCAAATCCAAAATCCGTAGATTTTCCTTGCCCTCCCTTTGCAAACGCGTTAGCGTTGCCCTGAGCGACACGGTCGGCCTGCACAGAAGCTGGTAGTGGGCTTTCGTCTCTCCCAATAAAGAATCCACGGCAAAAAGAGCTTGCCGTGGCTACCCGCTGCCCGCGAGCGCGGCGTGCTGGAGACACAGGCAGCCACGAACATCGCCAAGAGGGCGGTATGTCCGCCACCTTTCCCCGTGACGAGGTGACCATCGGATGCTCATCGATCTAGCGAACCAGCAAGCCACCATTGGGACGATTCTCTCCGCTTCAACGAAACTATCATTCCACGAAATTACTCCGATGCAACAAGTTTTGAGGGGTTTTCAGCAATTAGGCTTTCCAGATGCACGCTACTATGAGGTAGCGTATGACGCCCCCGCGCATGACCGCTTGTTCGTGTTGCGCGCCAGCGTCGGAACCTGTCCAGTGCCAGTGGGGTACACTATTGAACATAAGTCGTCTTCGTTTGCTAACCTTGCGAGTCCGAAACCTGTAATCGGTGACGCCTCCCAGATGTCATCAGATGAAGCAGCAATGCGGTGGATCAATGACCTGGGCCACGTGGGGAAGAAATGGGTTGACCTGCCACTAGTGATTGATGGCCACTTCATGGGAATCATTGCGTGTACTCTCCCGGACGCTGTTCCTTCGCTCGGCGTGGACGACCTTGTCGTGCTGGAACTGGTCTCCGCCCGGATTGCGTCGCACCTTTTGCTCGCACCCAATCGTGCTATTGAGGAGGCCCGTGCTCGGATTGCACGAATAGCTCAAGAGGAGGACGACGTGCTCTCCTTAATCGATAGGGCTTCTGAGCAAATAAGGCGCGCAGTCAGTGGGACATTGCTCGCGGTCTTCGAGCATCACTGGGAATCAAACTCACTTCGCAAGATTCGGGAAAAGGGCGATTCGTCAATTCTCGACAACTTGCAGGAATTCGAAGAAGCGTACAGCTCAGGCTCAAGTTCGCTGACTTTCGAAGCATGGCGAAGTGAGGAATACCGGCATATTGCGCGCTTCAAGACCCTCATGGAAACGAAACAACATTTGATTGCATCCCCTTCACTTAACCGTCATATATCGGTGTTGGGTCGTGTAACTTCTCTGCTCTATGCGCCTGTAGGTACGACAGAGCCGCGGTATTTCCTCCGAGTACTAAACAGATCCGATAACTCCGACCTACTTTTTACCGACGGTCACAAGACGGTCTTTGATGCCCTCTGCCGTGACCTCTCCAACTCCATCGATAGTTTAATAACTGAAAAAAGGTTGGTTCGACTGCAGGCAGTTGCAACCGGAGTTGTCCAAAAAATCCAGAATCTCGATGAGGCAATGAGCCTTGTGCGAGAAGCACTCCGAGACGAGGGTATCGCGAGCTTCGCGCTTCTGAGCCACACTGAAGGCGGCTCATACTTCAGCGTCGAAAAGTATTATGGCGAGGTCTTTGCAGGGTGGCCGCCAAAGAGTGAGGCCCGTCTATGGGAGGCGGACCGGCTTTATGCCCAAGCGGTATTAGGAACCAATGCTTCACTGGTAGAGCTGAAGAAGGAATCTGGGAGCAAGGGTTCGGAAGGTTTAGCGGCGCACTTGATCCAGCGAGGGGTGTCCTGTGTTTGGTGTCTTCCCTTCAAGGCGTCGCGGACCATGGGTGTCGTTCTGTACCCGCTCCCCGCCTCATCCTCGTCGGCCCGCCCTGCGACTCGCAACAAACCGGCGCGCCAGCAGACCCAAGCAGAAATGGCGTATGCCGCCGTCATCGGTAGTTACCTGGAGGCTATGCAATCCCACCTTACTGCAGAGCGGGCACGGATGCTCGTGGGTCACATCGGGCACGAAGTGAATACACCGATTCTCAGTCTGGCGAACCAGGCTCTTGTAGCGGCGTTCACAGCAGTCTCTTTTTTGCCCAGCGATGCTGTCGACAAGCGCGCCGAACTTGAGAATGTTATGGCCAACCTGAAGCACTTGATGCTGAACATCTCTAAAACGATGACGCTTGCAACCCTCGTGGGCCAGGAAGAAACAGGCCGTTTACAGCTCAACTTTAGGCGTCACTCACTCCTAAACATCCTGGAAGAAGCCAAGCAGTCCCTGAAAGGCGAGATGCATGTCAAAACGGCTCATGGTGTCAAACAGTGGGAGATCGCGCTAGGGCCGTCGTGCGAAAGGGTCGCTGAATTAGTCTGCGACGCGGACTTACTCAAACAAGTGTTTATCAACCTATTCGGAAACGCGATGAAGTACTCGCTACCGCGGTATCCGAAGAAGCCAATGATCGTGGATGTGATTGGGATGCGCCAAACGGGAATGACGATTGTGCAGGTCACAAACTGGGGGCTTGGGATACCGCCAGAGGATTTTGAGAGG
The DNA here is from genome assembly GCA_050014795.1 of Terriglobia bacterium. Classification (GTDB taxonomy): domain Bacteria; phylum Acidobacteriota; class Terriglobia; order UBA7540; family UBA7540; genus JALHUF01. The sequence continues at coordinate 1,782 of JBEKCQ010000198.1, read as the reverse complement.
ATATTCAGTGCGTTCACTCGGGGAAAAGTCCATGATTGGATGAAGGCCATACCAGGGATGGGTCTGGGGCTTTACATCTCTCGCCGCATTCTCGCAGCGCACAAGGGGCAGATTTATTGCCACCACAGTACGCCGACCCTCGATGACCCGTTACGGCGCGAACGGTGGGAGGGCTATGAAACCACGTTTGAAGTCCGCCTGCCACATTTGCTCAAAGAGGGGGTGATCGAACATGAATTTGGACAGTACTCACAATAGGAGAGGCAGGAAGATCCTCCTCGTGGAGGATATCCACAACACGATAGGTTTCCCGATCGTATTACTTGAATCCCGAGGGCATGAGATCATCGAAGTTACGAACGTCGCTGCGGCGGCAGCGCGTCTGAAACGCGAACGGTTTGACGTCATCCTCCTGGATTGGCGCCTCCCGGTTGACGAAGCCAATTTGAACGTTAACGACGATGCTGGGTCCATACTGTTGGACCAGGTGATGGCGGATGAGAACAATCCGAACCGGGACACCCCCGTTGTTGTCGTGACGGCCCAATGGACGTCAATTCCTAGGAAGGAAATAGGGCGATACCCGTCTTGTCGATTGGTTGTCGAGAAGTATAACGTCGACGCAATTGTTCATGAAGTGGAAGCGGCGTCGTAGTCGGGTCTCGCCGGAGGCTATTGGTTTATGCCCGCACAGATGGTTTTCATCGCACACGGCCACGATTCCGCTGCATTGCGCGATTTGGAACTGCTTCTCCAGAGCGTGGGGCTGCATCCCATTATCCTGTCAAAGCAGGATTGTCTAGGGAAAACCATCATCGAATGCTTCGAGTTCTATGCAGCTCAATGCGTTTATGCGTTTGCCATCCTTACACCGGATGACAAGCAAGCCCAGGATTTGGAGGGCCGGGACAAGTGGCGCGCCCGTCAAAACGTCCTCATGGAAGCTGGGTGGTTCATGGGCAGGTTGGGGCGTGAACGCGTGGCGTTGCTTCATAAGGGTGACGTTGAGCTGCCTTCAGACCTGCTAGGTGTAATATACTTGCCTTTCAGACAATCCATATATGAAGTCGCCGAACAGATCAAGCAGCGGCTACGTGGTCAAAGACTACTGAACGCGGGCGTTGCGTGACAGGGCGGGTAGGCATCTCTGAAACAGCGATGCCGTGTCAAGCGGGTAGATTCTCTCGTGGACGTCAAGAGAGATTTCTCTTTTGATGGTGCACGAAACTTTTCCCTTTGTTAGGTTCATGCGGCCTCTGGACCGTCGACTGGTGGGCGCGTGACGTGTTGAGCGTGCGGGGAGGCCTTTCGGTTTTGTGTTCGTTTGTAACCGGGATAATTGCGCTGGCAAGGAACGAATCCCCGGCATATAGCATCTTGGCTGTCTGTCTGAGCATCCTAAGCTTCTTCTACGTGCAGTAGCAGGGTAGCCAGTAGCGCAGGTCCCGCTCTCCGCACCCGCGGTTTTGCAGAGGCGGCCCAAGCCGCCGCAAGCCCCATGAAGAAATCGCCCGCCAGGGATGGTCCGCGCCACCGGCGATGGTTTGCTTGCCGAGTTGTGTTAAAGTCAGGCGACGCTGCCCGCTTCGGGCGAGGCCTTCAGCCCGAGGCCGTTCGGTAACTTGGGGAGCGTGGTTCGTACCGTGGCTGCAACCCAGAGCAGGAGTTGGCTATGATGAAATGCGTCGTGACAGCCGCGCTGCTGGCGCTCTCCAGCGCCCTACTGCATGCCGGCGAAGGAGGCCCCATGTTCCAGTACAACGACCAGCGCTTTGAGCCCAA
>JBEKCQ010000197.1:0-5273 GCA_050014795.1 Terriglobia bacterium | reverse complement strand
GTGGGTGCGGAGGATAACCGCTTCTGTTTCCCGCAGGGGCATCTCAGTGCCGATGTCGACGCGCCGACAAACCATTGAAATTAGCATAAGCGTTGACGGGCGGAAAGCGAAAACTCTGTAGCCGCGGTGTCCCCACCGTCGTTTCCCCCGAAGAGGCTAAACGTGAGACTCGTTTCCGCAAGCTCAAGCCGGGACAGGCCCAGGGTCGCATTGTTCCCCGAAGAAGACCGCAAACAGCGTTGCGAGAGCACAACTCGCGCTTTTCCATGGTGTTGTGGGAAAAACTTAAACCATTGTGGAAAATCTATTATGTTAACTCCTTAGTCCGCCCGGAAATATTATCAGACGTGCCTGTGAATAACTCCCCCTGCGCCAAGCCGCTGCCACCACGTCCGGCGGCAGGGCTCGAGTGCCGGAGTCAGGAGAGCGCTGCACGGCCCGGTACCTCGCGACAAAACCGGGGCAGGCGCCGACCACCGTGACGGGCGCCCACATTTCAGTTGCCAGGGAAAAGGCGGCCAGAGTAGATTCTCCCCCTACCCTGCCCGAAGAGGAGGTCAGTCTTGCCAGCGGCGAAGGTGGACGTTGTCGGCCTGGGGCTCAACGCTACGGACACGGTGCTCATGGTCCGGGAGTTCCCTCCCCTGGGGGGAAAGGAGCGCCTTACCTCCATCGAACGGCAGGCAGGCGGGCAGGTGGCCACGGCGCTCGTCACCTGTCACCGGTTGGGGCTTCGGACCCGTTACATCGGCAAGGTGGGAGACGACGAAGGGGGGCGCTTCCAGCTGGCCAGCCTGCGGCGCGAGGGCATGGACGTCCGGTACGTGCGCGTGGTGAGAAATACGCCCAATCAACTCGGACACATCATCGTGGACCAGAAGACGGGCGAGCGGACGGTCTTCTGGGACCGCGACCCGCGTCTGGCGGTCCTGCCCTCGGAACTCGACCGAGAGGCGATTCGCTCGACGAAGGTCCTGCACATCGACGGCTGCGACGTTGAAGCCGCGCTCCGGGCCGCCCGGTGGGCGCGCGAGGCGGGCGCTCTGGTCGTGGCGGACCTCGACACCGCCTACAAGAAGGTGGAGACGCTCTTCCCCTACATCGACTACCTGATGGCCTCCGCCAACTTCCTCCCCGCCGTCACCGGGCACGACGACCCGTTCCGGGTGCTCGAATACATGGCGCGCGAATACGGCGTGCCGGCGCCGGGCATGACGCTGGGCCGCGACGGCGCACTGGTCTATTGGCAGGAACGGTTTCACTACTCCCCGGGCTTCGTGGTGGAGACCCTCGACACCACTGGCGCGGGAGACGTTTTTCACGGGGCTTTCATTTACGGGCTAATCGCCGGCTGGGAGATGGGCCGCATTCTGGGCTTCTCGAACGCCATGGCGGGCCTGAACTGCACCAAGCTCGGGGCGCGCGGAGGCATCGCCACGGCGGCCGAGGCGGAGAAGCTCATGGCTACGGGCAGCCGGCACGTCAACCCCACCTACGCTGCCCGCCCCAATGCCAATCTTGGACCGGGGAAAGCTCGGAAGGCTAAGGCGGGCTCTGGGAGGTTCTAGCGTAATGAGGCAGGCGACCGATACGCACGTTCCGAGTGCGAAGTGTTGCCTAGGGAGGTCAGGATGAGGCAGAAACACTCGACTGTTCCCCGCCCCTGGTTGGGGCTGGCCGGAGTCGCCTTGCTGGTTCTGGCCTTGGCCCCCGTCGGCCGCGCCCAGGATTCCTCCGAACGCATCCTGAGCTTCCACAGCGACATCAGGGTGATTCCGGACGGCTCGATGGAAGTCCGGGAGACCATCAAGGTGCGCGCTGCGGGCGAGGAGATCAAGCGCGGCATCTACCGCGACTTCCCCACCCACTACCGCGACCGGCTCCGGAACGAGTATGTGGTCAGTTTCGAAGTCCTGGGAGTCCAGCGCGACGGGAAGGATGAGCCATTTCATATCGAGAGCGCCAGTAATGGCAAGAGAGTGTATATCGGAGAAAAGAGCACCCACCTGGAGCCGGGAGAATACACCTATACGCTGAGTTACCGGACTAATCGGCAGCTCGGCTTCTTCCCCGACCACGACGAGCTTTACTGGAACGTGACCGGCAACGGGTGGACCTTTCCCATCGAGCAGGCCTCGGCGGCCGTGACCTTGCCCGCCGGCATCCACCGCGAAGCTATCCTGTTGGATGGCTACACGGGGCCCCAGGAATCGATTGGGAGGGCCTTTGAGTCGGCGGCGGATTCCGAGAGTCACGCTGTCTTCTCGACCACCAAGCCCTTGCAGGCCGAGGAGGGCCTGACCATCGTCGTTTCCTGGCCCAAGGGGTTCATTACGGAGCCGACTCGGGAGATAAAGATCCGGTGGTTTCTGGAAGACAACGCCAGCACACTCGTCGGCCTGATCGGATTAGTCATCCTGCTCGCCTACTACATCGTCACCTGGGCGCTGGTGGGCAAGGATCCGGCTGCCGGCGTCATCATGCCGCTTTACGAGCCTCCGCCGGGCTTCTCCCCTGCCGCCGTGCGGTACCTGACGAAAATGGGTTATGACGACCGGACCTTCGCCGCGGCCATCATCAACATGGCCGTGAAGAGGTACCTCACCATTGTCGATCAGGACGGCGAGTATGCGGTGCGGCGGGCCCAGGGTGACAAGTCCGACCTGTCGGTGGAGGAGCGGCAGGTGGCCGATAAGTTGCTCGGCGGCGAGGAGAAGATCGAGTTGAAGAACACCAACCACGCCAAGATCGGGGCGGCCGTCGAGGCCCTCAAGACTGCGCTGCGCATGAACCAGGACAAGGTTTACTTCTTCACCAACCAGCGCTACCTGATTCCCGGGCTGGTTTTCTCCGTGCTGGTCCTCGCCTTCGTCGGGCTCGCCGCCCCCGGGGAAAGCAAGTTTGTCGCTCTCTTCATGATCGTCTGGTTGTCCGGGTGGAGCGCGGGCGTGTTCTTCCTGGTGTCGCAGGTGCTCCAAGCGTGGAGAAACACCCTCTTCGGCGCCGGCCACAAGGCCGCGTCGCTGGGCATGGCCATATTCCTCAGCCTGTTCGCGCTGCCCTTTCTGGGAGGCGAAATAGCTGGACTTGTAGTACTAGGCTATGTCACCTCCGCCGTCGTCATCCTGATCCTGCTCGCCATGATGGCCATCAATTACCTGTTCCACTACCTCCTGAAGGCCCCCACGCATGCGGGCCGGGTGCTGCTCGACCAGATTGCAGGTTTCAAGATGTTTTTGGCGGCGGTGGAGAAGGACCGGCTCAACTTTTTCAACCCGCCCGAGAGGACGCCGTACCTGTTTGAGAAGTACCTGCCCTACGCCCTCGCCCTGGATGTGGAGCAGCAATGGTCCGAGCAGTTCTCGGAAGTCCTGGCCCAGGCGGGCGAGCGCCGCGTCGCCTATTCCCCTGGCTGGTACTCCGGCACCAGTTGGAGCAGCTTGGGCGCCAGCGGGTTTGCCTCCTCGCTGGGAAGCTCGTTTTCAGGCGCCATCTCGTCTTCCTCCCACGCGCCCGGGTCGAGTTCCGGGGGCGGTGGGGGCGGGTCGTCCGGCGGAGGCGGGGGCGGAGGAGGCGGAGGCGGGTGGTAGGATTTCAGATTGCCGATTGCTGATTGTTGATTGCCGATTGTTGGGCTGGGATCTAGTCAGAGGGGCCCTTGGCTGGCCAGCGCCAGGTGCGCTCCGTACGGGGCGCGGAACGGCTCCTTCCCGCGTTGTCCGCAATTCGCTCTGAGAGGAGGCTGCTACCGCAGGTAGGATTTCAGGACGCGCTTCCACTTGCCCTGCGCCTGGAGAATGAGCTCGATGGTCTCACGCACGGCGCCGCGGCCTCCTGGGTTCTTGGTCCAATAATGCACGTGGCGGCGCAGAAATGGGTGCCCGTCCCCTACTCCCACCGCCAGCCCGACGCGCTTGAGGATGGGCAAATCCACGATGTCGTCACCGACGAAGCAGACTTCCTCGTCGCGCAGGCCCGCGGCGCGCAGAATCTTCTGATAGGGCGCCAGCTTCGCTAACGCCCCCTGCTGAAGGAAATGGATTCCCAATTCCTTGGCCCGATGCTCCACCACGGGCGAGCCGCGCCCGGAGATGATGCCGGTCTTCAGTCCGGCCGCGTGCGCCAGGCGGAGGCCCAAACCGTCGCGCGAGTGAAACGTCTTGGTCTCCGTCAACCCACCTTGTGGGCGAGGCACATAGTAGATGCGGCCGTCGGTCAAGACGCCGTCCACGTCCATTAGTAGGAGCTTGATTCTTAGCGCCCGCGCCCGGAGTTGTCTAGCGGTGAGAGGCATGTTTGTAGTCAGCTGTCCGTTGTCAGTAGTCAGTTTCCACGGGCCTTCATTCTGACTTCTGGCTTCTGACTTCTGTCTTCTGCTCTTAGAACATCTGCGTCGTCCACAAGTCGTGGATGTGGACTACGCCTTCCAGGCGACCCGTATCGTCCACGACCGGCAGCGAAGTAATCTTGCGCGCCTCCATCAGGTTCAGGACGCGGGTGGCAAGTTCCTTGCGGTCGATCGTGGCCGGCTTCGAGGTCATGCAATCGGCCGCCGTCAGGCTGAGGGCCCGGTTCCCTTCCCTTTGGAAAAAGCGGCGCAAGTCGCCGTCGGAAATGAAGCCCAACAGCCGGCCGCCCTCATCGACGACCGTGGCGTGACCCAAACCCTTCTTGCTGATTTCATAGATCACGTCCGGGATCGAGGTCTCGCGCCGGACGCGCGGCACCTGTTCGCCGGTGTGCATCACGTTTTCGACCCGCCGCAACTTCACCCCGAGCCCGCCGCCGGGATGCAAGGCCGCGTAGTCCTCCTCGTTGAAGCCGCGCTTCTCAAGCAGCGCCATGGCCAGCGCGTCGCCCATGGCCAGCATCGCGGTGGTCGAGGCCGTAGGCGCCAAGCCCAGCGGGCAGGCCTCCTCGCGGATTCCCACGTCGATCACCACGTCGCTCGCCTGCGCCAGGGTGGACGACAAATTCCCTGTCAGGGTAATCAACGGAATCGCCAGCCGCTTGAGCGTGTCCAGCAGGCGCAGGAGCTCTTCCGTCTCCCCGCTGTAGGAAAGTGCCACCACCACATCGTTACGCACCAGGCGGCCCAGGTCGCCGTGCAGCGCTTCGGCGGGATGGAGGAAAAACGAAGGCGTGCCGGTACTGGAAAACGTGGCGGAAATCTTCTGGCCGATGATTCCAGATTTCCCCAGCCCGGTCACCACCACCCGCCCAGGACAGGAAAACAGAATCTCCACCGCGCGGGTGAAGCGCTCGTCCAGGCG
>JBEKCQ010000196.1:0-5288 GCA_050014795.1 Terriglobia bacterium | reverse complement strand
CGGAAGTTGAGCCAGTGCAGCAGGCGCACCTTGAGGAGCGGGTAGTCGAGCAACCGATTCAGATATCGCCCGTTCGGGACCAAGCAGGTGTAGAACCACACTTCGTGCCCGCTTTCGATCCGCCGCCGCAACAGGTCCATCTGCTCATCGAATCTGCCGAGTTGCGGCACCCAGATGTCGCAGTTCTCTTGAAGTTCCTCGGGCATGTGGGCCGCGTCCACGGCATCCATGGTGGGAATTCCGGGCAGGCAGCGCCGCACCACTTCCGCGAACCTCTTGTAGTAAGGCGGCTCGGGACCGTGCGCTTCATCGAGGATGTGCTGGAAGTAGATCGACTTCCAGCCTTTCTCCTCCAGGTGGGCATTGAGCGCGCCGAGGAAGCTGGCAAGGAACTGCTCCACGCGCGGATCGTCCGCCGGCAGAGACTGCTTTCGGATCTGGCCGCCCACCAACTGGAACGTCGTCATCTCGAGCGACCCCTCGTAACTCTCCCCGCTGCGGCCCAGCAAGTGGCCGCCCTCGATGTATCCGATGGCCCCTGCCTTCTTGAAAGTCTCAACCCAGCGGTCGAAGTTCGCAAAGTCGTAGCGGATCTCACTGCCCTCGACGCGAGGTTGGATGAGCTCCATCAACGGAGTCAGGATCACGTTCTGCCGGTGGTCAGCCATCACGCGCGCCACATTTTCGACCAGCGTCCACCACTCCTCGGAAAATGCCGACACACCGTAGAACTGCCGCGAGACCTTGTCATCGACGTCGAACCAGTTGGTCACCTTGAGCGAGCGCTGCTCCGGCACCGTGGCCGCGGCGACCCGCAAGCGAAATGGCGCGCTCGCCACCAAGCGATTGCCGGCGCGCAAGCGGATGGTGCCGTGATAAATGCCGGGCCGGGCCTCCGCCGGGACGCGCACCGTGACCCAAACGGCATAAGTCCGCCGCGCTTCCAGCTCGAGGGGGAAATCCAGCAACGGGTCGGGATACCAGCCGGGCGCTTCGCCCACCAGTTCTTCGGGTGGGGTATCCGGCGTGTGCGAACCGACTATCACATAGCCCACCTGACGGACGCGCACGTCCGCTATCTTGCCGCCGGCTCCGCTCTCCAGAGGTGGCACTTCAGCAGTCATGGCCCGAACCGGCACCACCGAGCGAACAGCCAGTTGCACGCTCACCTGCTGGTTGCGAGCGCACCAGAACTCCGGTGTGACCAGGCGATGTGTTCCCGGGGCATCCGAGGGAAAGACTTTGATGAGCGGGTCAACAAACCAAGTCCTCAGGGTTTCCGGCGGCGCAGCCAGAGCCGTCATCGCCGAAAGCGCGTACGCGATAATTACGGTCATGAACCGAGAGTAGGACATGAGATTCACCCTGATATGGAATCAAGCGAGGATTCGGGAACAGTGGCAACATCAACGTTCGAACACCAGAAAATACTGATACTTCAGAAAAACGAATTCCTTCACCAAGCGAAATCCCGAGGGCGCGAGCTCGTTAATGACGTCTTTTTTCGCGATTTTCATCTCCACGGAAGGCCCAATGGGCAACGTGCCCTTCTGGAAATCGATATTCACCAGGCGCCCACCCGGCTTTAAGGCCTGCGCCAGTAGGGGATAATACTTCGCGCGGTCGGAAATGTGGTGGAGTGTGTTACAGATAAAAATCAGGTCCACAGAGGACATGCCCAGTTTCGGGTCATGCGGGTCCGCCAGGATGGTCTGGATGTTGTCCAGTTGTTCTTCCTGGGCACGACGGTCGATATACTCCAGCATCTGCGGATCAACATCCACCGCATACACCCTGCCGCCGGGCGCTACCGCCCGTGCCAAGCGAATGGTGAAATAGCCGGAACCTGCGCCCAGGTCGGCGACGTCATCTCCCGGCCCGATTCTCAGACTGTCAATGACTGTCTCCGGCTGCTGCCACGCGTCCCGAGCCGGATCTTCCAAGGCTTTGATGTATTCGCTGGCCGAGTCCGGCGGACGATGCTGAGGAGCATCTTGGGCCAAAAGAATCAGCCGGCCCGGCGCCAGCATCACAGCCGCGATTACGAAAAGATACATTCGCTGGCGCACAAAACCTCCCGAGTTTATTCCGGTCGGTGCCGCACCCCGACTGCGTGTACGGTTTTCAGCGTTTCACGATCCAGCTTTCGAGCGCGCCGCCGACATCGGATTCTATCGGTACGACCCTGACTTCGAAACCCTGAGCGGCCCCCGCACTTTCATAAACCTTCTGGACCGGTTCCAACGCCGCGCGCGCTTTCTCCCAGCTCATCTTGCCTACGAGCGCATCCGTGGGGTTCAACACCAGCAGAGCACGCGGCGCCAGCCCTGCCAGCACATCCTGCAAATCGAAATCGTGAAGGACGCCTGGCAATATCAGGCTGACCGGTTGCGCGTATTCCTCGCGGCGTGCGATCTCGCCGTAAGAGGCCGGCACCCCTTCCACGGCCGCCCAAGCAAGCCGCGAATCCACGGCGGCTGTGAAGAGCGCAGTCGCACCTGCCCAACCGCGACCAACGATCCCAATCCGCTTGGGGTCAACATCAGAGCGCGAGCGCAGATACTCGACAACATGTAACGTGTCCCAGACTCGCATCCCCAGAAGCGGCCGACCAAGGAAAAATCCGGCATAAGCAAAATCGGCGTCCATGCCGCCGCGCGGATCAAAATACTCGACGCCCTCATCGGGAACATTCCGGGGCGACCGCGTCTCGCCAAACCCGCGCACGTCGGCGACGGCGACCAGCCTTCCTTGGCGCGCCAGTGCTTCGAAGGTTCCCGGATAGTCCTGGTCGCCCTCCCGATCCCGCAGATAGACGACCGCTGGCATAGGCTGGGCCAGACTTTTCGCGAAGACGATCCGCACCGGGACCACTATTCCTGGCTCGCTTTCAATCACAAGTTTCTCTATGGCCAGCTCGCCAGCATCCACCTCCGCGAGCTTGCGCACGTGCGGGTCGACGGCCGCGGATGGCAATCCCAGGCGGTCACGAACCTTGGCCGGCAAGCTGCTGCGAAAGGCCGGCTCATGTCGCTGACGCTCCAGATTGGTGAGGAGTCGGCCGGCTTCTGCACGGTTGAAATCGGCAATGCGCTTCCCGCCCAGTGAAGTCACCACCTGACCCGTCGCCGTACACGCGAGCGTCGCGTCCACTTCCGGCGTAATGGGCGGTTCGTGAACTTCGCCTTCCGTGCCCTTGAGCCAGCGCTCAAACCAAGCCGTCGTGGCTTCGCGCAGCGGCTGGCTGTACATGTGGCGGTGATCGAATTCAACCATCTTGAGGCGCTCGGGGACTCCGAGCTTCTTATAAAGCTCCTGCAACTCCTTGAAGGTTTGCCGCGTGCCTTCGATGGGGAAAAAGTCGCGCGCCGCGGCTCCGATCATGACCGGACGCGGCGCAATCATGCCCACAAACTCAGCATGGTCGATTCCCGCCCCCAGCAGTCCTTGCACGTCCTGCTCGGGGTCCGACTCGGCGTCGTTAATCCGGTTCTCAATCTTCGTGGGGAGCGACGTGATGTAGGTCACAATGGAAGCCGCCTTGACGCGCGGGTCGAGCATGGAAATGTAAGTCGTCAGGGTTCCGCCCCCCGAGCTTCCGGTGACCCCAATTCGCGTCGCATCGACTTCCGGCAAGCTGGTCAGGTAATCGAGAGCGCGCATGCCATCCCAGATGAAATACCGCGCCAGGTTCTGCCCCAGCAGATACTGCTGAATGCCAGCCATCGCGTGCTGGTTGAACTCAAAGCGGCGGCGTCCGGAAAGAAAATCCCAGTACTGCAAGCGTTCACCCTGCCCCTGTGGGTCCCAGGTGAGCACGACGTACCCACGCTTGGCCAACCCAATGAAAAGGTGTTGATAGACCGCGTAAGCCTTGCCGTTCGTCGAATGACCAAGTGGGCCGAGCACGGCAGGAAAAGGAGGCTTGCCCTCGGTGGGAACGTACAGGTTCGCGGTGACGTAGAACTCCGGCAAGCTCTCGAAGATCACTTTGCGCACGACGTAGCCCTGGCGAACGACCTCTCCGACGACGCGCGCCTTGAGGGGTGGCCGCTCACTTGGCAACCCGCCTATGAGCTCCAGGAACCTCTGCCGATTGCCGTCCTGCCAACTGGAGAAATCAGCTTCGGATTGAACCGATGCCATGCGGGCGCGGCGTTTCTCGCCTGCCCGCTCCGCCTCACGCACCAGGTAGTTGAAGAGCATGTCTGCGTGATCATTTTCCAGTGTCGGTCCCTGGAGCACTCGGAGGTGTTCCTCGCGCAGTGTGCTCTGCGCCGCCGCATTGGCCGTGAGGCCGATAATCAAAACAAGCGCCGCCGCGAGCCAATTAACACCGACGCGCACAGGGAGCAGTCGGCTCAACGAGCCACGGCAAGCTTGAACAGAAAAGGTTGTGCCTGGAAGTTGCAGTAACATGGCCGCTATTCTAACCTAAGCACGCAAGGCGTGAGAGTCCGTCTTCAAACGCGAATGCACGCATGCTGCGCCAGCTTGCAGGCTCCGCTCTGTGCGACAGAAGATTGAAGGTATCGAAAGCCTGTGGAAACACTAGAGGGCCGGCATAAAGAGAGTAGATTCCGCTTGACAAGCACGAAAGGCCGGTGCTAGAAACTAAACGAAGCGAAACGAAAGAAGAGGGCGGGGCTTTCTTCCAAGCGGGGAAGCTCCCCTGACGATAACGGGCCTCTCGCGGGGCTCCCAACTAGGCAACCTGAACTCCTCGAAGCGTCGGGCGTAATAGGAGGTTTCAATGGCAGTGAAACATGCCAAGATATGGGTGTTTTCTCTCTTCCTTGCGTTGCTCCTGCCTGCTCTCGGCCGAGCGCAAAGCTTTACTTCTACTATCAGCGGCACGGTGACGGACCCAACCGGTGCTGTGATCCCCCGCGCGGAAATGACACTCACCCTGATAGCCACGGGGACCTCGGCCAGGGGCACCACCGGCCCGTCCGGTCTTTACTCTTTTCCGAACTTGCGGCCGGGGATTTACGAACTGAAGGCTGCGGCCCCCGGGTTCCGCGACTTCGTACAACGAGGCGTTGAGGTCGGCATCGGGCAGTCGGTACGCGCGGATGTGCGGCTTGAGCTAGGTGCCGCCATCCAAACCGTCGAGGTGACAGCATCTGCCTCACCTCTGAAGGTGGACAGCGCCGAAGTCGAGGCCGGGGTTACACCGAGCACCTTGAAGGACCTCCCCCTGCTCGTAGCAGGAACGGTGCGTTCCGCCGCCTCGTTTGCCATCCTGATGCCGGGCGTATCGACAGGAGGCGGGGATAATCCCTTCG
>JBEKCQ010000195.1:0-5363 GCA_050014795.1 Terriglobia bacterium | reverse complement strand
GCGAAGATCGGCGACACCATCCGCCGGCGTCGGGAGTGCGGGAAGTGCGGCCGACGCTTCACCACCTACGAGCGCATCGACGAAATCCCTTACATGGTCATCAAGAAAGATGGCACGCGCGAACAGTTTGATCGGCAGAAGATCCTGACGGGAGTGTTGAAGGCATGTGAGAAGCGGCCGGTTCCTACGAGTGAAATGGAGAAAATCGTCAACGAAGCGGAAACCTTTCTGGCTGAGTCGCCGGACCGCGAGCGGCCTACCTCCGCGCTGGGTGCGCTGGTTATGGACAGGTTGAAGAAACTCGATAAGGTCGCCTACGTGCGCTTTGCTTCCGTCTATCTCGATTTCAAAGACATCCGCGAGTTCATGGATGAGCTGAAGGACCTCTTGAGGACCAAAGGGAAATGAAGGGAGTCGCTGCGGCGCTGGTGCCCGGGGCGCTCGCGGCGCCCGCCCTTAGCGACGCTCCCAAATGAACGCCCCAAACGTGCGGAAGGTTTCAAACCCCAAGCGTTCATAGAGCCGCACGGCGCCGGCGTTCAAGTCCGTGACGGTAAGTGACACTTCCTCGCAACCCTCTGTTGCCGCCTCCCGAAAAGACGCTTCCATCATAGCGGAACCCAGGCCGGTTCCCTGGAACTCCCCGGTAACCGCGATCTGGGGTATGTGGGCGGTCCGGGCCCGGACCGCCGTCATGGCCAGCACGCCGGCAAGCTTCTGTGTCGGCCGGTGAAAGGCTGCGAGGGATGCGGGAGGCAGGAGTTGGCCACATCCGCGCTGCTGCACGATGTTTTCGATGAGGCGCGTCGCACCCACCAACGAAGTGTATTGATCGTTGATTCGGGCGTCGATGTGGTGGCGATAGGTGCTGTAAACGAGTTCGGCAACCGCGCGATCGTGCCTTCGTTCCCAGGGCTCAACGCGGAACTCTTCGGGTGGGCGCATGGCGGCGGGAGGGCTCTGGGTCTGTGTCGCATGGGAACCGGACGCATCTGGGCGGCGGCTCGCGAGCGACAGCGCCATGAAGCGCCGGTGATAGCCGTCGAAGCCATGCGCGCGAAAATACGGTTCCAGCTCGTCAAAGGCAAAGTGGGGAAGCTGACATTCTACGCGACGGAGCCCCGGCGTTGCCAGCAGGGTTTCGATGACGTGTTCGAGCAACAGCCGCGCTCGCTCGAGCCGTTCGCCGTCTGGAGCTACGAACAAGTTTCCGATCAGGCCCTTCTCGCCTTCGTAAAAGAAAAAGCTGTAGCCCGTGAGCCTCCCCCCGCTGAGCAGGGCGTAGCCGGCAAGTTGTTTCTCGTCCAGGCAGGTGGAAAGCAGACGCCGGGAGGCGCTGTAATCCCAGCGCACATCTCGGTTCCAGGCTTGTGACTCGGCTTCCAGCAGGGGCTCGAACTCGCGCCCCGTGAACTGGCGAATATCAATGACCTCGGATGCCAACAGCCATGCTCCTCGCGCGCGGCCCTGCGATCGGGGGAAGGATATCCTCGGCCGCAAGGGTGGCGCGCGCTGCCTGGGTTCCGTCGGGGTCAAGCTTAGCAGGAACAGGGCGCAAAAATCGACCTATCATCCTGGAAGATCATAGAGGCCTGTAAGCGGGCACTGCGCGAGGCTGGCGGGCGGCCAAAACAAGGGGCCCGAGCGCCCCAAGGGGCCTTGTTTCCGGACAAGTTGTCCAATTGCCTTGGCCTGGCGAAAGAGCCTGCTTCCCTCAAGGGCCTGCTTCGGGACCTGCAAACTGAGGCGGGACGCCGGTCTAGCCTCGTTTTTGTGCCAGGACCGGGAGCGTGCGTCCGCAAGACAAACGCTGCATGGCGAAAGTTTTTGTCGAGCGAAAAAACGGGTTGTGGTAGCATTTCGCGTTTGCGGGCTCGTGTGCCTGCAAGGGTGTACGTGTGCGGAGGGGCATAAGGTCAATCGTATGGCACGTCGGCGAGCTACCACGGCTGCTGCCCCATCACGTTTCCCCACCGAGCTTGTCTGGCGGCTGGTGCGGGCAGCCTTGATCCTGGCAGCTGTCCTGCTGGTCGTCCTCTGCGGGGCGGGGGCGTTCCTCACTTATACTGTCATCACAACGGTCAATGATACTGAAACCGTTACGCCTCAGTCTTCTTTTCAAAGCAACTTTGTCAGCCTGAGCTTCACCGATCGCCGGGGTGGAGAGCACGAAGGGTGGTTGTTGGTGGGGCTCAAGGGGGCGCCTGCCATCATCCTCTGCCCCGGGTACAACTCCAATCGGTCGGAGTTGCTGGCGCTGGGCAGTCTTCTCAGGCAGAACCATTTCAACGTTTATCTGTTCAATTTCTATGGTCCGAAGGTTAAGCAGAGTTACTCCGACTTGGGCATTCGGCAAGCGGACGACCTGCTGGCAGCCATCGAGACAGTCAGCAAACAGCCGGGCGTGAATCCTCGCCGCGTGGGTCTGTTTGGCACAACTACCGGTGGCTATGCGGCGCTCGTCGCGGCCGAACAGAGCCCCCTGGTGAAGGCCCTGGTGGCCGACACAATTTACGACAACCCCAGCCAGATGCTGGAATCGCAGGTGGAGCAGTTGTTGGGGGGCACCAGCGGCATATTCCGCCGGGTCCCGGATGCGGCGTTCCATCTGGCCACTTTGGGGAGGACCAGGCCGCCGGTCCAGGCGGATCTCGCCAAGCTGGAGAACATCCCCAAGCTCTTCATCACGGGCCGTGACCTGCCCTTGTTGGCTGCGGCCACGGAGGACCTTTATAATCTCGCTCCCCAACCCAAGCGCATGTTGGTGCTGGAGCACTCTTATGGGACGCTCGCTTCCGGCGCCGTGAAAAAGGAATACGAGGATCAGGTCCTCAACTTCTTCCTGAAAAGCCTGCCGCTTCGGGCCGACTAGGGAGCGGCCCCGCTCGGCTCCGGAGGCCGGTCCACGACCTACCTTGCCCCTCGTTGGGATTGCCATAGGTGGGGGGATGATTGACGGCATTGATGGCGAACAATTCTCCGCCAGTGGCGGCGTCCAGCAGTGAGGTCCCACGATCAGGCCACCACGGTACCCGCCATCGCTTGGAATATCTCGCAGCGGCGAGCCTCCTGAGGTTTCTGGGTTGGCTGCCCCATTGGCTGGCCCGTGGCGTGGGCGCGGTGCTGGCGACGCTGAGCTACGCGTTGTGGCCCCGCCTGCGGAAAGTGGGCCTCTTCAACCTCCGCTTGGCTTTTCCTGACTGGCCCGGTCGCCGTTGTCGTCAAGTCCTATTCGGCCTATTTCGGAATTTCGGCCGGATGCTTGCCGACTTCGCGCATTTCCCTTCTTTGAACCGGAAAAATATCGAACGGCTGATTATCTACGATGGCTTCGAGCACTATGCGCAGGCCAGAGAGCAGGGGAAGGGAGTACTTTTCCTCACGGCGCACTTTGGGAACTGGGAACTCAGTTCCTTTGCGCATGGCGTGTACGGCTACCCGCTCAATTTCATCGTGCGCGAGTTGGACAACCCGTTGATCGACGCCTTGGTCACTCGCTACCGCTGTCTGAGCGGCGGGCACGCCATCGAGAAGAAAGAATCCGTGCGCGAAGTGTTGCGGGCTTTCCAGCGCGGAGAAGCCGTAGGTATTCTGGCCGATCAGAACACGCTGCCGGCGGAAGGCGCGTTTGTGGACTTCTTCGGCCACCCTGCTTGCACGACGACCGGGCCTGCTCGGCTGGCGCGGAAGACCGGCGTCCCCATCGTGTTGGGCTTGGTGATATGGGATGCGTCGATGAGGAAGTATCGCCTGCGCTTTGATCCCGTCGCGTGGATCAAGCGGGAAGACCCAGAGGAGGAAATCCTGGTCAACACGGCGAATTTCACACGTCTCATCGAGGATTACATCCGCCGCTACCCCGACCAGTGGCTCTGGGTACACCGCCGCTGGAAAACGCGCCCGCCCGGCGAGCCGCCGTTGTATCCACGTTAACCAGTCGAAAGTTGACAGTTGAAAGTTGAAGGTGGAAACTTCCCACCGTTGCGGTTTGACTTTGTACGGACTCGGGGTGCAACCATGCGAGTTGAAGAAATTGTGCGGTTACTAGGCGGCCGACTTCAGGGCGAGAGGGACCGTGAAATCCGAGGGGTGGCAGGCCTGGAAAGTGCCGAAGCGGATGAGCTGACGTTTGCGGAGGGTGAACGGGCACTGGCGGCAGCCGCACGTTCTCGTGCGGGCTGCATCCTGGTAGCGGAAGGGACTTCGGTTGAAGGCCAAACCACGCTTGCGGTAGCTCACCCCAAGCTCGCCTTCATCCGGGTCGCCGAGGCGCTTCGGCCGTCTGTCTCCCCGGTCGCGGGAATCCATCCGACGGCCGTGATTGCCTCCGACGCGCAACTGGCCCCTGATGTGAGCATCGGCCCTTACGTGGTAATCGAACCTGGCGTGTCGGTGGGGCAGGGAACACGCCTCGGGGCCGGCGTATTCTTGGGCGAGGGTGTGCAGGTAGGCGCGCAGTGCGTCCTGCATCCGCGGGTGACGCTCTACCCGCACGCGCGCCTCGGCAACCGCGTGATTCTGCATGCCGGTGTCGTCGTGGGCTCGGACGGATTCGGCTACGTCCTGGCCGAAGGTCGCCAGCACAAATTCCCGCAGCTCGGGCAGGTGATTATTGAAGACGATGTGGAGGTCGGCGCCAACACGACGCTGGACCGCGGCTCGCTCGGGGCGACGGTAGTCGGCCAGGGAACCAAGATTGACAACCTGGTGCAGGTTGCCCACAACGTGAGAATTGGCCGGCACTGCGTGATTGCCGCGGAGGTCGGGATATCTGGCAGCGTCGAAGTTGGCGATTATGTGGTGATGGGCGGCCAGGTGGGAATCGGTGACCACGCGCGCGTCGAGGACGGCGCGGTGCTGGGGGGCGGCGCTGCCATCCTGCCGGGCAAGATTGTTCGCAAGGGAGAGACCGTGTGGGGTTCGCCGGCCCGGCCACTGGCCGAGTTCAAGCGGATGTACGCGCACCTCTCGCGTCTCCCCAGCTTGGCCCAGAAGGTGAAAGAGATTTCCGCGCGACTGTCGGGGCGTGGCACATAGGTTGAATCTCGGGCTGGCAGGGCGCAGCGCCGGCCCTGCCTCCGCATCGGCAGGCCGATTTCCCTTGCAGTTTGTTTGATATAGCTTCAATTTCTTATACATCTTCGCTCGTTTTGGTGCCATCTAAGGGGTAAGCAGGTCGAGGTACTCTGCCCGAGGCGTGTGGCTTTTGTTGGTTCCATGCATCGGGGGATGAGCTTGGCGAAGAGATCGGAGTGACAATCACAACGCTGCTTCGCTTTTTTCGAAACCGCTGGTCGCGCCCGCTGGCTGTGTGGTGCCTGATATTCATCCAGGCCCAGCTCTTGTGGGTTGCGGAGTCTCAT
>JBEKCQ010000194.1:0-5379 GCA_050014795.1 Terriglobia bacterium | reverse complement strand
ACCTCGATAATGAACTCCGACCACTGGAAGTATCCGCTGAGCGACAACGATCCGGAAGTCGTCAAAAAGGGCATCGATGGCCTCAAGACGTCCATGCACAATGCGCACGACCTGGGCGCCGGGGCCGTCTTGCTTGTGCCTGGAGTTGTGGTGGCAGACGTCCGCTATGCGGAAGTGTACAGGCGGTCTCAGGATCAGATTCGAAAGCTCCTGCCCCTGGCCAAGGAACTCAAGGTTATCATCGCAATTGAAAACGTCGGCAATCGGTTTCTGCTGAGCCCGCTCGAGATGGCGCGCTACATCGACGAGTTTAAGAGCCGGTGGATCAGGTCCTATTTCGATATCGGCAACGTCGTTTCGATCGGTTATCCCCAGGATTGGATCCGGACCCTCGGCAAACGGGTGTGCAGAGTGCACATCAAGCGGTTCGAGCCGGGGACCGACCATCCCAAGTTCGATCCCAAGGATCGGCGGACCCAGGGAATTGACTGGCCCGATGTTCGCAGAGCCTTGAACGAGGTTGGCTACAGCAGTTGGATCACCGCTGAAGTCAAGAGCGGAGACGAGGATTACGTGAAAGAGGTCAGCGCCCGCATGGACCGGATCTTCTCCGGACAAAACCCGGTTTGACCTGAATTCCGAACGGCAACGGGTTGCGAGTTCGCCGTCCTTCACAACAGGTCGGAAATGAAGGCTTGCACTCGGCGGTAGCTGTCCGCCGATGTACCAGGGCGAGGGGCATCGGCCCTGCCATCAGCAGAGTCGCCCAGCATAAAATGCACATCTTGGAGGAGGAGCCATGATAAACCGCAGGCAAATAGTGATGCTCCCCGGTGTGGCATGGCTGTGCCGGTTTGGATCTGCCCTGGCACAGCGAGCCGGCGAAACGGTCCCCGCTGACTCGGCGCAGGTGCTGCCCGATCAGCTGCTGCTGAAAGACTATCGTCCGAAGTCGGTGTATAAGATCCCGGTGACCGAGATCAAGAAGGCTAAATACCCTTGTGGGGCCAACCTAATTATGAGCTATAGGGGATGAGGCCAACGCTCAAAACCTACCTCAGAAAGGGCGCCCTTTTATGATGCGTGTTTACCGACGAGTCTGCGGGATCAATCCGAGATCCTGCGTGGATGACGGCGCACTCGGAAGCAATTCTGGCGGTTGTGTAACTTGCATTCCGAAACGTGCTGCCACTGGGATAACCGTTGCGGCGTCCCTATCCCATCAATGATCTTCATGTGATCGATTGCGTCGTGATTGGATTCGGAATGAGAAGTCGGCTTCCCGTCCGGAATCGGCTGACTTGCCACACTTAGCGCAAAGCTGGTCTTCCAGGAGCAATCTGGCTTGGACGGTCAGAAGTGCTGTGCTCCCTTGGGGCAGGGGGCCAGGAAGTGATCGACACGCTGGCGGAGGTGATGGTATGGCGGGGAATCCCCGAGCATCTACGCTCCGAGAATGGCCCGGAGTTTATTGCCCAGGAATCACGGAAGTGGCTGGGGAGCCTGGGGACGCGAACACTGTACATCGAACCGGGCAGTCCCTGGGAGACCGGCTACCTCTCATTGATTCTCTTTTTTGCCCCCATCCTGGGGACCGGGATCCGCCTGACGTTGATCGGCCTGGCCATCGGCCCCGGCGCCGCGATGGCTCTCGTACGGTTCCTGGGCGGCAAGCTATCATGGAACGTAAGGCTGAATGAGGTCAAACGCACGGACCCGGCGACGCTCGCCGTTGTATGCCTCCTGCTTGCCGTCGTCGCTCTGCTCGCCTGCTACATCCCCGCGCGCCGGGCGACGAAGGTCGATCCCATGGTGGCGCTATGAGTGAAGCTTGTCGCTTGAGCCTTGGGGAGTCTCAAGAGACGCAGGGGCGGCCATCGCCATCCTCAACGAGCGAAGCTGAAGGCCTGGGCTACACCACGGGTCAGCCGACACTCTAACTGCCGAGCAGGTCACGTGACTCCTGGGTGAGGGTTTCCGTGTCCCGTTGAATTCCCCCTGCCGGGCCGCTGAAGGGGTCGCCACCAACGTGTTCAACGCGTTCCTCCTTGTCCTGAAGACCCATCATGGTCTTCGGCAGGGAAAACTGGTTGTGGGCTATGGGTTCGGCCATGTGCCAAAATCGTTCGTGCGGCGATCGCGGACTCTCACCCGGGCAGGGCTCTCTTCCGTTCTCTACCCTTGCGACAAAACCTGCCCTTATCCAGTTTCGTTCGCTGGATATCGCGGGCTGTCCAGGGTCGAACAATCCTGCGTCTGCCCTGGAGTCGTTCTCGGCTCGAAATTCCTCCAAGGGCCAGCCAACCCTCACGAGTGTTCGTGTGAATACGCAAAAGCCATAGTAGCCCTGGTCTGGCCCAAGCCGTTACTGACCTATGGTATATCAGAATATAGGTTATCACCCAATCATGAGCCTAAGGGTTCGTTTTGAAGGGCAAGGGTCATTTTTGTCGATTTCCCCGGCAAGACCCCCAGACCTTTTGGACAGCGAGGTGCGAGGAAAATCGGACCCATCAAGCTGGGGAAGCAAGTCTATCAGCGGCTGATGAAGCACGTCCTCGAACGCGATAGCTCGCGGTGTCGGAAGTGCGGGTCGCTGAAAGACCCTCAAGTTCATCACGAGATCCGGCGGAGCCAACAGGGTCACGATGCACTCGCGAACCTCGTGACCCTGTGTGCTTACTGCCACATGGAAGAACATGGGCAGTTGAGCTTTTCGGCGTCCGGTAGCACTGGTTATCGCAGACCAAATCTGCGCTCGCAATAGAGGCCCCGCGATGCCACTCAGAGGAGCCCATGGTGAGCTGAGCCTGAGTCGACGGGGCTGTTGCCGTATGCTTTGGGACGGAGGAGCGTAAGCTCAAATCAGGAATTCCCCTTTATGAGGAGACTGCTTCGCTAAAGCCGTAGAGTCTGAATGGACATCCGAATTGACTGTGTATCCTGGATCAGGCCTGGTGCATCCCTACTAATGGGAAGACGCGAACGATCCTCAGCACTGCCAATCTGGTCCGGTGATAAGAGGTCGCCCCCCCTCAGGCAAACACCTCCGGCAGGGCTGATTGTTCAACGGGAAAGGTAAAGAGACATTGATGAAGCTGCCACGCCTCATTTGGAAGAACGCTGCGCGAAATCGGCGGCGGACTGCGCTCACGATCTTGAGCATCATGATTTCGATCTTCCTAGTGAGCAGCTTGCAGGCGATTCTGACCCGGCTTAAGCACATCGGGGAGGGCTCTGACAGTTCCAACTTGCGATTGATCGTTCACCGCGCCACGTCGATGGCCCAACCCCTGCCCGTGGCTTACAAGCAGCGGATCGCAGCCCTGCCGGGTGTTAGATACGTCGGGTCAACGGCGTGGTTCGGCGGACTCTACATCGACGAACGCAACTTCTTCGCCAATTTCGCCGTGGATACCGATGACTTCGAGAAAATCTACGACGAATTTCGGGTTCCGCCCGACCAGCTTGCCGCCTGGAAGAAGGAGCCCAGCGCCGCCCTGGTAGGGCACAAACTTGCGGAGACTTACGGCTGGAAGCTGAATGACCGGGTCACTCTGAAGGGAACCTTCTACTCGGTGGATCCGGAGTTCACTATTCGCGGGATCTACACGGCGTCTGAAGATTCAGCGGAACGAGACTTCTATTTCCACTGGGACTACCTTAATGAAGCGCTGAATCGCCCAAACCAGGTTGGGGCTTTTGCTGTAAAACCGAACAGCGCCGCGGATGTCCCCCGGCTGATGGACTCGGTCGACCGCCTGTTTCGCAACACTGATGCCGAAACCAAGACGGAGACTGAGAAGGCCTTCACCCTTAACTTTGTCTCCATGCTAGGCAACGTCAAGTTTCTTTTGAATGCCATCTCTGCGGTCGTAGTCTTTACGATTCTGCTGGTGGCGGGCAACACTATGGCGATGTCCATCCGCGAGCGCACGGGCGAGGTAGCCGTGCTGAAAACCCTGGGCTTTCGCCAAAGCACCATTCTGATCTTGCTCGTGGGTGAATCGCTCGCCATCGCGCTGCTGGGTGGCTTCCTCGGAGGGTTCGGGGCGAAGACGACCTATGCCTTCATTCATGCGACCTCGACGAAAGGCCGCGCCTTTCCCATACTGTATGCAGCCGGAGTTGCCCTGGTCGGCGCTTATGGCACCTGGATGCTTTTTGCCGGATCGCATACGATCCGCGGAGCGGTGAAGACTATCCGCTACGCCGTGACAACCCTGGGCGGACTGGTGGAATTCGCCGCGGGCGTGGGCTTTTACTTCGCAACTGGGTTCGTCATGAACCAGGGCGGTCTGCTCTCGGATTTCAGCGTGAGGAATAGCACGCTCGGCCTGGGCCTCTGTATTGCAGCGGGCGTAGGCCTCCTCAGCGCGGCCCTGCCGGCGTTACGCGCCACCCGCATGGGTATCGCAGATGCTCTCCGCTACGTAGGGTGAACAAGCCTTGTCCTAGTGAGGAGCCCAGCGCGCAATAGGAACACTCTCCGAGCCTTCGCGAGTAATACGAGCTTCATGACGCGCAGCGAGTTGGTGGCTAAGAACGTCTTCAGCAATCGCTGGCGGTCATTGTGCGTCTTCAGCACCTCTGAGACTTACCTAGCCTTTGGCGAAGCTACAGTTCAGTCTCCAGTTCACCCCGTGGAGGATTGACCGCCCGGTCCAGATTGTACCGGAACTTGCGATCCAGGATAAGGTCCTTCCAAAACAGCTAGGGTGGCGCCAGTTTTCCGAGATGCCGACTATACCCGCATGCGGCTGCATGCTGGACTTGAGATGCCACGGGGCGATACATTCCGAGTTGGTGACCATCCATTCCCCACCGTCGTAGCCAGCGAATAGGCTCGGAACAGCGGGCGGCGCAACCGTCGAGATTGGATACAGCTGAACGAAAGATGCGGAGCTTAGCCCGAGCAAACAAGCGCGCTACTGGCAATCCCTCGAATTCTTTCAAGGTTCCAAGAGTCTTCCTTAGCCCGATCCGAAGTACTCAGTTGCGACGGGCGTCATGACCCAAAATAGCTGTCAGGCGTGCTATCTATACTGAAAACTGGATCGGACGACGAATTGGCGAACGACAGTGTCCTAAGAATCCTTCACTGTCGGCGGAATACTGCGATCAAATGGCGTGATTCCCAGGTTGTCCGATATTCGATCTCCTTTCCCCACAAGCGTCTAGGGCCGGTCTGCGACTCGGCGCTTCATATGCTCACATGATGCCTGTGTGCGTCGACTCAGACCTCGCCGCGCGGCGGCTGTCGCATGAGCAGACTTTCTTTGCTGCTGGTGGTCTTGAGTCCGACTGGAGTGCTCAGTGGCGGTGACATGCAGTCCTCAAGGAAAGCAGGCGAAAATGGTGGTCGACCGCAATCCCTTG
>JBEKCQ010000193.1:0-5383 GCA_050014795.1 Terriglobia bacterium | reverse complement strand
GCTCGGCCCTTCGGAGTTTTTCGCGCACGAAGGGTACATCTTCGCTTACTGCGACGTGCGCGGCCGCGGCAAATCCGAAGGCACCTTCGTACATGTGCGGCCGTACCTTCCCAACAAGACCGGCCCGAGCCAAGTCGACGAAGCCAGCGACACCTACGACACAATCGAGTTCCTTTTGAAGACGATCCCCAACCACAACGGGCGGGTCGGCATCTCCGGCACGTCCTATCCCGGCTTTTACGCCACTATGGCGGCGCTGAGCGGGCATCCGGCCCTGAAGGCCGTCTCACCGCAGGCGCCGGTCACCGAATGGTTTATCGGCGACGATTTTCGGCATAACGGCGCGCTGTTTTTGGCGCACGCGTTTGGTTTCTTCTCTTCCTTTGGCCGCCCGCAGCCGGGAGAAAACGAAGTCCAAGGCCCCCGGTTCGATTACGGCACCCCGGACGGCTACGATTTCTTCCTCCGCATGGGGCCGCTGGGCAATGCTGACCAGAAGTTCTTCAAGGGCCAGATCGAATGGTGGCGAGACCTCGTCGCGCACGACACCTACTCGGACTTCTGGAAGCTACGCGATCCGCTCCCCTATTTGAAGAACCTGCAACCGGCGCTGATGACCGTCGGCGGTTGGTTCGATGCCGAAGACGTTTACGGGCCGCTCCACACCTATGCAGCCATCGGGAAGCAGAACCCCGGCACCGCGAATATCCTCGTGGAGGGTCCCTGGTCGCACGGGCAGTGGAACTACGGCCCCGCCGACTCACTCGGCGACGTGTGCTTCAACCAGAAGACCGGCGAGTTCTTCCGCGAGCACATCGAATTTGCGTTTTTCCAGCACTACCTGAATGACAAAGGAGAGGAGAAGCTTCCAGGCGCGTACGTCTTCGAGACGGGGCGCAACGCGTGGCACAAGCTCGACGGTTGGCCGCCCAAGGATGCCGTCAAGAAAACGCTCTATTTCCAAAGCGGCGGCAAGCTCGCCTACGAGCGTCCCTCGGCATCCGACGCGGAATTCGACGAATACATCAGCGACCCGGCGAAACCGGTCCCGCACATTCCCTGGACCAGCACGCAGATGACTTATGAATACATGACCGGCGACCAGCGCTTCGCCTCCTCCCGTACCGACGTGCTGGTTTACCAGACGGAGCCGCTCGAAGAAGACCTGACCGTCGCCGGACCGTTGACCGCCACGCTGCACGTCTCCACCACCGGCACAGACTCGGACTGGGTGGTGAAGCTCATCGACGTCTATCCCGGGAATTACCCGGACCCCGACCCGAACCCGCGCGAGGTGCGCATGGGCGGCTACCAGCAGTTGGTGCGCGGCGAGCCGTTTCGCGGGAAGTTCCGCAAGAGTTTCGAGAATCCGGTGCCGTTCGAGCCCGGCAAGCCCGACCGGGTGGAGTTCCAGCTTCCCGACGTGTTTCACACCTTTCGCCGCGGCCACCGCGTCATGGTGCAGGTGCAAAGTTCGTGGTTCCCGCTGACGGACCGCAACCCGCAGAAATTTGTGAAGATAGGCGAGGCGCAACCCTCCGACTTCCAGAAGGCCACGCAAAGGGTGTACCGTTCGCCCAAGCTGGCCTCGAGCATCACGCTGGGGGTACTGCCGGCCTCGGCGGCTTCACCGCAGTAGTGAATCTCCCGCTTCATGCGGCTCCGCCGCTGGGCTGTGCGGAAAGGCTCAGCCTTTCCGGAGAGCAGGCCAATATAGTGAAATAGTTGGCGGGCTTGCTGCGGAAAGCCGGAGGCTTTCCGCACAACCGGGCGGCACAGCCGCTTGTTGTCAGCCTGGTTTCACCCCCACTCTGAAGGCCGCCGCTACGCTATGTGGTCTTGGGCCGCAGGGTAAGACCGTAGAGGATTCCCAGCGCCAGCATTTCGCCCAGCCTGGTGAGGAGCGTATAGGCCAGCGCCGCGGCGGGCACGTTGAACATCATAAAAGACGAAACCGACGCCATCACTACTCCGAAGAACGACGCGAGCAATCCAAAGCTGATTCCCTTCACCCAGCCGGCCCCGCCCGGCAGACTCGCGTAGAGCAGCAGGAAAATCCCGGCCAGCACAAACCCGTAGACAAGATCAATCGCCACTCCCACGGGCGCGTTCACCGAGGCCCGAGCAATGGGCCGGTAAACCTCGTAGAGGCGCTGCGCGAGCGGGTTGGCGTTGATTAACCCGTCCAGCGCGCCAAAAAGAATCCCGCTCGCAAGGCTCACGATAACGTAGCGTGTCATTGTTTCAGCGCCTTCCTTGCAGTGGTAGCCACGGTCAATCCGTCTTTCGGATTGACCGTGGGCTTGTGGTGCCCTGGGAAGAACCCACGGTTGGAACAGCGCCAACCGTGGCTACCTGCTCGTTGCCGGCTACGACTCCGGCCCGCCTGTCGGTGCGGTCGGCGCTTGGTCGAATGCGTCTTCTAGGCTGGGTTCCTTCAGGATATCAGCGATCTCGGTGTCTTCGTGAAGAGCAGGTGCAGTCTCCTTGATCTTTTTTGATAAGTTGAAGACTCGCGCGTGGGCCACGCTTAGAAGAAGGTCGTATGGGAATGGCCTTATAACAGTCTGGGGGCCCATGGTCATCTCAACTAGACCTTGCTCCAGGGAGGCCCCTAAAACAAAAGCTTCGATTTTGGTGCTTGGCTGAACGCAGCCTTTGGCCCTCAGCTCAAGAGCATAACCTCTTGCCTGGTCCAGCTCCTTCAGAGTCAAGTGGAAACCGCCTCTCTTAAGCTCGACGATGAGCACTTTGCGCACGCCAGACACCTCACCGTCCCTGAAATCGTCTGCGGAATACAGACCAATGGAAGAGTCCGGCAGCGCGACGAAATCCGGACGTTTCCTAGACGCCGTTACCCCTTTCAGGGCAAAGAAGTCCTGCACAACATGGGTCATCCCGCGATTGGAAGTGAACTCCACCGACTCGTACTCTGGACCGAAGATCCAAAGACCACGCTCAAATACGGGCTGTAAATCATGCACTTCATCTGAGTTCCTGTCGCGAACAAGTTCCTGCAGCTGTTTGATGACTGCAAGCCTGCGTTCCAATTCACTAAGAACGACTTCGGCGTTGCTCGCCGTCCATTTCTGCATCAAGCTGTCCCATGTGTCCAAATCTTCAGGTGAGCACGCCGCCAGTTGCTTCAATAGATCGTACCCACTGCGGCTCTGCTCAAGTTTCCCCCAGATTTCGACGGTTCTGGACAGTTCCCGCGTAGTGATAGTCGGGCAGCGGTCTAGTGCTTCCTCAACAAAGCGTCCGATCTGCCATTGGGAAATTCCGGAAAGCTGCCTAATGAGTCCTCGGTGCTGTTGGATCGCTGCTTTCTTAGCGGCCTTTCGATCGTCCGCCATCAGCCCGTGCAGCTCCTCAACCACTGCTCGATGCACTGCCTTCCTCACCGCTTCCAACTTCGGGGTTTGTTTGAATCCACTCCAATCAGTGTTCGTCTCAGGCTTGAGAATGTCGGCTTCGACAACAAAGCTGAAGCGCTTTGCCTCTGCCGTCCGACCGTCAAGGTACTGTCCCTCCCCATCCAGCCCCTCCCAAGACGGCTCACCGACCATCCGCTTGTTCACCCACCATGCAATGCCTTTCAAATGCATGGTACGTTCTTGTTTCTGCGGGTCAAGCCTATGAAGTTCCACTTTCCCCTGGCCCTCCACATCCACTGATCTGGTTGTCAGCCGATGCTTTAGACTGAGGAGTTCCACGCCTTGGCCATTCACGATCACTTCAAAGCTGGGGTCTACAGCAAACCTGTATCCAATCCAGTCCCTGATGTGGCTGTCCGGCAACACTGCCACCGCGCGTTCCGCAGCCAGCGAAATCTTCGTTCCGTGCCCCGTCCGATGGAATTCATCCTCGAGTCTAAATACAAATGGGCCTCGCACCCCCTGCGTCATCTGAACTAGAGCCCGGACGCAAGTCCCGTCGCGCCAAGTCTCGATCCTGTACTCGTCTCCGAAGCAGAACGGACTGAATCTCCCTTTGCCGTTATGACCGAACGCGGTTCTCTTCGCCTTGGGAATGTCTGGTGGGAAAACGACCTCGGTCCCCTGCTCAGCGGGCCGGTCATAAGCGAGAGTCATCCATCGTCTCTCGAGTTCCAGTCGAGTCATCCCGGTACCGTTATCCTTAATCGAAAGCACTTTCCCTGGCGCCGTGGGCCACTCGACGATAACCTCGTTGGCCCCCGCGTCGTAGCAGTTTGCCACGAGTTCGATAATCGCGACCCTTGGGTCGTCGATGATCTGGCCCGCGTGGTCGTGAAGGAAGCCACTCCCAAACGTAAATTGAAATTCGGTCTGTGTCGCCGATTTGTCCCGACTCATAACCGCCTCACTAGACCTGTCGACTTTACACCACACCCGCGACGGCGTGCCGCTCTTTCCGGCCCTCCTGCCATTGGGCCATAGAGGCCGTGCCGCCCGCGCGGATTACCGCCCGGTTACCATTCCTATGCATAGCTGTACATCTACGCGGAGAGCAATGCAAGGGGAAAAGGACAGGATTCAGGAGTCAGAAGTCAGAAGTCAGGAGACGGAACCGCAGGGGAGGGCGAAAAGCAGGCTACTCGGAGGGCTTTTCGGGGCGCAGCAGCGGGAACAGGATCACGTCGCGGATGGAACGCGAATTGGTGAGCAGCATGGCGAGGCGGTCGATGCCGACGCCTTCCCCGCCCGCCGGGGGCATGCCGTAGCTGAGGGCGCGGATGTAGTCCTCGTCGACGGCGTGGGCGGTGAGGTCGCCGCGCTCGCGCAGCAGTTGCTGGTACTGGAAGCGGGCGCGCTGCTCGACAGGATCGTTCAGTTCACTGAAGGCGTTGGCGATTTCCATACCGCCGAGGTAAAGCTCAAAGCGCTCGACGAAGTTCGGATCGTCGGGCTTCTGCTTGGAAAGCGGGGAGACTTCGAGCGGGTAATCCAGGATAAACGTGGGCTGAATCAGGTGCCGCTCCGCGACGTGCTCGAAGAGTTCCTGCAACGCCAGGCCCGGAGCCGTCCCGGGCGGCAGATCCAGGGGTTCCTGCTCGCCGCCGGACTCTGTCGCCCAGGCATTGTATTTTTCAACCCAAGCGAAGACCGCGCGGGGGTTTGCCAAGTCTTCGAGCTTCGGACGGCCCTCGCCCGGCCAGAAATGGACGACGGCCTCTTTCATGGTGTAGTGGTGGAACTCGGCGAGCGAAATCTTCTCGCCGGCGTACTCAAACTCCAGCGAGCCCAGCACCGCCTGCGCCACGTGACGCATCAGCCGCTTGGTGAGCACCATCATGTCGCGATAATCGGCGTAGGCCTGGTAGAACTCCAGCATGGTGAACTCAGGATTGTGCTGGGTGGAGATGCCTTCGTTGCGGAAGTTGCGGTTGATTTCGTACACG
>JBEKCQ010000192.1:0-9454 GCA_050014795.1 Terriglobia bacterium | reverse complement strand
GGAAGTCGAATCCGCCTTTTTCGCCAGTCGTATTAGATAGTCCTTGTTCGGGCAGGACCGGTCCGCGGAGCGTGCAGACAGCCCCAGCGATGGCTTCGCCTTTCTCGTTGACGACTTCGCCCCTCAGGTCTTGCGTAGCAGGGAAGGCGCGAGGGACCGAAGCGAGGCAGAGCACGGCCAAGGAGCTTAGGACCTTCGCGACGCGTCGAGTTGTCCGGTCGGCTCTCATGAACAGGCCGTCAAGCCATTGTACCCTGTGTTTCTGTTTTGTGTGTTGGTCCGGACATTATGGCACAGCCTTGACGTGCGCCAGCGTATGCGAGCATTCTGGTGAACTCGATTGCGTTGCTTTTCGCATAGCATCAAGAGGGACGCGGAAGCACTGTCTTGAATCCACGTATTGCCCGACGCTTATCACGATCGCTCGCCTGCTTCTGGCTTGCTGCCAGTGTGGGTGTGGCACTAGGCCAGCAGGCACCTACCGCGCGGCAAGGAGTCCTGCGCGACGCGGCGGGGAATCCGGTAGCGGGGGCTCTGGTCACCCTGCGTGAAGTGGAGTTGCGCGGCGAAATCGTGGCCATGACGGATTCCGGCGGGCAGTTCGAATTTGCCGCGCTGCCAGCCGGGAAGTACTCGGTTTCCGTTGAGCTTCGCGGGCGTGAAGCAGCGTGCAAGACCCCGTTGGTGATCCGAGAGGGCGACCACTTTACGGTCCGGCTGGTGCTTTCTGCTGACCACCGGCAACTAGCTCTTCGCCACGACGTCGAACCGGTCGTTCCAGCGGAACCTGGGACTACTGCGCAGAAGAGCGGGGCTGCAACTGGTGTAATTACTGCTTCCAAGAGGGGCGCTGAACCGAGTGGAGTTGTTCTCCCGGCTGTGAATGGACGAACTCCAGCGAGCAGCGCAAGCGAAGTAAGTGCCCCCGTGAAGGGCGGTGCGACTCCCGAGGAATCCGCGCCGAAGGGCACCGCCGAGGCTCGGGCCAGCGGTGGCGAGCGGCTCTCGAGCCGGGAAGTCTCGGGTTTGCCGCTCAACAAGCGGGACTTCAGCCAACTCATCCTGCTTGCGGCTGGCACCATGACCGACACGAACGGTGCCGCCAACTTCACCCAACAATTCGCGGTTAACGGACAGCGGGGGACCACCACGGTCTTCGCCATGGACGGCATCGACACCACGGACGCGGAAATGGGTGGAGCGACCTTTGCCAACTTCAACGTGGACGCAGTTCAGGAAATCCGTTCCAGTTCCGGCGTCATGCCCGCTGAGATCGGCCACGGTGCCGCGGGCTTCACGGAGATCATCACGAAATCCGGCACGGCCCAACTCCACGGTTCGGCGTTCGAATTCCTGCGCAATGCCGCCCTGGACGCGCGTAACTTCTTTGACCGGCGCAGCTTCGCCAGCCCGGGGCGTATTCCGCCGTTCGTCCGCAACGAGTTTGGCTTCACGATTGGTGGTCCAATCACATTTCGGGGCGAACACCACACCGAAGAACGAAGCTTCTTCTTCGGGCAATATCAAGGCTTCCGGCAGGTGTTAGGGACGACGCAGGTCATTGCCGTTCCCACTCCCGAGGAACGGCAAGGAATCAACACTTCGGCGTTCCCGGGGGATACGCTTCTGGTTCCGGTCAACCCCAAGATCGCTCCGGTGCTGGCGCGGTACCCTTTGCCCAATGATCCCCAGGGTCCTTACGGGGCGCGGACGTACGCCACCTCCTCCAAGGTTTCCACGCGGACCGACCAGTTCTCCGTGCGCATCGACCACCGCATCTCAGACAAGGCAACACTTTTCGCGCGGTTCAATCTCAATCAGGTGACTGGGCCGCTCACCAATCCCAGTCAAACCGCCATCGATCCCAGCTTTGCAGTTCGGTTGGGCTTTGTCCGCAGCACGCCGTTCTTTGCCGCGGTGAACCTCACCCAGCCGGGGCTCATGTTTGGCGATGGCCTTTATGAACCTTTCAATTCGGCGGCCGGTGGGCAGCTTGGGTCCTATGGGAATCTCCTTCAGGTGCGGCAGAGTTTCACCTACGTCCGGGGCTCGCACACTCTGAAGCTGGGCTTCGAGGCGCGCTTCAACCGTGACACCACCATATTCGGCACAGGGCCCAACGGGGAGTACAACTTCGGAGGTGGCCGGGCTTACGCGCCGGTGGAGATCCCCTCGGCCAGCGGTGCGCACGATATTCACGTTGGCGACCCGCTGCCTGACGCACTCACCGGCTTCCTGACGGCCACGCCGCAGTCCTACACGGCCTCGGTGGCGGCGCCCGGGTTTGCCCAGGGGGCGCACATCGGCGAGAGCGCTATCCACCGCGACGCATACAACGTTTATCTTCAGGACGCCTGGAAGATTACGCCCCGCCTCGTGCTGAATTATGGGCTGCGCTACGAAGTGAGCACGCGGATTCGCGAGGCGAAGCATCGCACTTCCGCGGCCGTGATTATCGGGCCGGACGACCGCCCGGCGCACAGTTGGGATGAGGGCGCACGGCAGAGGTTCCTATTCTATCCGCAGCCGCCTTACGGCATGGATTGGGGGGGTTGGGGGCCGCGCGCGACACTTGAATGGCGCGCCGCGAACCGCACGGTCCTGCGTGTGGGGGGCGCCGTCACGACACTCCTGCTGAATCTCTGGCAGGACAATGCTCTGACGGGTGGTATCCCCTTTGTTTTCAACCCCTACCTGACTGCCGCCCCAGGAGCGCCGGTGCCCTTCGAAAACGCCGTCACGGCGTTCAACCTTCCTCCGGTCCTGACGCCAGACGGCCAACCGGTGTTCGTTTCCGGACACACGACGGATGTTCCGGCCAACACCGAGATCGACCTCCAGAGGTTTCAGGAGGACTTGGCTGCCATCACGCCGGGAAATCAGATCCAGCCTCTGTTGATCTTCGTCATGTCGTCAGACTATCGGAACGGCTACGTGGGGACCTACACGGTGGGTTTCGAGCAGGAGGTGGCCGACATCAAGTTCGGCGCTGCCTACGTGGCGACCGTGGGAGTCAACATTACGGGCGTGAGGTTTCCCAACGCGTACGGTGGCGCCGACCCGGCCTTCGCGCCCTTCACGCGCTTTGACGCCGCCGGCCAGGTGGTGGGCGGCTTTGGACCGCAGTTCTTGATGACCAGCCCTTCGCACTCCACGTTTCATTCCCTGCAAGCCTCTGCGTCGAAGACCTCCCTGCGCGCGGGCCTGGGATTCCAGGCCAGCTACACGTTCAGCAAGTCGCTCGACGACTCCAGCGCCGTCCTCGGCGGCTTTTTCTCCGGCGGGGGGACGATCCTCCAGGCTTGGCCGCAGGACCCGCGGAATCCCGGGGCAGAAAAGGGGCCCTCGACGTTTGATGTCGGGCACGTGTTCGCGCTGAGCGCCATCCAGGCGTTGCCGCTAGAGCGCGTGCCGGGTCTGCGAGCGCTGGGTCGCCGGCTCACTTCGGGGTGGCAAGTCCTCAATATCTCGACGCTGACGAGTGGATCGCCCTTCTCGGTCTATTCGGGAGTGCAGCAAACCGGCGCGGGCTCGGGGGGCGCCGATCGGCCGGACCAGGTCGGCCAGCCCGTGTTTTCCACCAACCGGAAGATTCGAGAGGACTACTTCGGGCGCGGCGCGGACAATGCCGCGTTCTTCTCCATTCCCATCGGTATCCCCGGCGGCACCGGCCCGAATCAGGGTCGATTCGGCACGCTGGGTCGTAACACGTTTCGCGGCCCGGCCTTCCGCAACTTCGATGTGGCCCTCATCAAAGACACTCCCTTCGGCCGCCGCGGTAGTGGCGAAGCGGTGACACTTCAGTTCCGCGCCGAGTTCTTCAACGTCTTCAATCTGGTCAATTTCGGCCTCCCCGCCAACATCGTCCGCGGCTCCGGTTTCGGCCTCATCAGCCGTACCGCCGGCACTTCCCGCCAGGTTGCAGTTCTCCTTGAAGCTGATTTATTGACTTGCCCTGCCGAGAACATTATCCGATACGCGGCATACGGTAGAGAGGGAAAGAAGCGATAGGGGCCGACCGGCGTGTCCGCCCTCCCGAGGGCTCACACGTGGGTGTGCCGCTACTGACCGCGGTCGGCAGGCTGGTTCCAGAGCAACTCGATGGTGAGGCCGCCGTAGCGTTCGGTATCGAGATAGGCGAAGCGGCCTTTGCCACCGGGGTTATCCCAACCGCCGCTTTGCGTGACGTGAGCGTCCTTGGCTGCGAGCAGCTTGATGGCCTCATCCATGTCCTTGACCTCAAACGCCAGGTGATGGAACCCTTCCCCGCGCGCCTGCAATGCCTCGTCATAGACGCTGGGCCCGACGAGGGGTTGAATCCACTCGAATATGACATCGCCGAAGCGGCCCCACCCGAGGTCCATTTCGAACTTTCCGGGCGCGCCCCGATAAACGCGGTTCACGCTGACGTTGTGGTCCACGGGCATCCCGCCGAAGCCCAGGCTTTCATAGAACGCGCCCACCGCACGGACGTCGCGCACTACGAGAGCGTACTGAGCGATTTTGTTGAAGGGGTACTCGTTGGGCACAACCTTCTCCGCGGCGCCCCAAAACTGACCGCGCGGGAAGTACAGTAGTTCGAGGTCGAGCCCGCCACCTTTCGACGCCGTATCCAGGTAGGCAAAGCGCCCCGCGCCCTTGGGAACTTGCCCGCTGCTTTGGACTACCGCGATGCCCTTGGACTCAAAATACCTAATCTGCTCGTCGAACTGCTCGGGACTCGTCGCGGCGAAAGCCAGATGGTTCACACCCTCGCCGTGTTCTTGAAGGAATTCGTTGCAAGCGCTGTCTCCTTTGATGGGCTGGACCCACTCGATCTGTACGCCGCCGATGTCCCCGAAAGCCTGCCTTTGAGTCACCGAGGACTTCTTGCCGCGATACATCTGGGGGCCCTCACTGACGGGGAAGCGGCGGATGTTTTTTAGCCCCAATTTCTCCCAATAATCCACTACGCGATCGATGTCTTTTACCACCCAACCCACTTGTACCACGTGACCGTAGATTGACATGTCTACCGTGGGCTTGATGTCTTCGGAGGGAGGCGAAAATGATTCTACATTCATGCAGAAGACAATGCCCAGCGTGCCCATGGCTGTCAGCATTAGGAGAGAAGCCTTACTCATGTTAAGCCTCCGAAGCTGGGGGGATGTAGTTTGCTGAACTCCGGTCCCCAGGCGGGAGTGTATCACCCGCGAACCAGCTGAACAATTCTATGGAACGTCGGTCTTAAAAGTGGATGACGACCGTGCCGGCTTGCCTTGAGCGAAATTGGCGGCTCCAAACGGGCCTATTCGCACACCTTTGGATGCTTATTTCGTCGGGATACTCTCACAAGAAATACAGACGAACTGCGCGCCTCAGAGTCTATAATCTGCCCACCATGCGAAAAGCACTCATGTCATCTTTTGCGTTTCCTTGGCGCTTAGGTTTCTTTACGTTGCCAACGTTGCTGCTCGTTGCTGCTTTCTGCCTGCTGCTTGCTGCCGGCTGGACTACTCTCCGCGCCCAACAGTCTGTTCGCGGGCCGGCCGAGGCCTGGGGCAGCCTGCGCGTCAGTATCATCGACCAAGCTACGGGCAAGACGACTGCCGCGCGCTGCTACCTGACTGATCCCACGGACCAGTCCTGGTCGCCCGCGGGTGCCATCAACTACGTGAAACCGCCGGAGCGGAATTTCATCACCGACGGCGGGTTCAAGATTGCCCTGCCGCCGCGCGTGTACACGCTCCGCGTGGAGCGCGGGCCGGAGTATCGGGCCGTGGTGCGCGAGATCGAAATCCGCCCCGGCGAGGCGCGCGAGGAGAAGATCGAGTTGGCGCGCTGGATCGACATGCACTTGCGCGGCTGGTATTCGGGCGACTTGCACAATCATCGCGACTGGCAGGAGATGCCGCAACTCCTGCTCGCGGAAGACTTGAACCTGGCGCCTACCTTGACCGAATGGGTCTGGGAGGACGCGCACATTTCGCGGGCGCCGGCCACGAGCGCGAAAGAGCCGGCCATCCGCCGCGTGGACGAGACGCATGCGTATTCGGTCGCGGACACGGAAATCGAACGTCTGCGCGAAGGGCCCGGCGCCGTGGACCTGCTGGGCCTGAGCGCGCCGGTGAGTTTCCGGGGCTATCGGTTGTTCCCGCCCAACAACGTTTTCACTGAGGCCGCGCATCGCGCGGGCGGTTACGTGGATGCCGAGAAGATCACTTGGCGCGACGTGGTTGCCCTGGTGGCATTGAACCAGATCGATTTCGCCGGCATCGTTCACAACCACTTCAACCGCCATGGCGTGGAGACCGAAACAGGTCCGTGGGGCATGATCCCGAAGGAGAAGCCGGAATATGAGACGCCCGCTGGCATGGCGCTGTGGACGATGGATGTTTATTACCGGTTTCTGAATTGCGGTTTCAAGTTGCCGGTGTCAGCAGGGAGCGCGTCTGGGGTCAAGCCCAGCCCGCTGGGATTCGCTCGGGTTTACGTTCACCTGCCGGGCAAGTTCGGCTACCCGGAGTGGTTCCGCGCGCTGAAGGGGGGGCGAAGCTTCGCCACCAACGGGCCGATGCTCTTCCTGACAGTCAATGGCCAGGAGCCGGGCGGAACGATTGCCATTCCGGCCGGGGCAGGGAAGGCGGCGAAACATTTGAAGATCCACGCCGAAGCCAGCACAGCCGGCGAACTCGATCGGTTGGAGATTGTGTGGAAGGGACAGATCATCAAATCGGTCGCCGCAACCAGCGCCACCTCGACACTGACCACTGACACGGAAATCGATGCGGCCGAAACGGGTTGGATTGCCGCGCGCGCGTTTGAGAAATCCGCTCCCGGAGTGCGCTTTGCGCAGACGAGTCCGGTCTATGTGCAGGTGGGGACTTCGCGTGGCGTCGTCGCTGAGGATGTGCAGTTCTTTCTCGACTGGATTGACCGCGAGATGAAGTTCTACCAAAGCCATCCCGGCTTCAAGGCCGAGCCTGACCGCCAAGCGATGCTCGCGCTGTTCCGTGAGGCGCGCGCCGTGTATGAACGGCTGGCAAAGACCACGCCCGCTGCGAGGTAGTCCGATGCGACCCAAGGTTTTCGCTTTTTTGGCCTGCCTTCTCATATGTTCCGGCGCGCAGGCTCGCGATCCCGCTTATCCCCTCAAGGTCAGTGCCAACAAGCGATATCTCGTGGACCAGAACAACGTTCCGTTCCTCCTCCAGGGTGATGCGGCGTGGTCCTTGATCGTGGAATTGACGAAGGCGGAGGCCGAGCAGTACCTGGAGAACCGCCGCCAGAAGGGTTTCAACACGGTCCTGGTGAACCTGATCGAGCACAAGTTTGGGAGAAGCGTGCCCAGGAACCGCGGGGGTGAAGGCCCGTTCACGACGCCGGGAGATTTTTCAACGCCTAACGAGAAGTACTTTGCCCATGCCGACTGGGTCATCAAGAAGGCCGCCGAGAAGGGTATCCAGGTGCTCCTGGCGCCTGACTACCTCGGGTACGAAGGTTCCGACGAAGGCTGGTATGAAGAGACGCTCGCCAACGGCCCGGCGAAGTTGCGCGACTACGGCCGATACGTGGGCAACCGCTACAAGGGCTTCGACAACATCTTCTGGTGTCTGGGCGGGGACCGCAATCCCGGCCGGGCCCTCCGCGAAGTCATGGAGACGGCCCGGGGGATTAAGGAAGTAGATCAGCGCCATCTCTTCACCGCGCATGTGGCGCCCGAGCATTCGCCCGTGGACGTGTACCCCGGAGCGGACTGGCTGGACGTCAACGTGACGTACACCTACAAGCTGGTTCATGACAGCCTGCTGCGTGACTACCAGCGAACTCCGGTCGTGCCCTTCTTTCTCATCGAGTCCACGTACGAGGGCGAACACAACGCGAGCGAGGTCCAGATTCGGAGGCAGGCCTACTGGGCTATCCTCTCCGGCGCCACGGGGCAGATCATGGGAAATCGGCCCATTTGGCTTTACGATCGCGGCTGGGAAGCGGCGATGGACGCTCCCGCCTCGGTGGCCATGGCGCACCTGAAGAAGCTGTTTGATTCGCGCGCCTGGCACGAACTGGTTCCGGACCAGGATCACAAAGTGATCACGGCAGGCTTGGGCGAGTTCTTTGGTCTGGACTATCTTGCCGCCGCGCGCACGGCGGACGGCAATACGGTCATCGCCTACCTGCCCACAGGCCGCGCGGTCACAGTGGACATGTCAAAAGTTGCCAGCCAGCGGGCCAAGGCGTGGTGGTTCAATCCGCGCACGGGCAAGGCGCAAGCCGTCGGCGAGTTTCCCACGAGTGGGTCGAGGGAGTTTGGCCCTCCTGCCGAGGGCGATTGGGTGCTGGTGCTGGACGACGCCGCCCGGAAGCTGCCGGCACCGGGACTGGGGACCAGCGGCCAGTAGAACGAGTTGGCGAGGAAGCCGTCACCGAGCGGAGGTTGAGATCATGCGGAAAGATTCGCGGGTTTCCCGACGGCCCTTGGAGCAGGAACTGGTGTCGCGCGGCGTGCGCATGACGCGCCAGCGTCGGCTCCTGGTCGAGATCATTCAGCGTGCTGATCGCCACATGGACGTCCTGGAGCTATGGAAACGCGCCCACGCTCAGGATCCGACCCTGGACAAGGTCACCGTGTATCGCACCCTGGCCCTGCTCAAGAAGCACGGGCTGGTGGACGAACTGGACCTCCTGCACCTCGAGGGCGGCAAGCACTACTACGAGGCGCGGACGACGCGGGACCACATCCATCTTGCCTGCGTGAAGTGTGGGCGGATTCAGGAGTTCGAGAGTTCCCTGTTCGAAAAATTGAAAGGTCAGATTGAGCGCGAGCGCCGTTTCCACATTGATGTGGTGCGCGTGGAGGCGGGCGGCTATTGCGACCGCTGCAAGAAATGATTGTCGATTGACGATTGTCGATTGCCGGTCGCCGCGCGATGCCTTTCAATCGTCAATCTTCAATCATCAATCTTCAATTCACGCGTACTGCCCGCCGCTATAGACTGCGGGTGGGTGGTCGGCCTCCAGGTTCTGGTGCCGGAGACGGCCGCTGAGAATCTTGAAGATGGCGAAGGCAATCTGGGGCCGCTCGAGAATGAGTTCGCGGAAGCTGTCGCGGTCGATCTTCACGACGGTGGTGGACTCCTGGGCCCGCACGGACGCCGAACGCGGTTGATCGTCTAGGATGGCCATTTCCCCAAAGCACTCCTTCTCACCCAAGTAGGCGAGGGGGTGTTCCGTCGCAC
Source organism: Terriglobia bacterium (assembly GCA_050014795.1). Classification (GTDB taxonomy): domain Bacteria; phylum Acidobacteriota; class Terriglobia; order UBA7540; family UBA7540; genus JALHUF01. Next base: position 239 of record JBEKCQ010000192.1, on the reverse strand, counting down.
CCACACGACGAAACACTTCCACCTTGCCCTGGACAATGACGTAGAGGTGATGAGGAGGCAGGTTCTCTTCGAAGATGACCGCGCCGGGCTCGTACTCGTGCTCCAGCGCGATGTCCGCCAGGGCGGCGAGTTCTTCTCCTTCCAGCGCGGCGAAGAGGGGAGCGGATTTCAAGAAGAGAGCTTTCTCAACTGTCAGGAGCATCGGCTCACTCCTTTGCGTGGCGGGAGGCGCTGCGCCG
>JBEKCQ010000191.1:0-12441 GCA_050014795.1 Terriglobia bacterium | reverse complement strand
GAGAGCTTCTGCGGGTCGCAGACGATGCCGCCTTTGGCACCTCCGAACGGGATGTTGACCACGGCGCATTTCCAGGTCATCTCGGCGGCGAGGCCCCGAATCTCGTCCAGGGTCACGTTGGGCGAGTACCGCAATCCGCCCTTGCAGGGCCCTCGGGCGATGCTGTGTTGCACGCGAAAGCCGTCAAATACCTCCAGTTGGCCATTGTCCATGAGTACGGGAATGTGGACGACGATTTCGCGATTGGGAGAGCGGAGGTACTTGGTAAGTCCCGGATCCAGGTTCAGTTTCTTGGCCGCCACGTCAAACCGTGCGGCCATGGATTCATAGACACTCAGTTCCTTGTCGCCTTCCGCAGTGCTCATGCGCCCTCCAGGGGATTGAACGCCTTGCCGCCGTGCCGCAGAAGTATAACAAATGCCTGGAGAAGGTGATAGCCAGCCTGCGGGGCGTCGCGCCGGCGCATCGCAGACCCCATCCTGCTGGGAGGTTGGCTTTCCGGGTGCATCGGGGTCAAGGGCAGGGAGTCACGGGCCTGCTATCCGGCAGGGCTCGGGGCCAGTTCCGGGGCGCGAAGGGAGGGCACTCTCGGCGCGAGGTCGGTGGAATGGACGAGCGCCCAGGCTCCTTTTTCTCTGAGGAGCTGTTCAATCAGGGCAGAGTGCATCGCATGGCCAGCGCGCTCGGCCTCGATGTGGCCGATCACGGGATGGCCAAGCAAGGCCAGGTCACCCATGAGATCCAGGACTTTATGGCGGCAGAACTCATCCGGGAAGCGCAGGCCCTCCGGGTTGAGTATGCCCTCACGGTCCAGCACGACAGCGTTCTCGAGTGAGCCGCCGCGGATCAAGCCGCTCTTGCGCAGCATGTCGACTTCCTCGAGAAAACCGAAAGTACGCGCCGGAGCGATCTCCGCTTCGTAATCCCCCAGCGCGGGGACAAAGTCCACGGATTGCTTTCCGATAAGGGGATGAGAGAAGTCAATCCGGCATGTCAGACGCAAGGTGTCCGAGGGGTACACGGCGATGCGTTTCACACCTTCGACTACTTGCACAGGTTTCAAGACCTTGGCATAGGTCCTTCGGGCGCGCTGGCGGCGCAGGCCCACCTTGGCAATCAGGCGCATGAAAGGAAGCGCGCTGCCGTCGAGTATCGGCACCTCCAGGTTGTCGAGCTCGACGTAGACATTGTCCACCTGCGAGGCGGCCAGGGCAGAGAGCAGGTGCTCCGTAGTCGAGATCAGGACGCCCTTCTTCATCAAGCTGGTGGCATAGCTTACCCGGGCGATGTTCCGCGCCTGCGCTTCGATGGCGAAGCCTTCGAGATCGGTCCGTTTAAAGACGATCCCAGTGTTCGCTGGGGCAGGCGTCAGCCGCAAGTTGACCTTGACGCCCATGTGAAGCCCTATCCCCGAAACGCCCGCCGGTGCTGCGATGGTGTGTTGATTCTCCAAACCGTCTCCCAACCAGAGTTCAGATCAGGCACGAATGGTTCCATCACGCGGCAAAAACCTAAGTCGTTTATTCTTAATATGATAGACGAAGCCGAGCTCGCAGTCAATTTCTGAGGTGTTGTAAGAATACAACACTTCGAGCCAGATTCGCCAGACCAGACGGCGCACCACACAGGGAGTACATAGCCAGCAACTACAGGGTGACCGCAGGGAACGCTCTCACCTCCCTGAGCTGCGGATGGGGTAGAATGGGCGGGGACTTGAGCCACAGGGGAGACACACCTTGGAGAAATCTGGGGCAAATTCACAGCCTGCTGAGGAACGCCAGAAGCTCTTCCTGATAGATGCGATGTCGCTGATCTTCCGCGCCTTTTTCGCGCCTATGCAGACAGCCCTGATGTCTCCCGGCGGTATCCCAACCAAGGCGATCTATATCTTCGTTCGCACCCTGCGCAAGCTGCTTAAAGAACACCAGCCGTCGCATGTGGCCGTCGCGTTTGACCTGGCGGCGCCTACTTTCCGTGACAAGCTCTTCGAGGAGTACAAGGCCAATCGCCCGCCCTTCCCCGAGGAACTGTCAGTCCAGCTCCCCTATGTGCGGCGTTTCTGCCAGGCGCTCGGTATCCCGCTGGTCGAGAGGGAAGGCTTTGAGGCAGATGATGTGATCGGAACATTGGCCACGGACGGTGCCGAGCGGAACCTTGATGTCTTAATCGTTTCTGGCGACGAGGACCTCTTCCAATTGGTCAGCGACCGGGTGCGCGTGCTCAAGCCGGCCCGCGGTGGAAGCGAAGGCGAGACCCTGTGCGACGCCGAGAAGGTGAAGGAGATTCTGGGCGTCGAGCCCGCGCAGGTGGTGGATTGGCTGGCGCTCACCGGCGACCCGAGCGACAACATTCCCGGCGCGCGACCCCTGCCGGGCCGGGAACCTCCTCAAGTCGAAGGCGGCAAGAAGCGGAGCTATATCGGGCCCAAGGGCGCCACTGAACTCATCCGCCGCTTTGGTACTCTGGAAAACGTCCTGGAGAATTACCAGCAGGTCGAGAAGCAGAGCTATCGCGAGGCGCTGCGAGACTATCGAAACGAAGCGCTGTTCAGCCGGGAGCTGGCCACGATCCGAAGGGACGTGCCACTCGAGACCAACATCGAGCAGCTCAAGCTTGGCGCGCCCGACCTCGGCGAGCTCACCGCGCTCTGCCAGGAGCTGAACTTCTCCTCGTTGTTGCGGGAATTCCTTGAACAGGCGCCCCAACCAACCGTCGGCCCCGTGGCGGCAGAGGAGTTGCGCACGCCGCAGACGCTTGAGACGTGGCTCCGAGCGCTGGAAACGCGCGCGCCGGTAGCCATCGGGTTCGCTGTCGAAGGCGAAGAGGGATTTGCGGGCCGGCTCGTCGCCTTCGGTTTCGCGGACGGCTCGCGACTGGCGACCATTCCGTTGGATGCGATGGTTGCTGCGGGCAAGCTAGTCGATCTATTGAAGCCGATTTTGAGCGATGCCGCGCGCCCCAAGGCAATTCATAATGCGAAGTTGCTGCGCCTGCTGCTCAAGAAGGAGGGGATAGAGCTGGCGGGCGTCACCGACGACACGATGCTTTACTCCTACCTGCTCGACCCGCTGGCCACGAGCCACGCGCTGGAGGATGTGGTTTTGCGGCGCCATAGCCGCAGGATTTCCAGCTCGCTTGCCGACGCGGCGGAGTGCACGCGCGAGCTCGCCGCGCTCTTTGTTCCGGAGATGGTCCAGCAAGGGCTGAAGCCTCTCTACGACACGATTGAGTTGCCGCTGGCGGAAGTCCTGGCGGATATCGAAGCGGTGGGCGTCCGGCTCGACCCGGAAATCCTGGCGCGCATGTCAGGAGAATTCGACCGGGAACTGACCGATCTCACGCGGGAAATCCACGACCTGGCCGGAGAGCCGTTCGACATTGACTCACCGAAGCAACTCGGCGAAATCCTGTTTGAGAAGCTGAAGCTGCCGGGCGGCCGGAGGCTCAAGAAGAGCGGGCAATACTCCACGGACGCGTCGGTGCTCGAAGGGCTAGCCGAACGGCACGAGTTGCCACGAAAAATCATCGAGTACCGCACGCGGGCCAAACTCAAGTCTACCTACATTGACGCCCTGCCGAAATTCATCAACCCGGCGACGGGCCGCTTGCACACCAGCTTCAATCAGACCGTGGCGCGCACGGGGCGGCTCTCCTCGTCGAACCCCAACCTGCAAAACATCCCCATCGGTGATGAGTTCGGGCTGCGCATTCGTTCGGCTTTTGTGGCGGAACCCGGCTGGCAGTTGATTTCCGCTGACTACTCGCAGATTGAATTGCGCGTGCTCGCCCACATGTCCGAAGACCCCTTGCTCCTCGAGGCGTTCTCACGCCACGAGGACATTCACTCGCGCACCGCGCAGGAAATCTTCGGCGTGCCGCCCGCCCTGCAAACCCACGAGCACCGCCGCATGGCGAAGGCCATCAACTACGGGGTCATCTATGGCTTGAGTTCTTTTGGCCTGGCCGAGCGCACCGGCACCAGCAAAACCGAGGCGCAGCAGTACATCGACGAGTATTTCACACGGTACCAGAAGGTGAAGGAATTCCTCAACCACACGGTGGAGGAAGCGCGCGCCAAGGGTCAGGTGCGGACGCTGTTCGGTCGCCTGCGGCCGATTCCCGAAATCAACAGCAAGGACGTTCCCGCCCGCAACCGCGCCGAACGCGAAGCCATGAACACGCCCTTGCAGGGCACCGCGGCGGACTTGCTGAAGCTCGCGATGGTCAAGGTCCACGCTCGCCTGCGGCGCGAAAAGATGCAGACGCGCATGATCCTGACGGTTCACGATGAACTGGTTTTCGAAGCGCCGGAGCCGGAGTTGGACGCGGCGCGCGAAGTGGTGAAAGCCGAGATGGAGGGCGCGTACGCGATGAGGGTCCCGCTGCGCGTGGATCTCGGCGTGGGAAAGAACTGGAAGGAAGCGAAGTGAAAGGCAGAAGGCAGAAGGCAGAAGGCAGAAGGCAATCATCCCTCGCTGACGGCGACCCTGGCAGGTAGACGCGTTGTGGTATGATTCATCCCATGGGAGACATTGCTGCGAAATTCGTGGTTAGCCCGGCTGGCCGGAAAGAAGCGGTCTTGCTGGGAGTGGCCCAGTATCGTCGCCTCCTGCGCAAGATTGAGGACCTTGAAGATGCCCTGGCACTTGACCGTGCTGAACGCACTTCCAAGAAACTGGTCTCCTATTTCTCAGTCAGCAGGCGGCTAAAACCGGCTGGGGAATTGCGTGGAGCAAGCCATTGCGAACGCTCTAAAGAAGTGGAGAGCATAAAGATCATTGTTGAAAAGCACCCCGACGGCTATGTCGCCTATCCGTTGGGCATTAAGGGCGTCGTGGTGGGCGAAGGGGATTCTTACGAAGAAGCCCTGAACGATGTGAAGTCGGCGATCAAGTTCCACATGGAATCTTTCGGAGACGAGGTTCTTGAGGTTGAGCCGCCTGTCTTGGAAGCCTTCGTTGCGGAAGCCGGACTTGAATCGTGATGTCGAAATTCCCGATTGATGCTCCCAAACACAAAGTCATAGAAACTTTGCAGGCGCTGGGTTTTCGCCTTGTTCGCGAACGGGAGCACATCTCCCTGGTTCGTGAGAACGCCGATGGCACCAGAACACCTTTGACCATGCCGAACCACCCCAAATTGAAAGCGTCGACGTTGCGGACGATTTGCACCCAAGCAGGAATAACCAGAGATGATTTCCTGCAATCCTACGAGAAATCCTAACCGGATCGACGGCGTTTCGTCCCGGCTAGGACCGCCATACGAGAGCCTTACAGCCGGGCATTCCTTTAGCAGTGGGGTACAAAAGTGAGCTCGTGCAGTTGGACCGATCAGGAGTAACACTGTGGGAGAGAAGGAAGCGCGGCACCCAACGCGCATCATCAACAGCGTGGCGCCCATTCGCATTTGTGACAACGGCGGCTGGACGGACACCTGGTTTGCCGAGCACGGGAAGATCTTCAACATCGGGGTTTACCCTTACGTCGAAGTGCAGATCGAGGTCTACCCCGGCGGCGCCGCCGACGAGGGCGTCCTGGTTTTCGCCGAGAACTACGGCGAGCGCTTTGTCGCGCATCCGGAGAATGCGGGTTGGGACAGGCACCCGCTGCTCCAAGCCGCAATCGCGCGCATGAAGGTCCCGCAGGATGTCGCGCTGCAGGTGACCATTTTCTCCGAAGCGCCCAGCGGCGCCTCGACGGGCACCTCAGCCGCGGTGGCCGTGGCCCTGGTGGGGGCGCTCGACCGCCTCACCGACGGACACCTGACGCCGCACGAGGTGGCCTACACCGCCCAGTCTATCGAGACGGACATGCTGAAGCTGCAATGCGGCATCCAGGACCAGCTTTGCTCGGCCTACGGGGGCATCAACTACATCGAAATGTTCAAGTATCCCCGCGCCACCGTTTCGCAAATCCAGATCCCGAACTCCACGTGGTGGGAACTGGAGCGGCGGCTGACGCTGATCTACCTGGGGAAATCGCACAGCTCCTCGGCGGTGCATGAAAAGGTGATCAAAGAGCTCGAGGGCGCTGGCCCGAACTGCCAGAAGATCGAGGATCTGCGCGCCACGGCGGAGAAGTCGCGCGATGCCGTATATGCCTCCGACTTCGCCGCTCTGGGGCGGGCCATGATCGAGAACACGGAAGCGCAGGGCCGCCTGCATCCCGACCTCATCAGTCGCGATGCGTGGCGGGTTATCGAAATCGCGCGCGCGCATGGCGCGCTGGGCTGGAAGGTGAACGGCGCCGGGGGTGAGGGAGGCTCGATTACGATTCTCGGTGGCTCCTTGACTCACTCCAAGCGCGCGATGATCAGGGAAATCGAGCAAGACAATCCTTTCTGCAAAAACATTCCCATCTATCTCAGCCGCTACGGATTGCGGACCTGGGATGCTAAGCTCAGCGCCAGAAGCTAGTGGCACGCCAAGGGGCCTCACAAACCCGCGCGATTTGGTGTAGTATTGCGCCTTCCTGCACGTCCAGGACTTCCGGCAAAGGAGACCCGTATGACCACGTCTGCATTCCGTCGTCTGGCCAGTCTCATCGCGCTGAGCGTGGCAGGGCTGCTGCTGATTGGCGCCCAAGTTGCGGCGGCTCAGGAAACCGCCAAAATCGACATCCCCTACAAGAAATTCGTCCTGAAGAACGGGCTGACGCTCCTCGTTCACGAGGACCACAAGGCGCCCATCGTGGCCGTGAACGTCTGGTACCACGTGGGCTCCAAGAATGAGAAGGTGGGGAAAACCGGTTTTGCCCATCTCTTCGAACACTTGATGTTCAACGGCAGCGAGAACTTCAACGATGACTACTTCAAGGTTCTGGAGAAGCTGGGCGCCACCGACCTGAACGGCACCACCAACAACGACCGCACCAACTACTTCCAGAACGTCCCCACCTCGGCCCTGGACGTGGTGCTCTGGATGGAGTCCGACCGCATGGGGCACATGCTCGGAGCCATCAGCCAGGGCAGACTCGATGAGCAGCGCGGCGTGGTGCAGAACGAAAAACGCCAGGGCGAAAACCAGCCTTACGGCCGGGTGTACATCACGATTTCCGACAACACCTACCCGAAGGGCCACCCGTACTCCTGGAGCGTCATCGGCTCTATGGAGGACTTGAACGCCGCGTCGCTGGATGATGTGCGCGAATGGTTCAAGACTTACTATGGTCCGGCGAATGCCGTTCTGGCGGTCGCGGGCGACGTCGATCCGGAAACGGCGCACCAGAAGGTGGAACGGTATTTCGGCGACATCCCTTCGGGCCCACCCATCACCAAGCACCAAACGTGGGTCGCCAAACGGACCGGCGTGCATCGGCAACTTATGCAGGACCGGGTGCCGCAGGCGCGCATCTACAAAGTGTGGAACACGCCGGAGTGGGGGTCTGCCGAGAACGACTACCTGGATCTGGTGACTGACGTCCTGGCCCAGGGCAAGACCTCTCGGTTGTACAAGCGGCTGGTGTACGACGATCAGATCGCGACGAACGTCCAGGCTTACATCTATCCGAAAGAAATCGGCAGTCAAGTCGTGGTCATGGCGCAGGCGCGTCCGGGCATCGAACTCGCCAAGGTGGAGAAGGCGATGGACGAGGAGCTGGCGCGATTCCTGCGTGATGGCCCTACACCCATTGAGCTGCAACGCATCAAGACCCAGAAGCGCGCCGAATTCATCCGCGGCATCGAGCGTATCGGCGGCTTCGGCGGTAAGTCCGATGTGCTGGCCATGAACCAGGTGTACGCGGGCGACCCGGATTTCTACAAGGTGAGCCTGAAGCGCTTCCGCACCGCCACAGCCGAAAACCTGCGCGCGACGGCCAAGAGCTGGCTTTCGGACGGCGTTTACATTCTCGAGGTTCATCCTTTCCCGGAGTACGCGACTGCTCCCTCTGAGGTTGATCGCTCGAAAGTCCCTGAGCCTGGAACCCCTCCCACGGCGCGCTTCCCGAAGCTCGAACGCGCCACGCTTTCCAGCGGGCTCAAGATCGTCCTGGCCGAGCGGCACTCCATCCCGCAGGTGGAGTTCAACCTTCTGGTGGACGCGGGTTACGCGGCCGACCAGTCCGTCCTGGCAGGCACGGCGAGTATGGCCCTGGACATGATGGATGAGGGCACGAAGACCCGCAACGCCCTGCAAATCTCCGACGAACTGGCCTTGCTCGGGGCCAACCTGACCACACGCTCCGACCTCGACACGTCTTCGGTTTCCTTGTCCGCGCTAAAGGAAAACCTCAATCCGTCGCTTGCGCTCTTCGCGGATGTGATCCTTAATCCGTCGTTTCCGCCCCAAGAACTGGAACGGCTGAGGAAACAACGGTTGGCTCGAATTCAACAGGAAAAAGTCCAGCCGATGGCTATGGCCCTTCGGGTTTTCCCCAAGTTGCTCTATGGCGAGGGGCACGCCTACTCGAATCCACTCACCGGCACGGGCACCGAAGACACGGCCAAGCGCATGACCCCGACCGATTTGGTGAAGTTCCACCAGGCGTGGTTCAAACCAAATCACTCGACGCTGGTGGTGGTCGGTGATACGACTCTGGCCGAGATCCAGCCCAAACTCGAAAACCTCTTCAAGACTTGGAAACCCGGCGACGTGCCGAAGAAGGACATCCGTACCGTGGCGCTGCAGGAGAAGCCGTCGGTTTACCTGCTGGACCGCCCGGGCGCCATCCAGTCAATCATCTTGGCTGCCCATGTGGCTCCGCCGAAGGCTAATCCCGAGGAAATCGCCATCGAGACGATGAACGAGATTCTGGGTGGCACCTTCACCTCGCGTATCAATATGAACCTGCGCGAGGACAAACACTGGTCGTATGGGGCACGTTCTCTCATCTGGGATGCCCGCGGGCAACGGCCCTTCATCGTTTACGCTCCGGTACAGACCGATAAGACCAGTGAGGCCATGCAAGAAATCCTGAAGGAATTGCAGGGCATCCTGGGAGCCATTCCCATCACCGGTGAAGAACTGACGAAAGCCAAGGCCAGTCGGATGCTGACCCTGCCCGGACAGTGGGAAACTATGGACGCGGTGGGCGGGTCTCTCGGTGAGATTGTGCGCTACGGCCTGCCCGACGATTACTTCAACACGTACGCGGATAAGGTGAAGGCCTTGGGCATGGACGATATGAAGAGCGCCGCCGGGACCGTCGTCCATCCGGATAATCTGGTCTGGGTGGTCGTGGGCGACCGGGAGAAGGTCGAGCCGGTGGTCGAGAAATTGAATCTCGGCCCCGTGCGCTTGATGGATGCCGACGGAAATGTGAAGGGAGGAACGTAGCACCGGCATCCTGCCGGCGATGCCGCCCAGAGGGCGGCGCTACTTTGGGCCAGCGACCGTCTTCACACACACTCTTCAGCCCGGCACGTGCAGACGTTCCGGTGGAACGTCTTTCATAGGAGATGCCCCGCCGGGGCGTATCTACGTCACGCCCTGTGAGATCGCACCCAGGGCGAAATATGCCGTGTGTGCGCCGCCCGGACGATACCCCCTAAGCAGGCCTCTGGGTAAAATTTACTCAGTGTGTCAAAAAGGGACACAAAACCGCCAATTCTACGCTGTCTCACCCTATTTCATGCTGCTAACTTACTCATAAAAAAGGAAATAAAAAATACTGTCTCACCAGTCCCACTGGTCTCACTGTTCTCAGTGTTCTCCACCGTCTCATTCTGACGTCTTGGCATAGGTATAATGTATTGTATTGAAAACAAAGCAGTTAGCGGTCGGCACTGGGGAGGGATGGGGTTACCTCGGCAACTTCCCGAGTAGCTTCCACACCCAGCGGTGCGCGCGGTGGAACCACGCTGCGGGCTCGGCGAACATCAGGATGCACTCGCCATGTACCGCGCTGATGCCGTGCTCTTCGCAGAAGCGGATGGCTGCTGCGGATCCGGCACCCTGTTGTAGCCACACGCGTCGAATCCCTGCCGCCGCGGCGTCGCGCACCACCTGCTCGGCCTGAGCGGGAGGAACAACGACCAAGACTCCATCCACCGGCTCCGGCAGCGCGGCGAAGCTCGGGTAGCAGCGCTCACCCTCGATGGTCTCCGCCTGAGGATGGACGGGGAAGAGCTTATATCCCTTGCCTCTGAGTTCCTTGAAGGCCATATTGCCGAACTTCATCTTCTTGCGCGAGACACCGACCACGGCCAGCTTGCGTTGGGAAACAAAATCGTCGACCACCGCTCTGGATGTCATGGAGTTGCCTCGTTACTTGAGCGGAGTGAGCGCAACCTCTGCTTGATTGTTGCCCGCGCCGTCGAAGGAGATGATACCGGAAGCGCCGAAATTCGAGACCTTCGCCAGGCGGTCGCGCAGGCGAGCGCGATTGGGACCGGCCTCGCGCAGCCCTGCGGCGAGCAGGCGCACCGCGTCGTAAACTTCCGCAGCGGCAAGGCTGGGCACTGTCCCTGTCCGCGCTTCATAGCGTCGTTCAAACTCCGTCCGAGCAACTGACTGTCCCGGGCGTGCGCTGACGACCCAGATGCCGCCGCTCTCCTGGTCAGATGAGGGAAAAGAACTTGGCGAAGAGCCAATCGTTCTGTGGGAACAGGTTCGACAATGGCCGCTTGCGGTTTGATCTTCCAAGGCCATCTGGGCGGCCTTCCGGCAGAGGTAGATTGGCCGATAGGGTAGCGCCTCGCGCATTCGCGGGACAAGCTTCGCGGCGGTCTCGGGTCCGGTCCAGAGAACAACCGCCTCCATATTCTCGCTTGCTTTCACCACGGCGTCGGGATCGAGAGGTTCTGCTTCAATGACAAGGCTAGCTGGCGGCGAAGCGTTCAATGCTCGGGCGGCCTTCTCGAATTCCTCTTGGCCGACGCGCCCGTCGTGATTGCGTTCCGTTATCAGGAGAACCTTTTGGAAAGCCCGCCGGCGGTAGATGTCCTCAGCGATGGTCTGAGCCTGGACGGCGTCATTCGGCACCAGGCGGAAGAGCCACGGGATGTTGATCTGCGTCGTCGTGCTATCGGAGGAGAGCGTGAGCACCGGAACGCCGACGCGGTTGCCGACCTGCTCGGCGAGATGCGCCGCGTTTCCTTCGGGGGAGGTGACGAGCGCCACGGCCTGATCGTCGAAGACTAGCCGGACGATTTCACTCGCGCCGCGGCCCCACAATCCGGTCTCGTCACGCACGACGAGCGCCAAGCGTCGCCCCTCCGGCAGCGGGTTTCCCGCCTCGTCTTCCAGTGCCATCTGCGCGGCTTGCCGGAGCGCTTCGCCCTCTGCCTGGCGAGGGCCCTGGAGCGGCGCCAGCAGACCGATCTTGATCTCCGGGCCCGGCAGATCGTGGGTGGTCTCGCGGTCCGGACCAGCGTAGCCGATGGCTTCGCGGTTGATGGCCGCGTAGGGTTGCTGAGCCTTGGAATCCGTCTGGGCGGGGAGGGATTCGGCAAACGCGAGAACAGCCAGCGCCACCAGGCTCAAACAGAGCAGCGAACGGGCAGGAAGAACCAAACCAGCGCGTATAGTGCCCCGCGCGCGCATCATTGTTTCTCGGCCACCACAGGCTCCACGGGCGCGCTGGAAGGGGCTTGCCAGTACACATACTTGCCGTCTTCGACGCGCGCCAGCGTTACGGGCGAGACGTTCTTGAGCGTGTAATCAAAGAGGGCACGCCCCGCGACGCCGTCGTAGGATTTCTGCGCGTAGTCACGCAGCACCTGCATGATGCGCCCGCGATTCAGCCCCGTCTTCTCGATCGCCGCGATGAGCATATTCATGCCGTCGTAGGCGTAAGAGGCGTAAGCATCAGGCTCCTCACCGAAGTGCTGCCGGAAGCGCTCGCGGAAAGCGAGCCACTGCGGGTCGTGGCGCGATGGATCCAGGGCGCAGGAGACCACCAGGCCCTCGGCGGCGGGGCCGGCGAGTTCGAGCAACTGGGGATAAGCGGTGCGGCTGGAGCTGAAGACCGGCTGCTTCATGCCGAGCGTGCGCATCTGCTTGAGGATGAGTCCCGCCTCGGGGTATTCGCCCCAAAGCACTAGGCCCTCAAGCTTGGCATCCTGCAACATGCGCAACTGCCTGGAAAAATCCGTGTCCCCGCGGTCGAACTTCACTTCCAGCACCGGCTGGCGTTGCATGCGCCGCGCCATGTCGTTGAAGACGCCCACGCCGATACGGGCGTAGCGGGTCTGAGTGCGTAGCACGCCGATACGCTTCAGCCCAAGCTGCTTGAAGATGTAGTTGGCCAGCGCGTAGCTTTGCATCCGGTCGTCGGGGAAGTTGGCCAGCAGCCACTGGATGCGCGTTTCCGTGACGGTGCGGTCCGTCACGCCGGGGGCGAGGATGGGGACTTCCAGCTTCAAGCTTACGCGGATCATGATGTGCGTGCTCTGGCCGTCGATCGAGCCCAGCACGGCCCAGCAATTGTCCTTGAAAAGCATCGAAGGTAGGACAGTCGAAGAGGCACCCCACAATGCGGAGTCGTTATAGACCTTGAGGGC
>JBEKCQ010000190.1:0-5643 GCA_050014795.1 Terriglobia bacterium | reverse complement strand
GCTGTAGCGCCGCTCTGCCCACCCCTTGGTCCCCTCCCCAGATGGGGAGGGGAATGGGGTGGGGCTTCCCGCCGGTCATAGACCGGCGCTACAGAGAAGAGGCCTTCAGGCCCTGCCGGGAGCCTCAGCGGCTAAAGCCGGTGAAAGAGGAATCATGATGCGTCGTTGCGGCACGACTAAAGTCGTGCCCTTCCACAAGGCCTGAAGGCCAGGAGAGGGAAAGGGGGCATCGTCTAAGGGCACGACTAAAGTCGTGCCCTTCCACAGGGCCTGAAGGCCAGGAGAGGGAAAGGGGGCATCGTCTAACGGCACGACTGAAGTCGTGCCCTTCCACGGGGCCTGAAGGCCAGGAGAAGAAGAGGGGCATCGCCTAACGGCACGACTAAAGTCGTGCCCTTCCGCAGGGCCTAAAGGCCAAGAGAGGGAGAGCGCGTAACGCCTAACGGCACGACTAAAGTCGTGCCCTTTCACAAGTTCCCAAAAGCCGCAGACCTGAAAGACGAGGTCTGCGCTACCTTGCTTTGACCTTGAACCGATAAGGTAGCCGACGTATGATTTTGCCGAGACGTAGAGTTGAAATCGGAAATTCCGGTTGACAGCCGGTTCTCACCATGGGAATCCCATGCGAGGACAGCAGCCCAACGTGACCACCCCGCCGCGATTCCTAAGACCACGAAATCCCCTCAGAACGCGTTGGCTCTGGGTGGTCAAGGCCTCCGCAGTACTGTCCTTGCTGATTCCAACCGTGCTCGTCGTCATCGGCGCTATAGATCTGTTCCCTTTCGGAGTGCTGACAGCCGCAGCCTTTGCCTGGTACTGCAAGTGGCTGCTGTCAGGCCTGAACGAAAAGAGAGGTTTGGCAGGAGCCGTAGGCGCAGGCGTGGCGACGATCTGCCTGGGCCTGACGTTTTCAGGGTTGATCGTCGGCCTGAACGAGGAGGTCGGGTGGTTAGAGCAAGCCCTCAGGGGGCTGCTGGTCCTGGCTCCAGCGACGCTGGTTGCCAGTGCGATCGGGACTTACTTCGGGTTGAGACCTGAGCGCCGCGACTTAGGTGCGTGGCTGGCAGGATTGGGTCTGGGAGTCGTTTACTTCTGCATCGTGTTCATCTCATTTGGCTCATACGCTGGAACTTTGCAGCGGAGTCGCCAGGCGGCCAACCACGCTTGGGCTGTCGGTTCAATCAGGACAATCAATTCCTGCGCGGCGGCTTACCAATCCAAGTATCCCGACCGGGGCTTTCCTCCGAATCTGACGGCAATGGGAACTGCGGGCGAGAAGTGCCTCGACGGGCCGCTGGCGGAGGGCAGAAAGAGCGGGTACAGTTTCGCATATACGCCGGGGGCGCCCAACGCAAAGGGCCGCATTGAGAGTTACACTTTAGCGGCGCGTCCCACCGCGTACGCAAAGACTGGCGTGGACAGTTACTTCAGCGACGAATCGCAAGTTATCCGCTTGACGCAAGAACAGCGGCCCGCCAGCCCCACGGACCCGCCGCTGCAAAATCTGTAAACCGTTTTCGCCGATCTTGGCCTCTGGCCAAAAACCCTACTGGATTTTGATCTCGAAATTGGTAAGTGTCCTGCCATACCATGGCGCGATTTGTTGGGCAGGAGAGTCGAGAATTTGAGAAGCGCGGAGATCAGGAGGTACTAGCCGCCCGCCGCGCAGCCCTCCATTGGTCGGGAAGCAGCCGGTAGCCACGGTTAATTCGCACTTGGAATTAGCCGTGGGTTCTTGAACCCGACACGGGCCCACGGTCAGAATCCGTCAGCAGGTAGCGCAGAGTTTCGCGTCTCAGAAACTCTGCGGCTTTTGTGATGAGAAGAACCGCAGACTTCGAAAAAGCCGAAGTCTGCGCTACCTTGCTTGCTGGCTCTTACCACGTCGCCAGCCCAAAGCGAACACCGCCAACCCGATCAGCAGTCCCACACCGGAAACGCCCAGCAGGGACAGTTCAACCAGGGATTCTATCGCGCGGTTAGGTAGTGCATCCTTCATCGGCACGTTTCCCATCTTCTCCGAACCGATCATCCCCGTGACCGCCCGACGATCGTCATCGCTGACCAGTACGGCCCGGCGCAGTGCCTCGTCCTCGAATCCCTTGTAGTACCCAGGCACTCCGAGCTCCCGGTACTGGCTCTCCACCGGGTTTACGTAGACGAAACCCGTGAACACATCGCGGTATCTGAGCTTTCCCCTCGCCGATAGCTGGAACGGAAACAGGTCGAAGGGGTCTTCCCCAAAAGGAGACCCTGGGAAGTCGAAGCCCGCCGGCCGATTGCCCGTCGCTTCGAAGGCCGAGTCCCACACGCCTCCCGCCAGCGGGTAGAACACCACAAACCAGGTATTCAGCAGCACGTTAGCCGCACGATCTCCGAAGGCATCCTTCAGGTACTCGTAGGTGTTGTGCCGCGGCGCCTGGGGAGATCGCTTCGTCAGGTCAAAGGCATGCCGATAGTTCATCACCACCAGACATTTAGGCGAGCTACTGGTTGATTTCGCCAACTGGCCCATCTGTTCGATCACGCATCGCGCCATCTGCTGGTCGCGGTTCCCAAGTGAGTCATAGTAGGCCTGGTATTCCTCTTTCGTGGTTATGCCCGACCAATCTACCGACGTATCGGTGAAGTGGTGGCGGATGCGCTGGGCAGAAGGCAGGGATTGGTTCAGCGCATACAGGCGCGTCAGGTAGTTATAGAAATTGGTGTTATCCCATGTCGGCCAGACTGCCCAGTTTCGCATGATGTGCACGATGCGCTCCTGGACCTCGTCGGCACCCAAGCCATCCGCGGCCATCAAGCTGTCTATATTGGCCTGCATCCCTCCCGTGCCATACTCCGTAAACACGTGACCCACGCGGTCAATGAACCTGGGATCGCGTACGATCTCGTAGATGAAGTCCCATTGGGAAGCTTCCGGATGCAGTCGCTCGCAGAGTACGACTACGTCATAGCGGTCGAAAAGGCCCATGACGTAATCAACCGGCGCTACCTGTCCCTGCCTTAGAAAAGCCACATAGGGCCCTGTCGAGCGTGTGCTCTGGTACAGCGCCAGTCGGCAGGGTATCCGACCGTGCACAGTGAATTCGGCCGCCTTGGTTCCCAGTCCCAGGAGCGCTGCCCCGGCCAGGACGACGAAAGCCAGCTTTACCTTCCCGTACTCGCTTGGTAAGCGATGGACTTCTGTGCCCGCCAACTGGTCGTACCACGCACGCTTCGCGATCAGGCCGTAAACGAGGAGCAACAGCAGCACGGGTAGCACGACCAATAGGTCGTATACCGTCGGTACCCAGGCCTGGCCCAGCAGCGTCCGACCCAGGACCACAGGCAGGACCACGGTTATCCCCCATTTACCCAGCATCTCCCGGAGCATAACTTGTCGAAGGCTCAGTGCTCCACCCGTCCTGGCAATGACCGTAATACCCATTAGCGCCTTCCCGACCGTTTGCCCCCCTCGGGCAAGCAGTAGGGTGCCATAGGCTATCCCTATCAGCACGAACAACGGCTCCAGTGCGATCCGTATCCGCACGATGGCAGCGAGGGCGAGCAGGAGTGCAGCGATGACGTAGATGACGAACGAATCAATCCAAGTCGCCGCCAACCTCCGCCAGAACCCAGCTCGCAAATGCTTGTCCACACACACTTCGCTCACGAGCGTCCCGCCCTTTCTGCACGAATTTGTCGTAGGTTTTCTTCAGCCAGGATTTGCGTTTTGCCTTCCTGACCACGAACGCTCGGTCTCCGTCCTACTTGCCGGAATCCGGCGCGGCACACACGAAGTTGGCGGCGGCGTCGGTGTTGCCGGTTCCCTTCCAGCGCGCCACCTGCGGATAAGCGCAGAGCGGCCGCGTGCGCAGGATGCCCTTCGTGGGATCAGGATCGGCCCCGCGTTTCGCGGCGATGATGGTATCCGGCGCAGTGCCTTTCTCGACCCAGCGTTCGAGGGCCAGAGAAATGTCGTGTTCCGCGTCAGCCGGAAAGCCCGCGCCTGCCTGCCCGAAACTGTCCGGGCCCGGGCCGCCGCCACAGTGCTGCATTCCGGGCACCAGGAAAAGGCGCACGAACCGGTCGGCGTCACGTTGGCCCATCCGGGCCACCACGCTCCGGTAGTAGTTGATGCTGTTCTGGGCCGGGATCGCCGCATCGTTCCAGCCGTGGTAGAGGATGAGCTTTCCCCCGCGGCCCTGGAACGCGGTCAGATTGGGGTCGGTGGAGTTGAGAATCCGGGCGGTTTTTTCGTCGGCAAGCTTCACATCTTTGTCGAGGTTGAAAGTCTTGGGGTCCCAGGAGGCGTTTTCGAACACGATGTTTCGGAAGTACTGGCTGGAAAAGAAGGAGAGCAAGCTTCCGCCCGGCTTCGCGCCCGTGATCCAGAGGCCCCAGCCGCCCGGTCCCGTCTCGCTGCCCGGCGGATAGCCCGGGAAGACTTGCTCGCCTTGCGCGGTTCTCGGCCCGGCGTAGATCTTCTTGAGCGCCGCCACCTGCGGTTCCGTCAGGCAGCTATCCGACTCCGGTCCCTTGCAGAGGAGCGTGGAGGGATCGAAGGCACATTTCGTTGGCACGTCGATGACTCCGTCCGTGACGCCGTCCCGCGCGTCGCAGGCGGCGAGCGCCGCCGCTTCGATCGCCTTGAGCTTGCTCGCGGGGATGTAACTGGCGGGGTCGCTGAGGGCCTGCACGTCCCACGCGGCCGCGGCCAAAAGATGGGTCCAAAAGTTGGCCGGGGCACCCGCGATGATGCCGTCATAATCGTCGGGGTAGCGCTGCGCTTCCATCAGCGCCTGACGCCCGCCGTTCGAACAACTGCTGAAGTAGGAACGTTGCGGGCCCGCGCCGTAGAAGGCGTGCAGGATGGCCTTGGCTCTTACCGCCGTCTCATGGATGGCTCGATACCCGAAGTCCACCAACTTCTCCGGGTGTCCCAGGGCCCAACTGGCGTCCCCGCCGACGTGCCCGGTGTCGGTGGTGGCGATGGCGTAGCCGTGCGCGATCGGCAACGACAGCGCGCTGTACGGGATCGTTCCGGCGAAGCCGCCATTGCCGATGCCCTGTAGCTTCCCGTTCCAGCCCGCACTCGGCATCCACACTTCGAATTGGATGTTCGAGTCGCTCGTCGGCTTGATGACGCCCGTCACACGACAAAACGCGGGCACGTTCTTGAACGGGACGGCGGGGGGAAAGCCGAACGGATCCGGGGGCGGCGTGAACGCCCCGGCAGCCACCGACTGGGCCAGCGTGAGCGTCGTGTCCGGAAGTTTGAGGCTGGCCAGGTCCTCGCAGGTCGCGGCGGCGGCCGACGCCGAACCCCACACCACAAACATCAGCAGGGCGGCAGCCGGGCCAGGAAATCCCCAGGTGCTGCGATTCATAATCCCCTCCCAGAAGCCGCGGACAGCCGCCCTGCTCCGAAGGCAGCGTCCGGAGCGGCGAACGGAGTCCGATCGGCGATGTACAAGACCTTGGCGCGGGCCCGCAGAGGTTATTGCGTCGGCTTATCGAACTTCGCATCGTCAATGGGCATGTTATGCTTTACCTCAGTCAGCCGGATGGTGAAGCCGAAGTCGCCCATGGACTGATGAATGACGAAGGGCACCTTGATGCCGTCAACCTCGCGGTAGTCGTCAAAGGTGGAATCGATCGTGA
>JBEKCQ010000189.1:0-5649 GCA_050014795.1 Terriglobia bacterium | reverse complement strand
GGGATTGCCCTGTCGCAGCAGGGAAGGTTCGACGAAGCGATCGTACATCTCCAGAAGGCGGTGGAGATCACACCCGGGATCGTCCAGTCCTATCAGAACCTGGGTAATGCCCTTTACCTGCAGGGGAAAATCCCAGAGGCTCTGGCGCGCTGGCGGGAAGGACTCCGCGTAGACCCGAACCATCTGCCTCTTCTGAGCCAGACGGCCTGGGTGCTGGCGACCTGCCCAGCGGCTTCGGTCCGGAACGGTTCCGAGGCTGTCAAACTTGCGCAGCGGGCGGCCCAAGCGTCCGGGGGACAAGACCCCGCAATTCTCGACACGCTGGCCGCGGCCTACGCCGAGGTGGGGCGGTTTCCTGAGGCCGTGCAAACTGCGCGCCAGGCCTTGACGCTCGCCACGCAACAGAACGCGCAGCCTCTGGCAGAAGGCCTAAAGGCCAGGATTGCGCTCTACGAAGCCAAGACTCCCTTCCGAGAGACGCAGTAACCCTTTCCCTGACGCCAGCCGTCAAGGTGAGCTTAGGCCGCGATTTCTCTCACAAGGCGCGCGGGCTGGCGCAGACCTTTCAGGTCTGCGAATTTCCTGGTGCAGCATGTGGGTAGCCACCGCACGGGTTGTGTGCCGTGGGTTCTGCTGTCCTTAACGAGCCGCGGAGTTGAGGAACAACTCCGCCCTGCCGCGCCAGCGGCTTCTGCCTCCTCCGTCTCGCTCGTCACTTGTCACTCGTCACTCGTCACTGTTCTTTGCGTCGCTCGTCACTAGCCTTGACCAATCTTCAATCCTCAATCTGCAATCATCAATCGGCAATCCCTGGTCCCCAGCACCTAGTCCCTGTTCTTTCCCCCTTGCCTTTCCCCACCAACGGGTATATACACGCATCAGCAACGCCTTGGTAATGGGGCCACCTGCGTGCTTTTGCGTGTGGGATTCGGCTCTCAGACACACTCAGGGGGTGCATACATCGCACAGACCAAGGCTAATGCGGAGCTCCCGTAGACTAATATGTCACCAGATCCCTCCCTACCTCGCCACCCTAGCACCGCCGACATCAGAATCAACTCTGTCCTTCGGGCGCTCAGGCGGTCTCTCAAGTGGACCTTGCGAAGCTTGCAGGTGAAGAATTGGAGCACCTCACCGCTACGCTGGTTCTGGAAATCGATTCCTTCGTACTTACCTTTCTACGTTCTCGCCTGTCTGGTTGGGTTCGCAGCCTGGAAGGGTCGGCAAGAAACAACGGTGATCGCAGAGTTTCACCTGCCACCCCAGAACGCTACTGTGCCCCTGCCGTTCAGCGGGGAAACAGTCGCGCATGTCCTGCTTGACGCTGTTTCCTCCATCCGCAGCGAGGCCCGCGCAGACCCCACACCCTCGCCTTGTGGGATCTTGGCAACTGGCAACCCTTCTGGACACTTTACCCGAACAACCAAAAGATCCTCATTGTTCCCTGGGGATACGCCTCCTGGCACCAGCTTCCAGATCCGGGGCAGAGTTGCCGTTGAAGTAAAGGGCATCTCGGTTGAAGCGCTCATCTCGGTGGCGAGGGAGATTCTGGAACGCGAGCGAACTGTTACCGGGGACGTGGTCTTGGATGGAGCAGATAAGTTTCGACTCATGGCGCGCGCCGAGGGTCTCGGCCCGTGGACTGTTGGCCCCTTCAGCCTTTCCTTCGATGGGCTAAGAGCTGCCTGTTGTGCTCTGGCAGAGAGAATAATGGAGGGTACCGACAAAAACGTCCTGGCAGGGGCGTTCTTCCACCGAGGCCAACCCGAACGCGTTGTCGAGATCTACCGCGAGATGCCACGCGACAAAGGCGACCTTCCTATTGCTCACATTAACCTCGGCACGGCTTTGCTGGAAACGGGGAACCTTGAGGAGGCAACGTGGCACTTTCGAGAGGCCATACTCCTCGACCCCAGATCCCCCGCGGGGTTCTACGGCCTTGGTGCCGCCCTGGACAGAGGCCACAAGTACGATAATGCCATAGCCGAGTATAAGCGTGCCCTCGCGTTGAAACCCTATTTTGCCGAAGCCCACTACGGCCTAGCTAACGCTCTTGCCGCAGAGCATCGTTATGATGAGGCCATCACAGAATACAGGAGGGCTCTCACACTCAGACCCGACCTCCCGGAAGCGTACAACAACCTCGGCAGCGCATTGAAAGACATGGGCCGTGACGAAGAAGCCATAGGAGAGTATAGGAAGGCTCTCGCGCAGAGGCCGGACTTTGCCGTGGCCCACAGCAATCTTGGCGTTGCTCTTGTTCACGCCGGACGTTACGATGAAGGCATCTCCGAGTACCGAAAAGCTCTTACACTCTGGCCAGACTACCCCGAGGCGCACAACAACCTCGGCAGTGCGTTGAGCACCCTGGGCCGTGAAACTGAAGGTATCAGCGAGTACAGAAAAGCTCTTGTCCTCAAACCCGACTACCCCGACGCTCATAGAAACCTAGGACTTGCTCTTCTTCACGTGCGCCATTACGACGAAGCCATTGTGGAGTACAGGAAAGCCATCGCACTAAAGCCCGACTATCCCGATGCTCACAACGAGCTAGGAATTGCCCTGATCGACCAAGGCCAATTCGCGCAGGCTATCCACGAGTTGAGGAGAGCTGTCACGCTTAAACCCGACTTCGCAGAATCTTTCAATAACATGGGCAACGCCCTGGCCATGCAAGGCCGTTATGACGAGGCCATCGTTGAGTACAGAAGAGCCCTCGCAGTCAAGCCCAACTTCGCTTTGGCTCACGTTATGATCGCCAACGCCCTTGCTCGAGAGAGCCGCTACGACGAAGCAATAGCTGAGTACCGGAAGGCCCTTGCACTGACCCCTGACGACGTCATTGCGCAGAAAGGCCTAAGGTCGGCACTTGGCAAGGCCCGGAGTAGGTAGCAGAGCCTTAGTCGTGAAGATTGCGGCTTTTCATTTTTCCGGGATTGCGAGCCGCAGAGTTTTGACCCCAACTCTGCACTACGGCGCTTTAGCCGCTGATGCACCAAGCAGGGCCTGAAGGCCACAAGAAAGGAATTTGTCCCGCACTTCATGGCGCGGATAAATCCGTGCCCTTTCGCCGAACCGCAAATTCGCCGGCTGGCAATTTGAGCTTAGGCCGCGATTTCTCTCACAAGGCGCGCGTTCTCGCTGATTTGGTCTGTGAAGCGCGGACACATGCCCACAATGGTGGCATCCGTGGGCTTGAGATTCTTGAAGGCGAACTCGAACGCCTGGCGGACCTGTGCCGGCGAATCACACTTTCGCCCGGCCGCCAGGATTTTGAAACCCAAGCAGGGCAGCTTCGCTTGGCGAAGGGCGCGGCACATGCGCTCGGGATCGCTGGCGAGATAAGTCTCGCCCACCGGCTGCACTCCAATCTCCTTTTGGAATTCCTCCCCCGTCCGCGTAACGCGATAAAAGCAGCCCATGTAGAAATCGACGGGCCAACCTTTGGTCTCGACGGCATCAATCACATCGGGATTGTGCGTGGAAACGCCGGCGGGGAAACCCAGGTCGTGCACGCGGTTGACGAAGTCTCTTACCAGGTCAAGGGTGCCCGCGGCCCAGTGCCGGTCGGTGGCCACGCCATGGTGGGCGATGCCGATAGGCTTGACCTTGGCGGCTTCCGTGGCGCACTTCATGGCGCCGGCAACCATGTCCTTTGAGCTACTGACGCTGCCACCGAAATCCCCTGGGTCCGCCAGGCACACCCAATGCATCTTGCAGCCGGCGTCCCGGGCCTTCGGCATCTGGCGGCGTGCGGCTTCGCGATAATTGCTCTGCCAGGTGTTGATGCCGGCTTTCTCACAGTCAAGCAGGAACTTGACCACGTGCTCGTCGTTGAAGTAGTCGCGCATGAAGTCGTCGAGCAGGCGATTGAAGTGGGAATAGCCATAGAGCGGATTGCCGCCCGCAATCAGTCGGGTTACGCGGTTCGGTCCCAGGGCCACTGTGGGCAATGCAGAGCCAACTTCAGCCGTGGCCAGGGGTGTGGCCATCAAGCCGGCGGCGACGGCGGTGGCCCCTTTCAGAAATTCCCGCCGCGTGGGCTGCGCCCAGGTCGAATCTGCGGCATCTGCCGAGAAAAGTCGGTTTTTTCTCATGGAATCTCCAAGCGCGAGGGTGCGATCCTGTGGATTACACCACAAATCTTCTTCTGTTCCCGAGCTTCTTGTCAACGGGAATCCACGATAATCACCGAACCGGCAGCCGTCCAGCAGCAGCCTCGTCAGTGTGTGGTCCGTGGAACGCTGGTCCCCAAGTGCCCGCGTTCACTCCGGAAATAACTCCACAGCAGGACGGCAAATCCCACCGCCAAGAGGACAAAGAAGGCGGCGATGACGAAGTTATACAGGAGGTAAAACAGGCTTCCTATCCATACCAGCCGCGCGGGGACGGATCCCCGGTGGGCCTGCATAGCGCTGACAAGAAGAACCGGCACGACAAGTACCAGGTTGACCGCGTCCCCTCCCATCCCTTGGGCGGCCCACAGGGGTGTTTCCTGAGCATAAGTAGGCGCCCAAAAAAGTCCCGCCACAGAAGTGAGCGCGACGAGGACAGCTAGCGCATAACTCACCCAAAGGTCGAAGTATCCAGTTTCCTCGGTTTTCATGCTTTTCCTTTAGCCGGAATGTCCGATTTGGGCTTATCCTTCGCCTAAAAGCATACGCCGCACCCCTTCTTGGGTCCAATTCAGATCGCCATGGCTCCTTTCAGGTGGCATCGCGGAGGGTACACCGGTTTGCTTGCGATGATTGGTTGGCAAAGTGTCCGACCACGTTGCCACACTTGGCGGGCGTGTAGGAATTACACGGTGTGTCGAAAAGGGACACTTGACTGCTCTCTGAACCAGACTGCAGAAGAGCATCTCGCCTGAAATCAATTAGATAGGGAAGACTTTCTCACTGTTCTCACTAGTCTCATTGTTCTCATGTTCCTGCGGCGAGTAGCGCGGGTCCCGTCCCAGTTCCGGCAGCTTCGGAGACTCACTGCTCATCGCGGGCCAGCACCTCCTCGGGCGAGGCGGTGCCGGTCCCCTTCTTCATAATGGTGACGGAAGCGACCAGGTTGCCGAAGCGCGCGGCCACGAGCGCGTCGCCCGTGACCGCCAGCGTCAGCGCCGCCCCTGCTGCGAAGCTGTCGCCCGCGCCGCAGATATCTACGGGCTGCTCGATGGTCCGCGCCGGGACCCAAGTCTCTTTGCCTTCCTCCACCACCAGGACACCCTGCGGTCCGTGCGTGACCATGACCACCTTGCTTTCGACGTGGCCTCGCAAGCGTTGATAGTCCGTGTTCCCGAAGAGCTTGTGGCAGGCCGCCTCGGCCTCCTGGCGATTGGGCTTGATGATCACGTGGCGGAACAAGTCGATCCGCTTGCGGGAATCCACCAGAAAGATCTTCTCGGGATGCTTCGTGGCCAGCTCAATGAGCAGATTCCGCACCGCAGGAGTAACGACTCCTCCGGCATTCGTCTCTGCCTGGTCCGCCACCAGGATGACGTCGTAGTCTGAGATAACCGAGCGCAGGTTTTGGAGAACCTGCCGCTCTGCCTCCGGGGGCAGCGGCCGAGTGGAAATGAAGTCCACGCGCGGCTGGTCCTCGGCACCGGTCTGGCTGTTCAGGAGCTTGGTGTAGGTGAACGTCTGCCAGCCGCGA
>JBEKCQ010000188.1:0-5664 GCA_050014795.1 Terriglobia bacterium | reverse complement strand
GACAAATTGGAATACGCTTTGGAGCATGGAGTTGCTTGTCTTCGACTGACGATCAAGCTTCGGAGCCTGCCAATCTCCAATCCTCAATCGGCAATCATCAATTCCTAGCGGTCCACCTCGCCGAGAACGATATCGAGTGTGCCGATGACGGCCACCACGTCGGCTATCAGGTGCCCGCGGATCATAGGGTCCAGGGCCTGCAGGTTCACGAACGAGGGCGGGCGCACCCGCACCCGGTAAGGAACCGTCGAGCCGTCGCTGACGACGAAATAACCCAGTTCGCCCTTGGGCGCTTCAATCGAGTGGTAGACCTCCGCCGCGGGAGGTTTGATGATCTTCCCCACCTTGCCCATGACGGGTCCGGGGGCCAGCCGTTCCACGCTTTGGCGAACAATCCGGACCGACTGGCGCATCTCCTCCATTCGCACCAAGTACCGATCGTACGTGTCACCGTGCTCGCCGATGGGAACTATGAAATCCACCTTATCGTAGGCCTCGTACGGCTGAACCTTCCGAATGTCCCACCTCACGCCCGACCCGCGGAGCACAGGCCCGGTAACGCCCAGGGCAATCGCATCTTCAGCCGAGAGGACCCCGACCCCCCGGGTGCGCCGGAGCCAGATCCGATTGGTAGTCAGCAGGGTTTCGTACTCACCAATCTTCGGGCCGACATAGTCGCAAAACCTCAGGACCTCTTTCTCGAAGCCATCGTACAGGTCATATTGCAGCCCGCCAATCCGGAAGGCGTGCGTCGTGAGCCGGGCTCCGCAGTAGTTCTCGAAAATCTTCAGGATCTCTTCGCGCTCGCGGAAGGTATAGAAGACCGGCGTCATGGCTCCGAGGTCGAGGGCGTGCGTCCCCAGCCACAGCAGGTGGCTGGCGATCCGCTGGAGCTCCGCCAGGATCATGCGCGCGTACTGAGCCCTCGCCGGAACCTCCACGCCCAGCAGTTTCTCCACGGCTTCCACGTAACCCATGCCGTTCGTGACCGCGGCAACGTAATCCATGCGGTCCACGTACGGCACGAATTGCGCATAGCTGCGGTTCTCCGCGATTTTCTCCACCCCGCGGTGCAAGTAGCCGATGATGGCTTCCGACCCCAACACCTTCTCGCCGTCGAGCTTCAGCTTGACGCGCAGCACCCCGTGCGTGGCCGGGTGCTGCGGCCCCATGTTGATGACCAGTTCGCTGGCGTCGAGATAGGTCGTTTCAGCCATTGCCTACTGTCCGCTTTTGATACCCAGGTTTGCCTGCACCCAAGCGTCGTCTTGCTTCAGGATGTCGTAGTCTTTGCGCAGGGGGTGCCCCGTCCATCCATCCGGCAGCAGGATGCGCTTCAGGTCCGGATGGCCTTCGTATTGGACTCCGAACATATCGTAGACTTCCCGTTCCAGCCAATTCGCCGTGGGCCAAATGCGGGCCACGGAGGGCACTGCCTCACTCTCACCGACTAGGACTTTCAACCGCAAGCGGTCGTTGCGCTGGAAAGAATAGAGGTGGTAGACGATTTCGAAGCGTTTCTCTCGCTTGGGGTAATCCACCGCGGTCTCGTCGGTTAGGAGCGAGTATCCCCCGCCCTCTTCGCTCTTCAGGAACTCACAAACCACCCGAAGAGCCTCTTTAGTCACTGTAATGGAGGGTAGGTTGCGGAATATCACGGCATCGGCGAGAGCGCCGGGAAATTTCTTCTGGAGTTCGTCCAGGAGCGGGCTAGACCACGGCTCGGGTTGGACCGCAGGTTTTGCGGCAGGGGGCTTGGCTGGTGCCGGAGCGGCCTTCGCAGACGGAGCAGCTGCGCCTCCCTCGGCGGGAGCGGGCTTGGCAGGCGTTTCACTTGCTCCGCCTGGAGGCGGAATCTTGGGCTCGTCGGCCATCTGCAATTGTGCCTTACTGGATACCCTTCGCCCTCACCAACAAAACAATCATCTTTACATATGGCTTCGAATCCTGTCAACCACGCAGGGCGCTTGAAACTGGAAAGGTATATCGGCACCCCTCTGCGAAACTGAGGCGGGTGACTGGAAGGAGGTTGGTCGCGATCAGTGCCCGTCAGCTGACGGGCTGGGGCAAGAGCCAGGCCGACGGCCCCCCTTCTGGTCAAACGACCTGGTTCTCACCCCCGCGCATTTTTCGCTTGACTTTTGGCGGCAACTGTGATAGACTACTGTTTCTATGAGAGTGGTATGGGAGGCAGGGCCGGGTCGTCATGCGGGGAGGTTGTTCGCAATGTTGGCAGATCTGCAAACCTGTCCGGACGCCGCAGACCGCCGGAGGTGAGAATTCCCTATATCCTTGAAAAAAACAAACCTGATAAGTCCTGGGAAATCATCCACTTAATTTCTCAAAATAGAAAACGAAGCTGATAAGTTCTTTAGAATCAGTAAGTGCTGACAAATCCACCTAAGCTGATAAGTGTCCGCATATCAACAACTTATCAGGATGCCCCAGAACATAGGGCGAGTTCGCGTGTGTGCCGGTATTCGTCGAACGGGGCAGCGATAGGTTGGTTTCACTTCGCTGCTGAAACAGACGTTACTTTCATGTCACCTGCCGGAGTGGCCTCGGACAACATGCACCAAGCCGGGAAGCGTACAGCGATTTGGGGGATCGCCGTCGGCGCCATACGGTCGTGGCTCTCAGTGCAGCAAGTGCATTGGCCGAAGCGATTTCTAGTGCTTCTGTTTCCACAGCTCCCTGTAGTTCGTCAAACGGATGCCCTTTTTCAGAATCATGGACCTTACTTCGAGGCTGGTGACGACGTTCAACTCCGCGGCTCGATGCTGGCCCACTCCCCCGTCCACAAAGATGTCTCCGGGAGCGGTATGAATGAGGGCCTGCTGTTCGGGGGAATCGATTCCCACGTGGCACACCCACAACCACAGACCTGGACCCAGTCCCTCCAAAATCTCCAGAGCCCTTTTCTTCTTCTGTTCCACCGGGGTCGTATAGACCGTCTCCATACTCCTCTCCCCGACTTCTCCGGATATCGGGACATCGTAGTCGCTCGCGATTTTCCGTATCACCCCCTCCAAGCCCGGATAGTCCGAGAGACCGACGTAATGAGTATCGACGTATTGGACGTGCACACCCCTGCGCTTGGCCAGGTCGATCTGGCCTCTCAGCTCGGCGTCAATCTCCTCCAGTCTCGGCTTGTGCCGGAAAAGCTCGCCGGGAGAAGCGTAGAGGAATCCGTCGGCATCTACTAAAGATCGCACTTGGTCCCAGGGAAGGACAGGTCTCCAGCGGTAGCCCCGCCACTCTCCTACCAGGCAGAGGTGAATCCCCGTACACCAGCCCGGATTCCGGCGCGCGAGTTCGGCCGCGGCCTCAAACCAGGGGCCCGGCACCACGATGGCTGCACACGTCAGCACGCCTTCATTCAGCGCCTTTTCAAAGGCGAGCAGGGAGCCTTGCGTCATTCCGAAGTCGTCTCCCCGAACGATCAGTTGAACGTCTTGCCCTTCCGAGGTCGCAGGCATCACCAGCAGGAGCGCAGAAAGCAAGACGGTAGCAAAGCAGCAAGCTGACCATCTGTTCTTCATGGTAAGGTCTCCTTCTTCGCGCTCTTCCCAGACCAGGCGCTCACTCATGGTCACGACGGGTGGTGCATACCTGGAGGGTTTCGCCCTGGGTGTGCTTCACCTGCATACGCCTCCACCCAAAACAATGTACTCACCATCCGGCGGGACACGAGGGGAGATTACATTGGGATGCCAAGTCGCGCAAGACGTGCCACGGGCTCAAGGGCAAGTTGCTCCCTGGCAGCGCGCGTGCGATGATACGCTCCGTATCGAGGTGAGAGGCCAATGGTCTTCCTGCTCTGGCTGACACTGTTGACTGTGGCTGAGCCACGCGGAGTAGTGGTGGTCTCGGTAGCAAACATGTACTCCGCGCCTACGGAGGAGTCCGACGTGGTTTCGCAGGCCATCTGCGGGACGAACGTTGTTTTCGCAGAGGAGAAGGACGGCTGGGTGAAGGTCCGCACGCCGGATGACTACACTGGTTGGGTGCCGTTAGCCTCGCTGCGAGCACTTGCCACCGACGAGCACGCGTACGCCTCGGCGGGCCGAGTGCTTCATGTGGAAAGCCTGTTCGCCAACCTCTACCGCGAACCCGACGTCACCAAGCACCAACCGTTGCTCACCGTGCCCTTCGAAACGCGGCTGGAGATCGTCACGGAGCAGGAGGGCGACGAGGGCCGCTGGCTCGAGGTCCGCCTGGCGGATCATCGCTCGGCTTGGGTGCTGCGCGGCGATGTCACGCTCGATCCCAAGCCCCTGACGATCCCGCAGGCAATCGCCTTGAGCCAGCGGTTTCTGGGCGTGCCGTATTTGTGGGGCGGGACATCCAGCTTCGGCTACGACTGCTCCGGCTTCGTGCAGATGCTCGTGCGGCGGAGAGGCATCATCATGCCACGTGATGCCGACCTGCAAGCCAACTGGGCAGGCGGCCAGCCAGTGGAGCGGAAGAAGCTCAAGCTCGGTGATCTGCTCTTCTTTGGCGAGTCGGCCGAGAAGGTGACGCACACCGGCATGTACATCGGGCGCGGCAAGTTCATCCACGCCACCACGCATCAGCATCCGGTGATTCAGATCTCCAGGCTCTCGGACCAGCCCTGGACGAAGCTGCTCGTGGCGTGCCGGAGGGTGAAGTGAACCGCCGCGCGTGGTTGAAAGCCGCCAGCCTCGCCATGGCCACGCCGCTCGTAGGGCGGGCCGCGCCCGGCACGCTGCAAACACAAATCGTTCGCCTCCGATTGCGGCACACGTGGATGACAACGATGTCGTCCAGTGAATACCGCGACACCCTGCACCTGCGCTTCACGCGCGACGGCATCACCGGCCTGGGCGAAGGCGCGCCCATCGTGCGCTACGGCGAGACCGCCGAGTCAGCGCTGCAGGCCGTCGAGTCGGTACGCGGACTGCTCACCTCCGCCGACCCCTGGCAGTTCGAGAAGTTGATGGCCGAGGTATTCCGGCGCATCGAGGGCCAGCAGGCGGCGAAGGCCGCCATCGACATCGCGCTGATGGATTGGGTGGGCAAAAAGTTGGGCGTGCCGCTCTACCGCTACTTCGGCCTCGATCCACGCGATGCCCCGCTGACGACTTTCTCCATCGGCATTGACACGCCGGAAATCACCCGCCAGAAGGTGCGCGAAGCCGAGCCCTTTCCTATCCTCAAGATCAAGGTCGGCTTGGACACGGACGAGGCCACGATCGCCGCCGTGCGCAGCGTCACCCGCAAGCCACTGCGCGTGGATGCCAACGAGGGCTGGAAGGACAAGGAGGAAGTGGTCCGCAAGATCAACTGGCTCGAGTCGCAAGGCGTGGAGTTCGTCGAGCAACCGATGCCGGCAGTGATGCTAGAGGAAACACGCTGGGTGCGCAGTCGCGTGCATATCCCCATCGTCGCAGATGAAGCCTGCCTACATCCAGCGGATATTCCCCGCCTGGCGGGCACCTATGACGGTGTGAATATTAAGCTGGATAAATGCGGCGGGATGCTCGAAGCGTTCCGGATGATTCAGATCGCGCGGGCGCTTGGATTGAAGACCATGCTCGGCTGCATGATCTCCAGTTCCGTCAGCGTCACGGCCGCCGCGCACCTTTCACCGTTGGTGGACTACGCCGACCTGGATGGCAATCTGCTGATCGCCAATGACCC
>JBEKCQ010000187.1:0-5678 GCA_050014795.1 Terriglobia bacterium | reverse complement strand
TACAACTACGCCGTGGTGATTGACGACCACCTGATGGAGATCACCCACGTCATTCGCGGCGACGATCACATCTCGAACACTCCGCGCCAGCTCGCGCTTTACCGCGCCCTCGATTGGCAGCCGCCGGAATTCGCGCATTTGTCCACCATCCTCGGCGCGGACCGCGCGCGGCTCTCGAAGCGCCACGGCGCGAGCTCGCTCCAGAATTTCCGCGACCTGGGAATACTTCCCGAGGCGCTCAGGAACTACCTGGCGCTGCTCGGCTGGTCGCCCGCCGACGGCCTCACAGAAATCCTGAGTACGGAGCAACTCATCGCGCAGTTCTCGCTCGAGCGCGTCATCAAGAGTGCCGCCGTGTTCGACGTGGAGAAGCTCCACTGGATGAATCGGCACTACATGAAGGTGTCGCCACCGCGCCGGCTGGCCGAACTGAGCGCGCCGTTCCTGCTGCGCGCGGGCTACGTAGCGGAGCCGGTGGATGCACCGACGCTCGTGTGGCTCGAACGCGTTCTCGACGCGGTGTTAAAGAATCTGGATCACCTGAGCCAGCTTCCGGCGGCCGTGCGATTGATCTTCGAATACGACGCCGCGAGCATCGTCCGCGGTGAGGAAACGCGCCACGTCGTCGAGGAGGCGGCGTCACGCGAAGTGTTGGCGGCTTTCATCCCAAAGGTGCTGGCGACGAGTGCAGAGGGCGGCGAGCTGAGCTACGAGCGCTTCCGCGAAATTGCCAAGAGCGTGCAAAAGGAAACGGGGAAAAAGGGCAAGGAACTCTTCCATCCTATCCGCGTCGCGCTGACGGGAGCGGTCTCGGGGCCGGAACTGGAAAAGTTGATTCCGATTTTCGAGGAAGGCGCAAAGCTCGCGCTGGCTCGCCCCGTGAAGAGCGTGGCCCACCGCCTGCGCGAATTCGCCGCCGCGATGTAGGGGCAGACCGCGTGTCTGCCCCAGGGCGGACATACAAGTCCGCCCCTACATACAAATGGCTTACGTTCCCGAAATCCACCATCGCCGCTCAATACGCTTACGCGGGTGGGATTACGCGCGGCCGGGATCTTATTTCATCACGGTGTGCGTGGAAGGAAAGGAGCATAGGTTCGGGGGGATAGTGGAGGGGGAGATGATCCCGAGCACGGTGGGGAGGATGGTGGACCTGGTGTGGAAGCACGTCCCCCGTAAGTTCAAGGGGGTCGAACTGGGCGACCACGTGATCATGCCGAATCATTTCCATGCCATCGTTCGCATCAAAGCGGTGGAGGCGGGTATCGGCGCAGACGGCGGCGCACACTCCGGTGTGCCCCTACACCGCATAGTGCAATGGTTCAAGACGCGAACGACGAATGAGTACATCCGGGGTGTGCGGGAATCGAACTGGGCGCCGTTGCGGGGGCGCCTCTGGCAGCGGAATTACTACGAGCACATCATTCGGAACGCACGGGAATTGGAATGGATTCGCGATTACATGACAACGAATCCCGTGCGCTGGGACACGGACCCGGAGAACCCCGCGGCCACGTCGGCCCAGCACGAACCCTGGATGTAGGGGCAGACCGCGTGTCTGCCCCAGGGCGGACATAGAAGTCCGCCCCTACAGCAGCGGGTAGCCACGGCACGGGGTTTGTGCCGTGGGCTTTTTCAAGGGCGCAACGGTACGAACCCACGGCATGATGAGCGTGCCGTGGCTACCAGCTACTAGCATGAAGCTGCAGTATTATCCAGAAACCGATTCCCTCTACATTGACCTCAATTCGAGGCCCAGCGCCGATTCGCGCGAAATCGCCGACGGCTTGGTCATCGACCTCGACGCCGAGGGCAACATCGTCGGCATCGACATTGACCACGCGTCCCAGAAGCTTGACCTCAAGACCCTGGAAACGGTTTCTCTCCCCGCCCTCGCCACCAAGCTTGCCTGAGGCCGTTTTCCTCTTCCTGGCCGCGCCTTCCCCACCCCCTAGCACCTAGTCCCTAGCCCCTGTTCCCAAGCCCCCAGCCCCTTTCGTCTCTTCATTCAGCATTCATAGTTCAGCATTCATAATTTCCGTCCTCCCTCGTCACTGTTCTTCGGCCTGGAGCATTGCATTCAGAGGCAGTAAGGTGTATGTTCTCGGCAGGCCGGGGAATGACAACAGAAATCTAGGCTTAATCTTCAGTTTGTTGGATCGCAAATACCTCAGTGCGGCGCGCGTTTCCCGGCTGGCCGGGATGCGTCACCCGCGTTGCACAATGAACGGTGCGTCGCGCGATAGGAGGTGCGAAGTGTCTGAGATCCGTGTGTTGCTGAATCGGGAACATCCAAGTTACGAGCGAATCGCGGGAGCCATCAGGAAGAATCTGCAAGACCTTGAGACCGCGGAAGTCAAGGAGCTTACAGAACCTCAGGAGCCTGGGACATTGGCTGTGGACTGGCCACTCGTTACTGGATTCGTGATCCAGCATGGTGGGGATGTGCTCAACCTGGCCACGGCTGTTTTAGAAATGGTCACTGCGATAATCTTGGTAAGGGGGGCAGCGAAGCCTTCGACACCGAAGAACGAGAAGCCAGTAATTATCATGGGCGCTGCTCAAGAGCTTGTACTTCCTGCTTCCAGTCAGAAAAAAAAGGAGTTCCTCGCACACGTTGCAGGAGAAGGGAAAGCGACGACAGACGAAAAGGCTCAGCCAAAGGGAAAGCAATCGGCTTCAGGAGCCAGGGTGGAGCGAGCAAGCAAGAGGAGGCACAAGAAATGAGTCGCCGTGCCCTTGTGGTCGTGAACTCTGTAAGCTATGGGGACGCCTCCAAAAACGTCCCGCGCAGTGTTGTCGCAAGTATCGCCCGGGACGTCGGAGCGCGGCTCAAGAACATGGAAGAGGAATTTCGATACACTGTGGCGATAGTTAAAGACGAACCGCGGGCGCGGGCCCGCGAGCAAATGAGGCGCGCTATCAAAAGCGCGGGGGAGTCACACGAGTCGGTGCTTCTTTTTTACTTCGGTCATGCCTTCCAGCCGGACGATAACGAAGAATTGTACCTATTCTTCAAAGACAGCGATCCTTTCGACCCGCCCACAATGCTCAAATTTGGTGAGATCGCGGAATGGTTGGAGCTCTATAACGTGCCTGGATTCGTAAGTGTTATGGATTGCTGCCACGCAGGCATGATTGCTCACCATCCACAACTACTCAGCAGATATGGTGGCCGGTTCTTTGTCATGGCCTCAGTGAACGCCACCGGGAAGGCATTGGTTGATTATGGCGATGAACAGCCAATAGGGCTATTCACAAGGCACTTTCTTCAGGCCTTTGGGAGTGTCGGAGCAAGAGCTCAGGGTCGCGAGGTAACGTTTTCCAGCTTCTTTCATGAGATTGAATCGCGCATGGCTCGAAGCTCAAAACAGCAGCCCTATTCTCATGATCAGGGGCTGGGAAACGAGCTTTTCTTCCGTCAAGCCACAAGCCCGGTGATCCTCCCGGGCATAAATGATGAGGCTCCGAAGAAGTCCATTTACAGGAAGCTCTTCGCCATTGGCACGACCCTTCTGAAAAAGGACTTTCGTTCAGCTGGAGAGTTGCACTTCTTCCTTGAACGCAGGGGCGCTCCCGAGTTTCTTCAGCCGGTAAAGAGGCCTGATGGTGCGGTTGGCTATCGTTTTGTGAGCTTGGAGTCCTTCCGGGCCTATGTGTGGCTCGGGCGTGAAATCGCGGCACTGGAGGCGCTGGACCCCGTTCGACTATCCTCTGCGGGGAAGAAGATGGTCCGGAACTTCGGTGCAAGGTACAACGTCGAGTTGCTGGCACTCGTGCGAGCAGTATGGGCGCGGCAAGGGGTAAAGTTGGAGGACTTGGAGGATGCCATCGCGCAACGACTAAAGGGGACCACAGCACCAACCGTCAATGGAATCTACCGAGACGTACTGCTCGCCAAGCGATTGTCAATATCAAAGCAAGCATTCAGGATTTTGCTCGACTTAACAGCCTACACTGGCGCTTTAGGCTGCTCGGCAGACAAGACGTATTTCCCTTCAACGGCCCAAGAGCCGGATGAGGACTGACCGGCGACA
Organism: Terriglobia bacterium; assembly: GCA_050014795.1. Taxonomy (GTDB): domain Bacteria; phylum Acidobacteriota; class Terriglobia; order UBA7540; family UBA7540; genus JALHUF01. Next base: position 1,641 of record JBEKCQ010000187.1, on the reverse strand, counting down.
GGTCGGTCACGACACTGCTGCGGGGCGGAGGAGACATCCCTTTGTGATGTCTCCGGTCGACTCTCTGCCCCAGAGTGGTCCCGCCGGGCGAGACGCAAAGCTCGCCGGGGCACCGGGAGTGCTGCGCCACTTGCGGTTTCTTCTGACTCCTGGCTTCTGACTCCTGCCCTTCCCTCGTCACTCGTCACTAATCACTGACTTGGCGTACTGCACCCGAAGGCGTTCTTTCACGTTTTGCCGTAGGGCTTTCGCGCGGCAGGAGATAAAATAAGGGCATGCAGCCGGTGGTTGCCAAGTTCCGAACCTTCCGCGAGGCCGAAGCGGCCACGCGCGACTACTACCGACGACTTTCGCCGGCGGAACGGTTGGAGATTTTGTTCCAGCTTCGGGCGATGGCGCACAAGGAGACCGATGCCCCTTCCGGAAGACTGGCGCGCGTTTATCGAATCGCTCAACTCCCACGGGGTTGAGTATGTGGTGGTAGGCGCGGTGGCGCTGGCCCACCACGGATTCCCGCGCTATACCGGGGACCTGGACGTCCTGGTCCGTAACTCGCCGGAAAACGCTCAGCGGTTGGAAGTCGCGCTGGCGCGGTTTGGGTTTGGCGCGCTGGGATTAAAAGCCGCAGATTTTGCGGATGCCTACCGCGTGATTCAGTTGGGCGTTCCGCCTAACCGCATCGACGTTCTTACCTCCCTCACCGGGGTGACCTTTGACGAGGTGTGGGCCGGCCGAGTCGAGGCCCTCGTGGGAGCAACCCGAGTGAACTTCATCGGTCGCGAGGCGCTGATTCTTAACAAGCGGCTGACCGGGCGGGCCCAAGACAAAGCCGACCTCGAAGCCCTGGGCGCGAGCCAGGAGCCCTAGCGGCTGGCCACGGCATTTCAAGTTCGGCGGTCATAGACCGCCGCTACAGCACACCATGTCGAAACGCGGCTCCGAACTTCCGACGAACGTGCTCTACGGCATCAACGCTGTGAAGGAGGCGATTGGCGCGCGGCCGATGGAATACGTGTTGGTGGCGCAAGGCCAACACAGCCGGCGCGTGCAGGAGATTGTGGACGCCTGCCGGGCGGCGGGGATTTCCGTGCGTTTCGCTCCCCGCCCGGCCCTCGACCGCGAGGCGGGCACCGGGCAGCATCAGGACGTGGTCGCGGTCTGCGCGGCCAAGGCCTACGACGATTGGGAGACGCTGGTGGCGGCGCGCGCCAAGCCGCTGCTGGTGGTCCTGGACGGCGTGGAAGATCCCGGAAATCTGGGAGCGATTGTGCGCACGGCCGTGGCTGCGGGCGCCGACGGGCTGATTATTCCCGAACGGCGGGCAGCGGGGCTGTCGCCGGCGGTAGCGCGCGCGGCGGCGGGGGCGCTCGAGCACGCGAAGATTGCGCGGGTCACGAACCTGGTGCGCGCTCTGGTGGAATTGAAAGAACGCGGCGTGTGGGTTTACGGCTTCGAGGCGCAGGCGCAGAAGTCTTACCTCGAGCTCGATTACACCGGGGCCTGCGCGCTGGTGCTGGGCGGCGAGGGACACGGGCTGCATCGGCTGGTGCGCGAGGCGTGCGATCAACTGGCGCACATCCCGCTGCACGGGCCCGTCGAGTCGCTGAACGTGTCGGTGGCGGCGGCCGTGGTGCTCTACGA
>JBEKCQ010000186.1:0-6423 GCA_050014795.1 Terriglobia bacterium | reverse complement strand
TGCCGGCGGAAAAAATCCCGAATCGACAGGCGCAGGTCGCGCTTCCAGGCGTGGAAGCGCTCGAGCCACGTCTTCTCGCGGGCCAGTTCCTGCTTCTCGCTGCCGAAGTGGTGCGCGTCGCGGAGCTTGGAAAAGAACTGCACGGGGTCCTGGACGCGATAGATCCGAAAATCCAGCCGGTCCACTTGCCGGAACGTCAGCCAGATCTTCGGTTGTTGCGACGGCGCGTACGTCTGCTGCGAGGAGATGCTGAAAAACGGCTCGGTGGATTCGGGCTCCTGGGCGAATCCTGACGAAACCGTGAAGAGCAAGCCCAGCAGCAAGCAAGCGGAGGTGCCCAGCGCCCGGTAGCGGCGGTGTATGACCGCCGGTCGCGTCGATCTGGCTGGTGAAGAACTGCGATGGCTACTCATGTTCCGTCAGCGCAGCAAGTTGAAACGATAGACCCCGAGGAACCGCGGGTTGGCCGCGAGCGGCCTCCAGCGCGGGTCCGGATGCTCGAACAAAAGGCTGGCCCGCAGGTGGCGGATTTGCCCCGGCCGCCCTTCCAGGTCGCCCGTGTGATAGATGAGCCAGTCCGTGTCGTGCAGCTGGAAGTGCGACGGACCGACAAAGAGAATGACGTGATAAGGCTCCTGCTGGGCAGGTTGAAAGAAGAAGAGGAGGTCGCCTCGCCGCGCGGCGCCGAGGTCGCGGGAAACCGGAAACGTGTTGTACTGGAAGAGCGTGGCAGCGTCGGCAAATTCCGCGAACGCGCCGCGCTCGAAATCCGCGGGCGAGAGCGGCCCCCCGCGGGTGCGAAACAAGCCACGTCCCAGCGGCCAGGCGGGGTAGGCGAACTTGGTGACGTCACCGAAGCCCGGCTCGTAGGGCAGGCCGGCCGCGCGCCGCCAGGCGGGCGTGTGCGCCACCAGCGCATTGCGATACGCATAGCGAACGAGCGCCGCGCAGTCCTCGACTTCTTCGAGCGCGCGCGGGGCGGGATGATAGTACAAGGCCTCGGCGAGAAAGGTGAGCCAGCGCGTGAAGTTCTCGCGATCGGCGACCAGGTCCAACCGGGCCGCATCGGGAAGGCCGTCGTCGAAGCTGTCAGTCCAGGCTCGCGGGGCCGGCAAGGCGCCGCTGGTGAATCCGGAAACCTGTTCGCCGGAGGCACGGTTCTTGAGCCGGTCGGCGGAAAGGCCCTCTTGCCTCTGGCTCAAAGCGGTGTAGCCAGCGAGCACGAGAACAGGCAAAATGAGAAAGAGGCGGGGCCAGAGACGGGATGGCAGAGCGCGACGCACAGGCGTACTCGATTGCGAATGCGGCTCGAAGTCGGGGCCATTCTAAGGGCCGGTTTAGGTCTGTGCAAGGCTTTTCGCCAAACCTCACGAATTCAAGTTGAACTCCTGGCCTCACCCTTGAATAATGGATAGGACATCAACGAACTGGTGGAGACGAAATGACGAAGCGAAAGTGGTTGTGGATGTTGGCGCTCTGCTGCCTGTTTCTGGGGGGTCGCCAGCTCGAAGCGCAGACGATTTCCATTGAAGGCGCGCCTGCGGACACGGGTTACAACGGCGGCTCGGTGGTCACGATTCGCGCCACGCTAAAAGGCGTTTCCGGCGACGTCAGCGGCATCATCGTTTTCGCCGACATCCAGTACCTGGGCACCACCGCTGCGAGCAGTGTCCAGCTTGACCCGCAACCCGACAGCAAGCCCGGCGAAGTACACCTGGCAGGCGAATGGCTGATTCCCTCCGGGGCTCCCACCGGCATCTACGGCGTGAGCCTGCGGGTGGTGGATCGTTCGAGCGAGGATGTTCTGGCGGAGCAGAAAATTCGCGGGTTCGCCGTGTATCGAAAGTTGGTGCGCATCGCGCGCCTGACCTTGGACAAGACTTTCTACTCCGTGGGTGAACCAATCCAGTGCGAGATGGTGCTGGAGAATCTTACCGAGCGCGATTTGAAAGGCCTGCGCATCGAGTTCTCCAACGCCAACTATCCCTGGATCTCGCTGTTCAGCACTTCCGGCTCGTCCGCGGCGGCGGCCGAGAACCCTGAACTCGCCATCAAAGTCATGCGCGAGCATCTTGACCTGCCGGCAGCGAGCGCGGTGACCATCGCCATGATGCCGGCGGGCACCGCAGCTTTCCTGCAAGGCCAGCAAGTGGCCGTGCTGGGCGCGGGCGGCCCGGCGCGGCATGAGAAGCTGCCACCGCCGGAAGTGGACACCTACACCGTCGCCGTCTGGAATGCGGACCGCACGGAGCTCTACGACATGCAATTCACCACGCCGGCGATGGTGCGGCCCGCAGACCGCGACCTGCCCAAACCCTACAGCCGGAGCTTCGCCCACCCGTATAATTCCGATATCGATTTCGTGAAGTACCGCGAGTTCTATCCGCCCGGGCAGGTTTCCCCGGCGCTCACGGTGGACCATACGCGCACGCTCTACCGCCCTGGAGATAAGGTCGTCCTCAAAGCGACAGTCAGAAATCTGGGAACGGAAACGCCGTTGACACTCCGGGCGAAAATCAAAGACGCCTCGGGACGGGAGTTGGACGCGCGAAGCAACAAGCCCCTCGACAACCTTGCGAGCGGCGCGACGGCCACCGTTGAGTACGATGTTTGGACCATCCCCAAGTCCCAGCCGCCGGGGATATACACGATTACCTTATCCACCGCGGGGCCGGACGGTCGGGCGCAGGCCGGGACCGCAATGGAAATTGCGGTCAACAACCTGCCGGCTTCTTTGCTGGTCATCGGTCCTCACGAGGACGACGAGACCTTCTACGCCGGCCTCATCCGCGCCGCCGTGGAAGCGGACATCCCGGTGCGGGTGGTGACTCTCACGGGAGGAGATGTGGGCGCGTGCGAGTTGTATTACTCCAAGCCCTGCGGCCCCAACGAGGCGCGGGAATTCGGCCTGGTGCGCATGGAGGAGACCACGGAGGCGCTGGAACACATAGGCCTCGCGCGCGACAAGGTGACGTTCCTGGGCTTGCCGGATGGTGGCTCAGGAGCCATCTGGTCGCCGCATATCAACGCGGCGAATCCCTTCCAGTCGATTTACCTGGCTACCGACCACGCGCCTTACGAAAACGTGCTGAAACCTAACCTGGCCTTTGCGCGCGAACCTGTCGTGGAGCTCCTCAAGCAGATCATCACGGAGTCTCATCCCGCGATGATCGCCACCACGCATCCGGATGAGCGGCACGTGGACCATCGCGTCACAAGCTGGTTCGTGCTCAAGGCTTGCCAGGAACTGTTGCGCGAGAAAAAGATCGACCCCGCGACGGTGATTCTGGCCGCCGAAGCTTACGGCGCGGGCGGTTTCAAACCCGCGCCCTATCGCTACGAGAAAATGAGCGTCTTCATGAGCGGCGAGGTGGCCGCCCTCCTGCAAGAGATGAGTTGGATCTACCAGTCCCAGGGCGGGAACCTGAGTGAGGGGATGCGCAAGACTTTTGCCGAACTCCCGCGTGAGGAGCGCCATCTGCGCATCGTGGATTGGCAGGAGCACGCCGGGTGGAATGAATGAAGCTCGGGATTCGCAAGCTGCAGCGCCGGCCTGCGTCCTGAATCTGCACGCCGTGTGACTTCTTGCCGCGTTGACGAGCCGTTCAGGCGCCACTATCATCGTCGCTTGAAACGGCCCGGCAAAGCCTTCCGTGCCCGCGCCGCAAGTCTCTCAGAGGATGAGTCAGATGAAGCAACTGGCAGAGCTGGCAAAGCCGCAGATTGTACCGCCGCTCGATGACCGATTTGCCCCGGCGGTGCTCGCCAATCGTGCCTATCGCGAGGCGATGCGGAAGTCGGGGCAGGGCGTGCCGCTGGTCGTAGGGCTCGAGCGCGGCGACAGCTCCCTCTCCGTTTACCGCACCGAGTGCTTCGACGAGCGCTCGAGTTCCTCCGCGCTGAATTTGCCCTACGCGGAGCGGCTGGTGAAATCCCTCCTCTGGCAGCGGGGCGGTTGGCGGGTCATCGTCGGCGGACCGCGCAGCGTCGGTGAACATATCCGGCGGGTCTATTCCCCGCAGGGCGCGCGGGCGTTTGATTTCGACTTCATGGGCGGCGTTTACGAGCATCCCTTCACCGTGGAAATCACCGATCCCGAAAAGGTCCCGGCGGCCTCCGAGGGAACGGTGCGGCTGGGAGGGCACCTGGAGGGCTGCCGCATCGGTTTCGACCTGGGCGCGAGTGACCGCAAGGTGGCGGCCGTCATCGATGGCGAAGCGGTGTACACGGAAGAAATCGTTTGGGATCCCAGACACGCCACCGACCCCGCGTATCACTTCAACGAAATCATGGCCGGGCTGAAATCCGCGGCCCAGCACCTGCCCCGCGTGGACGCCATCGGCGGCAGCGCCGCGGGCGTGTATATCCGCAACCGGCCCCGCGTGGCGTCCTTGTATCGCGGGATTCCGAAGGACCTTTTTGACCAGAAAATCACCCGGCTCTTCTTTGACTTGCAGGAAGCCTGGGGCGGGATTCCCTTCGAAGTCGTCAACGACGGCGAAGTGACCGCGCTCGCCGGCGCCATGTCGTTGAACGACGTCGCCGTGCTCGGCATCGCGCTGGGTTCCAGCCAGGCCGGCGGCTATGTCACGGAAAACGGCGAGATCACGACTTGGCTGAACGAGCTCGCCTTCGTGCCGGTGGACTACGACCCCGCCGCTCCGGCCGACGAGTGGTCGGGCGATCGCGGCGTCGGCGCGCAGTACTTCTCGCAGCAAGCCGTCTTCCGCCTGGCGCCGGTGGCGGGCATCAAGCTGGACGAGTCGCTGGGCCTGGCGGAGAAGCTCAAGTCGGTGCAGGAACTGCTGCACGCGGGCGACGAGCGCGCCCGGCTCATCTTCGAGACCATCGGCTGCTACGTGGGCTACGGCGTTGCGCACTACGCGGACTTCTACACGCTGCGCCACGTGCTGGTGCTGGGCCGCGTGATGTCGGGCGAAGGCGGCGACATCATTCTGCGCCGGGCGCAGGAAGTGCTGACCAGAGAGTTCCCGGAGCTGGCGAAAAAGGTCATCGTGCATCTGCCGGACGAATCCACGAGGCGCGTTGGTCAGGCGGTGGCGGCGGCCAGCTTGCCGGAAATCAAGTAAGCATCAGGAGACCCAGAATGGACCTGCACAACCCCAAGGCGGAGATCTATGTGCCGGACGGTTTGCCGGAGGATGCGGCCCTGTTGCGCACCACGCACCTGAGCGTCGGCGCGCATCAGGACGACCTGGAGATCATGGCCTTCCACGGCATCCTGGAGTGCTTCGGCAAGAGCGACCGCTACTTCACCGGCGTCACCGTCACGAACGGCGCCGGCAGCCCGCGCGACGACCTCTACGCGCACTACACGGACGAGCAGATGCAGAAGGTGCGCCGGCTGGAGCAGAAGAAGGCGGCGTTCGTCGGGGAATACGCCGCGCACGTTTTCCTCGACTACTCGAGCGGCGCCGTGAAGGACGGCGCGAACGCCGACGTCATCGAAGACCTGAAGAAAGTCCTTCGTGCCGCGCGCCCGCAGGTGATCTACACCCACAACCTAGCCGACAAGCACGACACGCACGTCGCCGTGGTCCTGCGACTGATCCGGGCGGTGCGTGCGGGAGTTGCCCGCAGAGATGCGTCCCGAGCGTCTGCTCGGCTGCGAAGTCTGGCGGAACCTCGATTGGCTGAACGATCAGGACAAGGTGGTCTTCGACGTCTCCGCGCACGAGAACCTGGCGGCGTCGCTGGTGGGCATCTTCGATTCGCAGATCTGCGGCGGGAAACGCTACGACATCGCCACCATGGGCCGGCGGCGCGCCAACGCGAGCTATCTGGAGTCGCATGCCACGGACGTCGCTACGTCGGTCATCTTCGGCATCGACCTGACGCCGCTCGTCAAGGACGCCACCTTGGATGTGAAGGATTACATCGCGGGTTTCATCAACCGCTTCGCCCAGGAAGTATCCGGCCGGCTTACGAAGTTGTCGTGAACCTCTGCTGTAGCGGCGGTGTTCTCACCGCCGGGTGAGCCGTTCCAGCGGAACGTCACTACAAGCGCTGCGGCTCCCCCTACGCCCCGCCGCGCAGAGCCTCTTCGCGCGCGGCCCGGAGCGTGGCTACTGGGTCACCGCTAGGCAGGAATTCCATCGTCACATAGCCCGCGTACTTGAGCTGGACAAGTTTCCTATAGATGTTGGAGTAGTTGATTTCGCCTGTGCCGGGTTCGTGCCGTCCCGGCACGTCGGCAATGTGGACGCAGGCCACTTTGCTGATGTTCTTCTCGAGCGACGCGATGAGGTTCCCGCCGGAAACCTGCGCGTGGAAGAAATCGTAGAGGATTTTGACCCGCGGGTGATTCACTTCGCCGATGATCTTGAAGGCTTCGGCCATGGACCAGAGGTAGTAGCGGGGGTTCTCCTCGAGGTCGATATTTTCCAGCCACAGCGTGACGCC
>JBEKCQ010000185.1:0-5734 GCA_050014795.1 Terriglobia bacterium | reverse complement strand
TAGTTTGAGCCTCCATTCTCTGTGAACACGCTCACGTAGACGTCGGCCGCCGGCCCCGCGAGTTTCGCCGAGAGGTATCGAACCCCGTGATCGGCTGACCAACATTGGTCGTAGGTGCTGTAGAGCTTAGCCGAACAACCCCCGCCTTCCGCGCACTCCCCCAACGCGCAAGCAAATAGCGTGGTGAAGCCGCCGTTCTTCAGCGCGCCCTGGTAATTGCGAATGACCTCCAGCGTCGAGCGCCCCACGGGAGCTTCGTAAACGATGCGGGTAACCTTCCCTTCCAAATGCTGGCTCTTGGTGAATTTCTCGTCCACAATCTTGCTGAGCGGAAGGGTGAATTCGTCAAATTCTTTCTGCATGTAATCCCGGATGTACGAGCCGGGATATCGCGAAATCAAAGGATGGTCCTTGCTGCCTTCCGCATCCTTATCCTGCGCCATCGCGGTGGCCGCAAGGAAAATCACAACGAGCCCGGTAACGATCAAATTACGATTCCTTGTCATAAGCAATCTCTCCTCAAATCAGCCGGGATTTCGATTTTGGACTCACGGATCCTGTTTAATATACACCCAGCCGCGACCTTCTGACCCCGCGAGTTGCTTTTTTCCTCCGGGAGCCGCCTTCGGCTCCGCACCCCTGGACCTGGCACAAGCGTACGAGCCGCAGCCCGTCAGCCGACGGGCTGCGCTAGAAATGGCCGCCTGAAGAGCGTGTGTGAGAAGCAGATTTCGTAGCGGCGGGCTTCAGACCGCCACTCGTGGCAATGAGATGGCGGCCTGAAGGTCGCCGCTACTTGAATCTATCCCGACCGGATGATATCTTGGAGTGTTTGCGAGTGGGCTGCTCAGCTCGTCCGTCTGAGAGCAGCGCTTGTTGAAGCCACCGATTTCGCCGCTCATAGAGCGGCGCTACAGTACACAGAGGGAGCATCATGCCGCAGAATCTGGTGCAGAAAATTCTGCAAGAGCATTTGGTGGAAGGGAAGCTGGTGACGGGGGAAGAAATCGGCATCCGGATTGACCAGACGCTGACTCAGGATGCCACGGGCACCATGGCCTATCTGCAATTCGAGGCCATGGGCATCCCGCGCGTGAAGACCAAGCTCTCGGTGAGCTACGTTGACCACAACATGCTTCAGACCGGATTTGAAAACGCCGACGATCACCGCTTCCTGCAGTCGGTGGCCGCGAAGTACGGCATCTACTTCTCCCGCCCCGGCAACGGCATCTGCCATCAGGTTCACTTGGAGCGGTTCGCGGCGCCGGGCGCGACGTTGCTGGGCTCGGATTCGCACACGCCGACGGGCGGCGGCATGGGGTCGCTGGCGATTGGCGCGGGCGGCTTGGACGTGGCCGTGGCGATGGGTGGTGGGGCGTTCTATCTGACTACGCCGAAGATTGTCGGCGTCGAACTCGGCGGCAAGCTCCAGCCGTGGGTGACCGGCAAGGACATCATCCTGGAGATGCTGCGCCGGTTGACGGTGAAGGGCGGCGTGGGCCGCATCTTCCATTACTACGGCGAAGGAGTGGCGCATCTGAGTGTGCCCGAGCGCGCCACCATCACCAACATGGGCGCGGAGCTTGGCGCGACGACTTCGATTTTCCCGAGCGACGAGCGCACGCGCGAGTATCTGCGCGCCCAGGGCCGGGAAGACGTCTGGAGGCCGCTCTCGAGCGACGCGGGCGCGACTTACGACGAGAACATCGTGATCGACCTCAACCAGCTCGAGCCGCTCATCGCTCAACCGCAGAGTCCGGATAAGGTTGTCCCCGTACGCGAAGTCAAGGGAATGAAGGTGGCGCAAGTGGCGGTGGGGAGTTGCACCAACTCCTCCTTCCACGACCTGATGACCGTGGCGGCCGTCCTGCGTGGGCGGATCGTCCATCCCGACGTCAGCATGGTGGTGACGCCGGGTTCGCGCCAGGTTTTCGAAATGGTCGCCCGCGCGGGCGGCTTGACGGACATGATTGGGGCCGGCGCACGGATTCTGGAGTCGGCCTGCGGGCCCTGCATCGGCATGGGGCAGTCGCCCGCCACCGACGCGGTTTCGGTGCGCAGTTTCAATCGCAATTTCCCCGGTCGTAGCGGCACGCCGAACGACAAGGTCTTTCTGGCCAGCCCGGAGACCGCCGCGGCTTGCGCCATCAAAGGCGTGCTTACCGATCCGCGCGACCTGGGCGCCTACCCGGACATCTCCTGGCCGGAGAAGTTTGTCGTGGACGACCGGATGATTCTCGCTCCCGCCGCGGAGTCCGAGAAAGTGGAGATCGTCCGCGGGCCGAACATCAAGCCGCTGCCCCTGGCCAAGCCTTTGGCCGATAAGCTGGAGGGGAAGTTGCTGATTAAAGTCGGCGACAACATCTCGACCGACCACATCATGCCGGCGGGCGCGAAGATTCTGCCGTTGCGCTCGAACATCCCGGCGATCTCCGAGTACGTGTTCAGCCAGGTGGACCCGAGCTTTGTGAAGAACGCCAAGGAAGCGGGCGGGGGATTTATCACGGGCGGTAGCAACTACGGCCAGGGGTCTAGCCGCGAGCACGCCGCGCTGGCGCCGATGTACCTGGGCATCAAGGCGGTGCTGGTGAAATCCTTTGCGCGCATCCACTGGGCCAACTTGGTGAACTTCGGAATTCTGCCTCTGGTGTTTGAGAATGAGGCGGACTACGGCCGCCTCTGCGAGCACGACCAACTGGAGATCAGCGGGGTCCGCGAAGCCTTGACCGCAGGGAAATCGCTGAAGGTCAAGAACCTGACTCAGCGATTCGAATTCTCGGTGAAGCACAATTTGAGCGAGCGGCAGAGGAAGGTCATTCTGGCTGGAGGTCTGCTCAACTTCGTTCGGAACCAGTAGGACGAAGCCCCGTTTTTTCAAGGCTATTGAGAAAGAAAGCGCGCAGGCGGGCAGGTTGTCTGGCCCCTGAATTGCGCGTGTTGACAACAAATCTGAGGAGGGAGGGTCTTTTTGCGCATGGCATCCTTCAATGGTGTTCCCGTTCCCGCGGACGGCAAGGCCATCACTTTTGTCGATGGCAAATTTGTCATCCCCGATACTCCCGTCATTCCCTTCATCGAAGGTGATGGCACCGGCCGCGACATTTGGAAAGCCTCGCAGCGTGTGTTTGACGCGGCGGTGGAGAAGGTCTTTGGGGGAAAGCGGCGAATTGTCTGGTACGAAGTGTTTGCCGGAGAGAAGGCTTTCAAACAGTTCGGCGAGTGGCTGCCTCAGGGCACGCTCGACGCCGTCACGGAGTTTCGGATCGCGATCAAGGGTCCGTTGACCACGCCGGTGGGTGGCGGCATTCGTAGCCTGAATGTGGCCATGCGGCAATTGTTGAACCTGTATGCGTGCTGGCGGCCGGTGAAGTACATTCCCGGCGTGCCGTCCCCGGTGAAGCATCCGGAGCGGATGAACATCATCATCTTCCGGGAGAATACCGAGGACGTTTACGCGGGAATGGAATGGCGCGAAGGAACTCCGCAGGCAAAGCGCTTGATCGAGTTTGTCAACGCGCTGCTGCGCGAAGAAAATGCTAAGAAACAGATTCGCCCCGACGCGGGTGTTGGAGTCAAGCCGATTTCCAGGACGGCTACTAAGCAACTGGTGCGTCGGGCCCTTCGCTATGCCCTGGCCCATGGCCTCAAAACGGTGACCCTCGTCCACAAGGGCAACATCATGAAGTTTACCGAAGGCGCATTCCGCGATTGGGGCTACGAACTGGCCAAGGAGGAGTTCCGCCAGGAGGTGGTCACCGAGCGCGAGAGCTGGGCCATCGACAACAAGGACAAGAACCCCAACCTCTCGCTCGAGGCCAACGCGGCGATGGTTGAGCCGGGCTTGGAGATGGCAACCGAGGCGTTCAAGCAGGAAGTTTACAAAGAGGTGAAAGACTGCCTGGACTCCATCTACGCCACGCACGGCAAGGGGCAGTGGAAGAAGAAGATCATGGTGAACGACCGCATTGCTGATTCGATATTTCAGCAAGTCCAGACGCGCGCGGATGAATACCAGATTCTCTGCACGCCCAACCTGAACGGGGATTACATCTCGGACGCCTGCGCGGCGCAGATCGGCGGTTTGGGCGTGGCTCCCGGCGCCAATATCGGTGACGGGTACGGTGTTTTTGAAGCCACGCACGGCACGGCGCCCAAGTACGCGGACAAGGACGTCATCAATCCCGGGGCCGTTATCCGCTCCGGAGTCCTGATGTTCGAGTTCATGGGATGGCCGGAAGTCGGCGACTTGATCGAGAAAGCGTTGGCAGCCACCATCGCGCAGCACCGGGTCACCTACGATCTGGAACGGCTGATGAAGATGGAAGGCATCACCGACGCGCAGAAACTCGGGACCAGCGCTTTCGCCAGCGCCATTATCGAGAACATGAAAGCGTGAACGCCCGGACCACGTAAGAAACTTGCACGGGGGCCCCGCGATGCTCACCCCCGACACTCGAGACAGGAAAGGCCTCGGCGGCCCGGCGAAGCAGGCCGCCGTCGCCGGGGCGATACCTCACGCACGTCTCCGGATGCCGTTCGCCCTTGGGCGATGGCAATTTCTCCACAACATTTCGATCTGGCACTCCACCCGAGCGGCGGGAGTGTCTCGCGGTCCGAACTCGTAAATCTGGTACACATCCTTGGAGGGGCGCATGCGGAAAAAAATCACGGTAGTAGGCGCAGGAAATGTGGGCGCTACGCTGGCCCACCGCCTGGCTGATAAGCAACTCGCAGACATTGTTCTCATCGACATTCTGGAAGGTATCCCGCAGGGGAAGGGACTGGATTTGCTCCAGTCCGGCCCCGTCGAGGGTTACGACGTCAAGGTGAAAGGCACGAATAACTATGCCGACACGGCGAATTCCGACCTGGTTGTGCTGACGGCAGGCTTTCCGCGCAAACCCGGCATGAGCCGCGACGACCTGCTGAAGGCCAACTTCGATGTCATCAAAGGTACGACTGAACAGGTAGTGAAGTATTCGCCGGAATGCATCCTCATCGTGGTGACCAATCCTCTGGATGCCATGGCCCAGACGGCCTACAAGGTCAGTGGCTTCCCCAAGAACCGGGTGATGGGCATGGCGGGTATCCTGGATTCGGCTCGCTACCGGACGTTTCTGGCCGAAGCCCTCAATGTGTCTGTCAAGGATGTGCAGGGCCTGGTGCTGGGCGGGCACGGCGACACCATGGTGCCTGTCCCGAGTTACACCACCGTGGCGGGAATCCCCATCGCGCAGTTGATGGCCAAAGAGCAGCTCGACAAGATCATCGCCCTGACGGCCAAGGGCGGCGGGGAGATCGTTAAGCTGCTTAAGACCGGCAGCGCCTACTATGCGCCCTCGGCAGCGGTGGTCGAGATGGTCGATGCCATCTTCAACGACCGGAAGAGGATTCTGCCCTGCGCGGCCTATCTGGAAGGCGAGTACGGCATCCAGGGCCTGTTCGTGGGCGTGCCGTGCAAGCTGGGTGCGAAGGGCATCGAGCAGATCATCGAGATCAAGCTGACACCCGAAGAGGACGCCGCGCTCAAGAAGTCGGCCGCGGCGGTCAAGGAACTGGTGGACATCATCAAGATGTAGCGGTTGCCTTACGGCGCCGTGTCAACCAGGGGCGCAAAGCCTTGCGCCCCTACTTCACTTCCGTAATCCTTACCGTCTTCATGACTACCGGTGTCGTCGGCCGGTCGCTGCGGTCGCGGGGGACTTTCGTAATCTTCTCGACCACCTCGTAACCC
>JBEKCQ010000184.1:0-5930 GCA_050014795.1 Terriglobia bacterium | reverse complement strand
CTCAGTTGGCAGTCAGCAGTTGCAGAGCTCAAATGTTGCCAGTCGCCGCGGAGAGCAGGCCAGTTCACTTAGGATTCTCCGGCGCGGCTGCAGGCGGGGGAGGGACAGTGGTCTTCCGCCGCTCCTCGGTGGCCACGTTGAACAGCTTGAAGTCGGAGTACCGATGCCAGTTGCGGAACGTTCTGCCCTTCCAGCCCACCGTCACCGCGACCTCCTGAGGCAGCCAGAGCGCCGTGGCTAACTCTTTGAAGGGGATTTGCTGGAAGTGGATCTCCGTCGTCTGCCGTTCCAAGCGAACCTGCGAGGGGGGCTTAAGCAGATCGGTGCGCAGGCGAACGATTCGGTAGGTGGCGGCATCGATCCAGGCCACCCCCTGAAGAAGAACCAGGACCGAGGCATTCTCCGTGTTGAAGCGCTCGATCATCTTGGCCGTTTCGGCACGTTGGGCGAAGGCCACCACGTAGGTTGCGCGCCCGTCCAGTTCCTGGCGGCCCAGGTAGCGGAAGTTGGATCCTGCCTGGTAGGCGGGATGGAACAGCAGCGGCGCCGAGGCAAAGCCCGCCGTGAGCATCAGTCCGTCCTTCAATCCTACCGGAGCGCCCCGATCGCCCCGCGCGTTGGTCCGATATTCCTCCAAGCCCAGCCCCCACTTCTCCGGGCGGGCCAGGAGCAGATACTGGAACGATTGGTCGAGAGAGCCCTTGACCTTCCCGTCCTTGCCCTGTCTCTCCTGACGGATTTGCTCCAGCGACACGGTGTTCGGGAAACTGCGGAACATGGCTTCCACGCTCTCCCCGGTTTTTTGCAGGAGCGCGGCCAGGTCTTCCTGCGAGGGCGCGAGCTCCACCCCCCGCAGTTCCGGCATCGCCTTGAACAGTTCTCCCGGTGGCTGGGTGACCATCGATTTGACTTTACTGTAGGGCCGGAGGTCAACATAGGTCTGCAACTGCGAGTAAACGGTCCGAGCCTCCAGGGGAAGGGTCCGAACATCCCTGCCGGCGACGTACCGGTTCATCTCGTTTTCAGCTTCACCCGTGTCGCCCTGCTCGAGCAGTGCCCGCACCCGCAGCAAGCGGGTTCCTTCCGAAGCTCCCGTCTTGATGGCCTTGTCCAGATACTCCTCCGCAGCTTCCCAGTTCCTCTGGGACATCAGCACTCGCCCGAGTTCCTGGAGGGCCAGAGGATCATTGGGCGCCACCTCCAACGCTTGCTGGAAGAAACCCGCTGCCTTCTTGTCTTCGTGGCGCCAGGCCTCCAGAACGCCGAGAACCAGCAAGGGCTCCGGTCGCCTGGCGGCGGGCGCCGCCGCCGCATTCAGTTTGGCCGCCTCGGACAGTTGCCGCGTGGCTCCTCCCCAACTGCCCGCGTCGAGCAGCGCCAGGCTCAGCAGCATCCGGCACTCGACGCAGTCCGGCTCACGGTCCGCTACCTTCGCGAGGTAAGGCACAGCCAGCACGGGGTTGCGCCGATCCAGAAACTCCTCGCTGCCTCGCAGGAAGTCCTTTCGCGTCGAGTCCGCGGCCAAATGCTGGCCTGCTTGGCGACGAAGTTGCGAACCCACCTGACTGATCAAGGTTGCCACCGGAAGCTGGTCAGGGTCGTCCTCATCCGCCCGCAAGACGAGGTCAATTCCGTGCGTCAGGCCCGTCTTGGGAAAATCCGCCTCTTCTCGAGAACCCAGGAAACCCGCCTTGGTGGCCGCCACTTTGACGCTGATTCGCTGGTACATCTGGGCGTCCAGGCTATACGTCGTCCGAAACTCCCCTTGGAGATTGGTTTCGAGGGTTTTCACCAGGTTCTTTGCGCCCGGGATGTCCACACGGACCTTGGCCCCGCCCACTGGGTCACCTCTGAGGTTCGTCACGCGCCCGAAGACTGTCCAATCCTGCACCTCCGTGGCGTTGAGGCGCAACCCGCCCAAACCCGGAGTGCTCGAAGGCCCCCCTGCCGCGCCCGCCGGGGCCTGGGCCCAACCTATCGTGGACTGCAACACCGCGCTCATGAAGACAAGTATGAAGACTTTGAGTCCACGGCAAACCATTTCGCCCTCCCAAGTATTGTTCTGACTAGATTGACGCAGGAAGTTTCCCCTTGGTTACACAACTTGTTCGTCACCAAACCCGGCGCACAGAAGCAGACTCCCGCCGGGAACGCTCGCGCAGTTCACAGCCCTGTCCGCCTACGGAGTGCTTCCCTTTGCCCTGCGCCTTTCCTCTGTTTCCACCTTGAAAACTCTGAAATCCGAGTAGCGGTGCAAGTTGCGGAAGGTCTTGCCCTTCCACTGCACGGTGACCGTAACCTCCCGTGGCAACCAGAGTGGAGTGGAAACTTCCTTGAACTGGACTTCGCCGTACTGGATGTCCGTGGTCTGCCGTTCCAGGCGGCTATTGGGCGGCGACTTCAACAGGTCCGTGCGCATGCGGAGGATCTGGTACTTCTCGCCGTCAACCCAGGCCAACCCCTGAACCAGAACGGGCACCGACTTGCCATCCACATCGAACCGCCCGATCCTCCGCGCAGCTTCGGGACGCTGAGCAAAGCCGATAACGAAGGCCTCCCGGCCGTTCAACTTCTGGCGTCCCAACAAGCGAAACACCGCACCAGACTGATACAGGGGGTGAAAGTGAAGCGAAGTACAGGTAAAACCCGAGGTTCGCATGAACCCCAGCTTGAGTCCGGTGGCCTGGGCACCCAGTTGGTCCGCCCCGGTCCGATACTCGCTCAGTTCCAGATCCAGTGGCTCCGGGCGCATCATCAGCAAATAGAGGAACTGTTCCTCGAGCGAATCCTGGACCTTTCCATCCCGATGCAAAATCTCCTCGCGGATCTCCTCGCGCGAACTGGTATTAGGGAGGGCGCGAAAAAACGCTTTTACTCCTTCACCTACGCGCTGGAGAAGCCGAGGGAGTTCTCCCTGGTCCGAGGCCAGTCGCAGGTCGGCCAGCTCGGGCGCGGCGCGGACCAACTCCGAAAGCGGTTGGCTGACCACAGACTTTGCCGAACCGTAGGCTTTCAACTGCAGCCGTTCCCGGAGTTGCGCATAAAGCCTGCGGATCGGCGGAGGCATGTCCCGCGGCTGCCGCCCCTCGAGTACGAGCTTCATTTCGCTCTCAGCCTCCGTCGTGTCGCTCAACTCGAGCAAGGCTTGAACGCGTAGCAACCGGGCATCGCGAGAGGCGCCAGCCTTCGTAGCTTTTGCCAGATACTCGTCGGCGGCCTCCCAGTTCTGCTGGAGAATGAGCGCTCGTCCCATTTCCTGAAGCGCGAGCGGATCGGCAGGCTGCAATTCCAGCGCTTTCAGAAAATACTCCGAGGCCGTTTTCGGTTCGCGCCGCCACGTTTCGAGAACGCCGAGAATCAGGAAGGGTTCCGGCCTTTTGGCGCTCGCCCTCTCCGGAACCTGCGTGTCAGTTGCTTCGAGCAACTGGCGCGTGGCGCTATCCCAGCCTCCCGTCTCGAGCTGCGCCAGACTCAACAGGGTGCGACACTCGACGCAGTTCGGCTCCCCCTCCACGGCCTTGGCCAGCGAGGGAATCGCGTCTGCGGCGCTGTGCTTGTCCAGGAACTGCTCCACGCCATGCTGATAGTCCTTCTGCGCTGAGGCTGAGACCGGACCGCCGGTGCCCGGAGCGCGGAGGCGCGGAGCCAGGCTCGCCACCAGGCTCGGCAGGGGCAACAGGTCAGGGTCCTCACTCTGTTCCCGCAGCACCAATCTGAATTCGCGCGTTCCTTCCTCGTCCTTGAACTCCGTTGCCGCGCGTGCCTCGAAATAGCCCGCCTTACTCGCCGCCACCTCGACGCTCAGCTTCTGGTACGACCTGGCATCGAGGGTGTACTGCGTGGTGAAGTTCCCTTGGATGTTTGTCTCAAGCGCCCGGGGTGGGAATGCCGCGAGGCCAATGTCCACGTGCACCTTGGCGTCAATGGCCGGCTTACCGTCCGGCGTGGTGATGTGACCAGAGATGGTCCAAATCCGCTCCGGCGTGGCCCCCAGTTGGGTCATCGAAAGAGGCGCCGGCGTGACCGCCGTCGGCCCCTGCGCTGGGGCGTTCGTGGGCATCAATGCCGCGCCCGCCCAGACGAGCAACAGAATCCCAAAGCTCCGGCAAACCATCTTGGTTTCCAACCCGCTAGGTTAGGCAAAACGCCACGGCTGTGGTGTCACTGCGGCACGCCCTCTACCTTGGTGGGGATTCCCAACGCCTTGCGTTTCTCCTCTGCTTCTACGTTGAAAAACCTGAAATCCGAGTAGCGATGCCGGTTACGAAACATCTTGCCCTTCCACTGCACGTGCACCACCACCTCGCGCGGAAGCCACAAGGCGGAGGCGACCTCTTTGAAGTGGACTTCCGAGAATTGGATTTCCGTGGTCAGCCTCTCCAGGCGGCTCTTCGGGGGAGGCCGGAGAAGATCGCGACGTATTCGAAGGATCCGGTAATCGTTGGGATCAACCCAGGCAATCCCCTGCATCAGCACGGGCAGTGATACGCTGCCCACGTTGAACCGCGAAAGAGCTATGGCCTTTTCCGGCTCCTGAGCGAAGGCCAGGACGTGGGCCTTCCGCCCGTCGATCACCTGCTCACCGAGATAGCGGAAACTAGAGCCAGCCTGGTAAGCAGGATGAAAGACGAGCGGGGCACAGGCAAACCCTGCGGTCCGCATAGCGTTGCTCTTCCGCGCCGGAGCCGCGTTGCCTGCCACACCCATCGCGGTCCGATACTCGTCCAGCCCCAGTCCCCATTTCGCCGGGGCAGCCAGGAGCAGGTAATTCGCCTTCTCGTCAGAGGATTCCTTGGCCTTGCCGTCCCGGTTGAGGACCTCCGCGTGGATTTCCTCGAGCGAGACCGTGTTGGGAAAGTTTTTGAAGTATGCTTCCACACCTTGGCCCACCCGCTCGACCAACTGGGCAAGCCCATCCTGGTTCTGCGCCGGTTCCAGCCCCTTCAGTTCCGGCAGGATCTGGATGAGTTCCTCGACGGACTGCTTCACCACTGACTTCACTTCGCCATAAGACATCAACTGCAGGCGCTCGCGCAGTTGCGTGTAAACCAGCCGGTTCCGTTCCGGCAAGTCCTTGGGTTTCCGGTCGCCCAAATAGGCGTTCAGCTCCTCTTCCGCCTCCTCACGGTCGCCGGTCTCGAGCACGGCCCGCGCGCGCAACAGGCGCGCCTCCGGCGAGGCACGTAAGCTGATGGCCTCCCCTAAGGACTCCGCGGCAGCGCCCCACTCCTGCCGGAGAATCAGCGCCCGCCCCAGTTCCTGAAGCACTAACGGGTCCTTGGGCTGGACTTCCAGGCCCCGCCGCAAGAATCCCACCGCCCTGTCTGTCTCCCGGCGCCAAGTCTCCATGACCCCGAGGATGAGGAACGGTTCGGGCTTCGCGGTTCCCGGCTTCTCGGGGGTGCCGATCTTGATGGCTGCGGCCAACTGCCGCGTGGCGCCCACCCAGCTTCCCGCCTCCAATTGCGCCAAGCTCAACAGCGTCCGGCATTCAACACAGCCCGGCTCACGCTCCGCCGCCTTGGTGAGGGGCTGAACCGCCTTGGCCGGATTGTGTTTGTCCAGGAACTGCTCGACGCCTCGCAAGTAGTCTTTGCGCACCGAATTGGGAACCCCGCCTCCACTCCCCGCCTCGCGGAGCCGCGGGGCAAGGCTGGCGACGAGCGCCGCCAGGGGTAACACGTCGGGGTCGGTAGTTTCCTCCCGCAGCACCAGGAACATTCCCTTGGTTCCCTGGCCCACGGCAAACCGCTCCGTCTCCCGCGCGCCAAGATAACCTGCTTTGCTGGCCATTGCTTCCACGTTGAGCGTGTTGTAGAGCTTGATATCCAGGATGTATTCAGTTCTGAATTCGCCCTGGAGATTGGTGTCGAGCGTGCGCCGACCCTGCCCGCCGCCGCCAACGTCCACCAGCACCTTGGCCCCGCTGA
>JBEKCQ010000183.1:0-6064 GCA_050014795.1 Terriglobia bacterium | reverse complement strand
AAACGGGGGACGAGCATCTCGCCTGAAATCAATCGGATAGGAAGCAGATTCTCACTGTTCCCACTGTTCTCATTGTTCCCACTAGGGAGGGGTGGGGCGGGGGGCGGGCGGGGAGGTGGCGCGCTGTCTAGGCTCATATGATGGGCCAGAAGCTTGACCCCTCCCCGCCGCACGCAGGCAGCCCCATCGGCCGTGACGGGCGGCGCTTTTGTGCTCTAAGAGCCGCACAGTTACAGAACAACCCGTCGCTAGCAGCTGCCAGCACGCCTACCGCAGAAGGTCTTCGCCGGCCAGGCGGAAGGGGTATTATTTTCGTCAGGAGAGGGAGGCGCCAGGCGGCGCAAGTGCCTCCTGCCATGCCCATGAGCCACGCGCTGCGAATGATTCTTGCCCTGGCGTCGATGCTCGTTGTAGGCGCGGCCCAGCCATCCGCACAGAGTCAAGGGGACACATCGCATCCGCCGACCGACCCCGAGGCGCGTGCTTTGCTCAAGGCGATTTGCCCTGAGGGCATCCGAACCCATCGGCTCGGAGGAGAGCGCCTGTACGTGGCGTGCCAGCCGTGCCCGGACTTCACATCGAGGGCACTCACCCGTGCAGGGAGGAGGGATTTCTTCAACCTCGAAACCGTCATTTACGGCAGCTTCACCGCGCCGGGTGCGCGCGAGGCGATTGGCGGCTTCGACGGTTGCGAGGACCACACGACCACCGCGAATTTCAGAAGCAGTGTTCTCCTGAGAAAGGGCCCGCACGGGTGGCGCAAGATCGCCTACGAACGTTTTGAAACATCCCAATGTCGGGACTATCGCTTGCCCGGCGGCCGGGACGTTCTGCTCTGCCAGGGACTCATGGGTCACGCCGACGAGTCAGCCGCGTGGGTCTTCACCTACGACTTTGCCGACCCCGAGGGGCAAAACGAGCGGGACTTATTCGGGGTCATCAACACCTGGGGGGCGTGCGGCGCGACGGCCATTGTCGGGTCCATTGACAAATTCGAGCTGCGCGACCTGGATCACGACGGGATGCCGGACGTGAGTATCCACGCCACGGTGATTGAGGAAGAAGCTTCGGGCCCCCAGGGAGTCTGCGCCGCAGATTTCTCTCCCCCGCCCGGCAAGACTTATCAGATCGACTTCCTCTTCCAACAAGGCAAGTTCGTCGTCGCGCCCTGGAGCGCGGAGATGAAGCACACGCTCGATGAAACCTTCAAGGCCGCGCGCTGAGATTCTTCGAAACCTGCCTTGCCACAAGGTTGGAGTGAATCCAAGCTGGTAGCCACGACGAGCGTTTTTTCTCGTCGTGGGTCTTGGGGTTTCCGCGACGACGAGCCCACGACGAATCCAACTGCCGATTCGTGGTGGCTACCGGCCGGCCCACGAGCCGCAGACTTTGGAGAACAAGCAGGTAGCGCAGAGTTTCGCATCTCAGAAACTCTGCGGCTCTGGTGATGGGAAGGACCGCAGAGTTCGAAAAAGCCGAACTCTGCGCTACGCGTTCGTCAGCGGGCGCGGCTGAAAGCTGCCAATCTGGTGGTTAGTCGTCAGGCGGAATGTACGGATGCTTTGCAACTAGCGTGACGCCAAAAACCACGGCCTTGAAGAGAAGTGCTGACATTCCCTCCGCGAACTCGCGCCAAGTCCAGCTGCTTTGCCGCTGCTGATAGATCAGAAATACCGCGACCAACGCCAAGAAGGGCACCACGGCCCACATCCAGGCATTGTCAGGGGAAGCATTCGCCGCTCCCTTCACCAGCAAGAGCGAGCCCAGCACAGGCGGCGCAGGTGTGGACCACATCCTGCTTACCTCAGGCGACGCTTGGGGCCATTATAGTCCGCCAGCCTCGACTTTTCCACGCCACAGTCGCAGCGGGTGCTGCGACATCCTCCCCAAGTACGACCTGCTGCCGACTGGTAGCCACGCCGAGCGCTCTTCCTCGTCGTGGGTCTTTGGAAGCACCGTGCGGCGGATCGGGCTATTGCCGGTGCCGTCGGGGTAGCCGAAGCTGTGGCAGGCGAGAAATCGCCGGCTGGCGCAGATTCGCGCCCTGTGCGAGTCTGCGATTCTGTCGGGCGTGACTGTTGGGGAGGTTCGCCGGCTGGCTACCTGTGGGAAGGAGCGGCTGGGCCGCCTCGCTGTGCGGAAAGCCTCTGGCTTTCCGACAGTGCCCTCACCCGTCCGTCAATCGACGGACACCCTCTCCCTTGGGGAGAGGGCTGGGGTGAGGGGGTAAGCCGGGCGGAAAGGCTGAGCCTTTCCGCACAACCCAGCGGTGAAGCCGCGTCCCGCAGAGCGGAATGGGTTTACGAGCGCGCCTCTTCCCCGACGCCAATTCCACGACGAATCAAACCGCCGATTCATCGTGGCTACCCGCCTGACGGCGGAAGACGAGGCCGTAAGGACGAAACCACAAGACGGACCCTGTGCCCCGCCTCAGCAGACTCTCAGTCGGGCTGCTTCATGCTTTCGCCGGCGATTGCGGTTTGAACCTTCTGAATCTGGGCATCGGAGAGCTTGGTCTTCAGATCCTCAAGCGTCATCCGACCGCCCGATTTGTCCTCTCGTGCATCCACGATTCCGCGCGCCGTCTCGGTGTCTAGCTTGTACTTGTCTTCCAAGGTTTTTTGGGAGACGTCGCCCAGAATCTTCTCCTCACGGGCAAAGATGGGCTTGACACCTTCCTCTGAATTGACCGACTTCTCGAGTTTTGAGAACTGGTCCGCCGTGAGACTTTCCCTCAAATTGTCCAGCGAAGTGATTGGTCCATTCTTCCGCGCCTTCTTGACCACCACCACCACCTTGGGGTCGAAATGGAGATTAACCTTGAGCTCCAAGGGAGTAGCCAAATTGAGGGCCTTTAGGGCGCACTCCTTGACGCAATAATCCGGATCGCGCGGAAACAGAGTGCAGTCGCACTTCTGCTGGCTCTTGGCGCTGCCTCCACAAAAGAGAAGCAGGGCGAACAGGGGAAAGATTGTTCTACGATTCATTTCCCACTCCTTATGTCTGCGGCCTTTGCAGTCACCCACCAATACATGTATACCGCGAGCCAGAAGCCAAAACAAATGACGCCATAGTAAAAGTAGTCAAGCTGCAAAGAGGCCAGGTGATTGGTCTTCTCTAGGAAAAGCCCCACATCCGGATTCTTGGTAAGGACATAGGCAATGTAAGTCCGATAGATACGCTGACCGTAGTACATCGAAATCAGCAGAAACGCCCAGCCCGGGAAGAATAAAAAGTAGCACCTCCGTGCCCACCACTTCTCTGGCCGCCTATGAGACTCGCGAAGGATGATAACAGCACTTCCCCCGACGATCAGGAGCGCCCACTGATTAAGCGACTGAGCGTAGGAGACGATTATCTCAAAGCCTTTTTGGAGATCCATCCTTGACCTGCCCGAAACCTTGTACCAGCCCAAGTGAGAGAGTCCACATCACTGCACGAGCCAATCCCAACCTTCTTGGGACCCGACCCAGATCTCACTTGGGTGGTAGCATCCAATCGGAATTTCCGATATTGAACCTTGCCTTCGCCGCAAGCCATACACCTGCCCCCCGCCGCTGTCAGGCTAGAATCCATATAGCCTGTTTTGGGTGGCATCGCGCCTCGCTCTGGCCCTTCCCGCGCCTTCCGTGGTTTGTTTCCTGCCGCCAGCCCTCCATTTCCTTCAAAAACTCCACGTCTACTTCGGAGCAGGTTGCGCAGAGTTTCGCATCTCAGAAACTCTGCGCAACGCGCTTTCGCGGTTCGGGCTAGTCAAAGAGGTCGGACACCTTCTTGGCGGAGAGCAGCCTCCTGTAACTTGTATACCGTGGTCCCTGCATCGACCCTGTCGTTGCATCTGCGAACGGGATTGGTCCAATCGGTTTGGCAGGCTCGGTGAAGAAGAGGCGGTATTTTCCCTCGTCCCCGTAAGGCTCAATCTGCTTGACGGGCGCGTAGTGCGTGATCGCACAAACTGGGGTTGACTGATACGCTGCGATGTACTTGATTTTGGGAAGCATGCCTCCGCCAATCCGAATCGCATACCATGCGTTCTCACCGAGAAACACCTGCTTAAAACCTTCGCTCTGAGCGGGAACAATGATCGTGTCGCGGTCATCGAGCATGTCGTGGCTCGTCAGCGCTACTGTGCCACTCGTGCCGGGCATGGCCACGGCCTCTGGTTTCTCAAAAACTCGTACTCCAAGCAAGGGCAAAATGCGCAAAAGCTCGCGCAGGAACCCCTCCGTATCAGCCTTCTCAGACTCTGAGAGGCCCGGTTCCTTAGGTAATGTCCCGTTATCCAGGTGGGAACGCCCCGCCTTGTCTGCCCGCTGAAGCAGCGCGTGCTCGAGCCAGGTCGTATGTGCCCGATTCAACGGACTGCCGTTAGACACGAAAGCGTAACACCAGTCCCAGAAATCCTTCTCTGAGAAATGGGACTCAATTCGAGCGCCGATCTCCTCTGCCTGTCCCACATAGACGGTAGGCAAGTCGTCGTCAGTTCCCTCAGCTGTTCCCGTCAGGATGTAGACGCCGGCCCTCCCGAATTCGTTGCGTCTCCTCAAGCGCGGCCATGCCGAACGAGGGAAAGCGAGCCCCACGCCTGTCCAGTTGAGGCGCTCGACGATCTTCACGCCCTCCGGATCCCCGTCGGGGACGAATATGCGGATCGTGAAAGGCTCACTCATGACGACCTCCCAAAGGCCGTTGTTCGTTGACCCATAAACTGAAGCCGGCAGCTAACTCTTGTTTGTGCTGACCCGCATAAGAAGCCGTCCCGGTCGGCATAAGGGGAAACCACAACAGACGAGCCACGGCAGCACCTGCCTAAATTAGACTGCTACTTAACCTGAGAGTCAAGGGCATTGCATTAGAACAGTGACGAGGGACGAGGAAAGAGCAGAATTCAGAAGCCAGGAGTCAGGAGGCAGGAGAGAGAAGACAGAAGAGCAGTGACGAGTGACGAGGAAAGAGCAGAATTCAGAAGCCAGAAGTCAGAAGTCAGAGAAGCAGGATCGAGGATTCTGGATTCGGGATTCAGAAGTTAGGAGTCAGGAGACAGCAGGTGGCGCAGTCCGTATTGGCACGAGGACTCGGTCAGAGCATTCCCGCCGAGTGGAGCGCGAGGGCGAAGCCTCCAAGGATGAGGGCCGCGCCGAGGAAGACCAATCCGAAGGCCTGGAGGCGCAGGCTCCTTCCGATCGTCCTCTCGCCTTTCGTGGAAATCAGGAAGGTCTTTTCATTCTCTCCTTTGCGGATAAGGTTGCGATCCTCATCGCTTTTGGGGTTCGGGTTCTCAGCGCACGTGCCCAGGATGACACAGTCACTATCGGCAAGGAAACATTTCTCGGTCACGCGATACGGTCCTCCCCTAAGCCCGGAAACGGGGGAGCCTTGCAGAGCGGCCAATGAGTCGATCTGCGGCGCGGTGCCCAATGACTCGATCTGCTGCACGGTGTTCAAAACCTTAAGGGAGGACTCCATTACGGACTTCATCATGCGCCCTCTTTCCCCTTCAAGCTCAAACACCTTGTCCAGCAGTTTGCGACTGTGACTTCCGTGAATGTAGGCCCACACGGCTTGCTCGGTCGGAGCCGGTATTCCCGGGGTAGGACGAACCGATTTGAAATGGCCGTCCTTCCCGATTTCGCAATAAAATGTGCGCTGCGTATCAAAATCAGCTTGCTCGGCCTCAACAGGATTCACCAGAACGCGGCCCGTACCGTCGTCCAGGTAGAACTGCTTAAGGTCGTCGTCGCCGGCAACGGTTTGCCAGGCCCATTTCGTTCCGCCGCCCTTGGTTCTGGTCTTCACTATTTCTTCAATGTCCGCCGTGAAGGCGAAACAACGCATGCCCGTCAGAGGGCTGGTCAGCGGGTCGCCGGTCGCCTTGCCTTGCAGGTGCACCAGTCCCATCGGCATGCTGCGCACGCGAGCCTTCGGCGCGTCGGCCAGAATCCGATACTCGCGATATTGCTTGAACCCGACAAGGAAACACACTGCGCCCATCACGATCATTATAAAAGCACCCAAGTAGGGATGTTGGGTCCCGGTCGCCAGAGCTGCAATCAGGATTGTCATG
>JBEKCQ010000182.1:0-6148 GCA_050014795.1 Terriglobia bacterium | reverse complement strand
CCTTGCACGATCCCGATTCCCACGTCAGTGTATTTCGCGTCCAAAATGTTGGCCCGATGATTGTGTTGGAAACGGGGCTCATTCATAAATGCGGCTTCCGCGCCCAGAACGGTCCCGTAGATAGCAATATTCTCTCCCGAAGCCCGCCAGGGAATCCCGGCCGCGTTTATTCGTGTCGAAAGGGTCCTGCCCTCCGGGTCAACATGGTCAAAGAATCGTTGTTCGAGCATGTTGCGGGAATGCGCTCGCGCGACCGCAGCGAGGTTCTCGTTCCACCTGAGTGGCTGCGCTCGGCCACCAGTCTCGGCAGAGGTCGCGGGATCCAAGCGGTCACGGTTGACGAGTGCCCACATCTGCCTCTCCAAATCAGCCAGGCGGTTCGCACCGAGGTTTTGCCGGGGAGCCGTTTCATCGGGACCAACCTTCGGCCTGCCGGGGCTCGGACCGAAGCGTCGCCAGACGCCCGGATGACTTTGCGCTGCCACGGAGGCGCCATCGCTCTCGCCGAAGTGATGCCACGCACCCGATTTGGCGGGCGTATTCTTCGGCGTGTTTTGCGCTGGCTGGACTTCAGTCTGCGGGGGCGTGGCAGCGTCCGGCTTGGTGGATGTTTGAGTCTGGTCTGGACCCGCGCAGGCTATGGTTGCAGCCCACAAGAACCCAGCGAAAACAACGACCGACCGGCAACGAGGAATGGCTTTCATACTCGAACGTCATCTTGGACGCGATTTAACAAACCGGTGCTGCTCCAAGTGAGAATCTAGCCCCAGTGCAGGGGAACGTGGTGAAAGCGAGAATCTCTTTTCACGCGCTTTCAGGACCAAGCCAGGATTTCCATTTTCAAATCCCAGGTTGCTGAAAAGTCTGACAGGTCGGGACTTGAGCTGTCTGCTCCAAAAGGAACACGCCGGCGACTTTATCTTTGGCACGTTTCAGCTCAGCCTTCCGCCCCGGTGGCCCCGGCCGCCTGTCTTCACCAGCCGCTGCCGCTTGCTTGTCAGCGACCAGTCGTCGAGCCTCCTCGGCAGCACCACCACCTCGGCCCCAAAGGGCAGTTTCCCCTCATTAAACGGGGATGAGCAATTCTGACCAAACATGCGAGCAATGCTGAACTGACACGCGAATTACCCCAGGGTATAAGAAGGGTGCCTCAAGCTGCCAGCCAAGATCTGGTGGGAGGCGGATGCCAGGGGGGAGGATCAACATGCTTTGGACCATTTTCGCGATTCTGATAATCCTGTGGCTGCTGGGCTTTGGGCTTCACTTTGGCGGAGGCCTCATCCACACATTGCTCGTGGTTGCAGTGATTGTGTTGGTGTGTAACCTCCTCACCGGTCGCAGATCTTCTGCGTGACGCAGCCGAACGAGCCAAATCGCAGAGGTCGGCAAGGTTCCACCCAGTTGCGCCTCTCATTCTGGGTGCGCTGGCCCTCGCCTATCGAGGTAACGCTTTGGTCGGTAAAGATAGGTACTTTGGATGTAGGAACGACTTATGCCACGGGTTGAGACGCATGATGTGGATTCCCCTTCCTCCGCTACACGAAGGACTGGCGTTGGTGGGTGGGGCCGCCTTGCCGGCCATGGGCGGCGAGAGAACATCATAACGGGTTGAAGAATGGAGGCACAGATGGCCACGAATGATGTCGGTCGCCGCAGTGCTGGTCGTATCCGGCTGCATGTTCGGGGTCTGCAATACAAAACGCCGCTGGGCGAGGACGACTCCACGCCCAGCTTCTTTGCGGCGGTTCTAATCGGTAGCTTCGCCAGAGGCCTTGAGGTTCCCTTGCAGGCTGGGCGGGCGAACCGCGATACTTTCTGAGGAACTGAGGCTGGCCCGCGATGGATGCGCGAGGAACTGTTCCGGCAGGGGGCAATGGCCCGTCAGCCGAACACGGCATGCGCTGTGACTGGCTCGGGCGGAACGGGTGGGTCGGATCAGCAGCGGACAACAGCAGTCTCATCGGGCAGAAAAGGAGTGGTGACTTATGGCCACCGCAGTAGATGAGGTCGATGTCGCAGCAGTAGATCAGGTCAGTGATGAGCCGCTTGCACCACCGCCGGGTTCTGCTCCCCCGACGCCAATCAGGGGGCGTCCTCGATACAAATGGGCCAAGTGGGCCTTGCCGATCGGCCTGGTCATCGCACTGGCCGCAATCGGAGAACTGTGGCGGATGCACTCGCAGAACGCGATTAGCTACGAGACCGTGCCGGTCGAACGGGGGCCGGTGCAGTCAAGCGTCACGGCCACGGGCACGCTCAACGCCGTTGTCAATGTGCAGGTCGGCAGCCAGGTATCGGGCAACATCAAAGCGCTTTACGCCGACTTCAACACCAAGGTAACCAAAGGCCAGCTTGTCGCGGAGATCGACCCCCAGGTGTTCCAGACGCAGGTCGATCAGGCTTCGGCGGCCCTGGCTTCAGTACACTCTGCTGCCATGACGGCAGCCGCTCAAGTTCAGAAGGCGAATTCAGATCTGGCGGGGACCATGGCGAGTGAAAAGAGTGTGGAGTCAGTTTTGGCCAAGGATAAGGCTAACGCGCTGAACGCAAGGAATCAGTACGAAAGGCAAGACAGCTTGTTTAAGGATGGAATCATCTCCCGAACGGATCACGACTTGGCTCAAGCTACCGTGGACGCTGCTGAAGCTCAGGTAGCTGCCGACCAGTCCCAGATTGAGGCAGCGAAACAGACCATCCAGTCGGCACAGGCTCAGGTCCGTGTGGCGCAGGCCCAGTTGAGTTCAGCGCAAGCCCAAGAGCGCCAGGCCCAAGGGGTCTTCGAGCAGGCCAAGATCAACCTCGCGCACACCCGGATCACCGCTCCTGTCGACGGTACGGTTATCGCCCGCCGCATGGATGTAGGCCAGACCGTAGCTGCATCGTTTCAGGCCCCCACCATCTTCGAGATCGCGCAAGACCTGACGAAAATGCAGCTCGACACCAACGTGGACGAGTCCGATATCGGCAACCTCAGCGGCGGCCAGAAAGCGACATTCACTGTCGATGCCTATCCAGGCACTACATTCCACGGGCAAGTTTCGGTCGTCCGCAAGGCGCCGATCAATGTACAGAACGTGGTCACGTACGATGTCGTGATCACCGTTGCGAATCCTGATCTCAAGCTGTTTCCGGGGATGACGGCCAATGCCCGCATCCTGACCGCGAAGCTGGATGACGCACTCAAGGTGCCGAACGCTGTCTTGCGAGTCCATCCATCCGCGGCGGTGCTGACGCAGCTCGGCCTACCGGCGGTACCAGCGAATAAGCAGCAGGTATATGTCGTGCGAGGCGGAAACCCCCAAGCTGTGCTGGTTACCTTTGGGCTCTCGGACGGCAAGTACACCGCCGTAACCGAAGGTGACCTGCACGAACGAGACCAGGTTGTGGCGAGGTTTACTACGGCTGCGAGTACACCCACTGCGAGTTCACCTTCGGCTCCAGGCGCCAGCGGCGGACGTCGCGGGCCCGGGTTCTAATGTTTCGGGGAGGAATCTGTGCCACCGCTTATCGACGTCCGAAACCTCAAGAAGATCTACCGGCTCGGGGAAGTGGACGTGAATGCTCTGGTGGGGGTCACCGTTGCCATCGAGCGGGGCTCGTACGTGGCCATCATGGGGCCATCTGGCTCGGGCAAATCGACTTTCATGAATCTCCTGGGCTGCCTTGACCAGCCAACCTCGGGCCGTTATCTGCTGGACGGTATTCCGGTTGAAAGCCTGGATCGCGACCGGCTCGCCGAGATACGGAACCAGAAGATCGGCTTCGTCTTTCAAAACTTCAACCTGCTACCCCGCATGAGCGCTCTGGAGAACGTGGAGTTGCCTCTGTTGTACAAGGATAATGATACGCCGGATGCGGACGAGCAGGCCGAGCACTCGCTGACCTTAGTCGGATTGGCCGGCCGGGAGCGCAGTTTCCCCGCGCAGCTCTCGGGTGGCCAGCAACAGCGGGTGGCTATCGCGCGCGCGCTGATCAACAGGCCGGAAATCCTTCTTGCCGACGAGCCCACGGGGGCGCTCGACTCGCGCACCAGCGCCGAAATACTGAGCATCTTCCAGCGGCTGAACCTCACTCAGGCCATCACCATCGTCCTGGTCACACACTCGGATGAGATCGCCGCGCACGCGGATCGAATCATCGGCTTTCGCGATGGGCTTATCGTCAGCGACTCGCCGGTCATCCACCCCAAGAACGCCGGCGAGCGTCAGGTTGATTTCCGCATCCCCGCCGAGGTGCCGCAGTGAAAAAGTTAAAGTCATCCATGCGCATTGCGTTCCGAGCGCTGACGATGAACAAGCTCCGCTCGGCGCTTACCATGCTGGGCATTGTGATCGGCGTCGCCGCCGTGATTGCCACCGTAGCGATAGGCTCAGGCGCCACGCAGCGTATTCAGCAGCAGATCGCGAGCATCGGCAGCAACATCATCATCGTTACTCCGGGGAGCACGACCAGCTCCGGACTGCACCTGGGCAGTGGCAATGCGGTGACGTTGTCTGAAACGGATGCCAAGGAGCTTGCGGCGCAGTGCCCGGACGTCGCACTGGCGGCGCCCTTGGTACGGGGAGGAGCCCAGGTGGTCTACGGAAACAACAACTGGGCGACGGCCATTTATGGCGTTACTCCCGACTATCTGACGATACGCGATTTCTCCGTTGCTGACGGGGCTGAGTTTACCCAACAGGATGTGGATGCAGCGAACAAGGTCGCGGTGCTCGGCAAGACACCAGTGGACAATCTGTTCGGCGGCGCCGACCCCATCGGCCAGACGATCCGTATCAAGAACGTACCATTCACAGTCGTCGGCGTGCTTACTCCCAAAGGTCAGTCGTCCCAGGGGCAGGATCAAGACGATGTGATTCTCCTTCCGATTTCAACCGCCAAGCGGAAAGTGATCGGCGTCAACGCAGCAAATGCAGATGCCGTGAACACTATCATGATGCAGGCAAAATCCGGCACCCAGATCCCGGCAGCGCAGGAGGAGGCCAAGGCGCTGCTCCGACAACGCCATCATCTGCAGGCGGCCGAGGACGACGACTTCTCGATCCGTAACTTGGAAGAGGTCTTCGCCGCGCAAGAGGCATCTTCGCGCATCATGGCGATCATGCTCGCGGCCGTGGCTTCGGTCTCGTTGGTCGTGGGTGGCATCGGCATTATGAACATCATGCTGATCTCCGTCCGGGAACGAACGCGCGAGATTGGACTGCGGCAAGCCCTGGGCGCGAAGACCCGCGATATTCTCACCCAGTTTCTGGTTGAGGCTGTAACGCTGTCCATCGCCGGCGGGTTCGTCGGAGTCGTGCTCGGGATCGGTGCCTCGGTCCTCGTCTCGCGTCTGGCGGGCTGGGCGACCGCCGTCGGTCCGAGCGCGGTGTTGCTGGCGGTCTTCTTCTCCGCTCTGGTCGGAATCAGCTTTGGCTATTACCCGGCGAGAAAGGCCGCCTATCTAGATCCAATCGAAGCCTTGCGGTCCGAATAGCGCTTTCATCGCGCAGCTAGACCCGCACCTTTACATGGGCATTATTTCGTTTGGGTGGGGGAGCCGTTTCGGCTCCCGTCTTCGGGAGGGCGAGCCCTCCCCCACCAGGAAGCCTACGGTTGACTCATACTACGAGTTCATCGTGGCCAGCCCTACCCCCGTCGGTGCAACCGGGAATCAACCTTTTGAAAGTTGGTGGTTCACTGTGGTAGTCCGGAATTTCCATATTGGAATACCGGATAGCTGGGAGTGTTCACCGCAAGAGCTTGAATGTGACTTTGACCGGTGATTTCACGACTACTGGGACACCGTCACGCCTAGCAGGCTCAAATTTCCAGGTGCGGACGGTCGCGGCCGCGCTTTCGTCCAGACCCTCACCAAGCGGAACTGAAGTTTGCTTGACTTCGGTGACGTTTCCTTGAGTATCGATGACAACCGAAAGCGCAACCTCACCCTCTATCTTGGCCTTTTTGGCTGCCGGAGTATAGCGTGGCTCGGGTCTGTAAGTGAGTCGTGGAGCGCTGGTAACGCCACCGCCGTTAGCCGGAACGGCGACGAAATCTTGCGTGATGTAGAAGCTACCATTCGGCCCTTGCACGATCCCGATTCCCACGTCAGTGTATTTCGCGTCCAAAATGTTGGCCCGATGATTGTGTTGGAAACGGGGCTCAT
>JBEKCQ010000181.1:0-6305 GCA_050014795.1 Terriglobia bacterium | reverse complement strand
CGCTACGCTGACTGCTGATAGCTCCTTTACAAAGCCCGCGGCCTCGCACCATAATGACTTCGCGAATCCGTCACGCCCATGAGCGAGTTCTCCACGCCCCTGATGCGCCAATATAGCGCCATCAAAGAGCGCCATCCCAACGCTCTGCTGTTTTTCCGGCTGGGCGATTTTTACGAACTCTTCTTTGAAGACGCAATTGTCGCGGCCAAGGAACTCCAAATCACTTTGACCTCCCGCAACAAGGAAAAGGGTCAAGCCATCCCGATGTGCGGCGTTCCCTACCACGCCGCGGAGGGCTACATCGCCAAGCTGATCCGCAAGGGCTTCCGCGTGGCGGTCTGTGACCAGATGGAGGACCCGCGCGTCGCCAAGAAGCTGGTGAAGCGCGAGGTCACCCACGTGGTGACGCCCGGCACCGCCGTGGACGCCCAGCTCCTCGAGCCGCGGGAAAACAACTACCTGGCCGCGGCCGTGGAAAGAGACGGTTCGATGGGGCTGGCGTTCGCCGACCTCTCGACCGGCGATTTCCGCGCCACGGAGTTCTTGGGGAGTGAGGCGCGCGCCCGGTTTCAAGAGGAACTCGAGCGCATGCGCCCGCGCGAGCTTCTCCTGCCCAGCGCTGCCCGCCCGGAGGCATCCTCCTGGGCATCTTCATTGGAAATTTCAAAGGTGAAATCTCAAATCTCGGGCGTGACCGAGACCCGCCTGGACGACTGGGTCTTTAATGAGGAATATGGCGAGCGCCAGTTGCGCGACCACTTCCGCGTGGCGACGCTGGCTGGGTATGGGCTGGAACATCATCCGCTGGCCGTAGCGGCGGCGGGCGCCATCCTCCACTACGTGCGCGACACGCAGCGCGGCTCGCTTCCCCAATTCGACGGCATCCGCTTCTATGAGCAGCAGGATTCTCTGGTCCTCGACCCCACCACCCTGCGCAACCTGGAGCTGCTCGAGCCGGCGTTCGGCGGCCCCCGGGACTCGACGCTGCTCGCCACGCTGGACCAGTGCGTCACCTCGCTGGGCGCGCGGCTCCTCAAGAGCTGGCTGCTGCGGCCTTCCATAGAGCGCTCGGAAATCGAA
This sequence comes from Terriglobia bacterium, assembly GCA_050014795.1. Lineage (GTDB taxonomy): Bacteria > Acidobacteriota > Terriglobia > UBA7540 > UBA7540 > JALHUF01. Next base: position 5,225 of record JBEKCQ010000181.1, on the reverse strand, counting down.
GCTCGCTGGGAAGCGGTGCGCGAGTTGGCCCAAAACACCATTGCGCGGGAAGAGTTACGCAGGGTGCTGGGCAACATCCTGGATCTCGAGCGCCTGCTCAGCAAGGTGCGGTTGGAGACCGCCAACGCTCGCGACCTGCTGGCCCTCAAGCAGTCCCTGCGTCATCTGCCTCTCGTCCGCCAGTACCTCGGCCATCTCCAGGCGCCGCGGCTGGTCGAGCTTTACGCGAGCCTGGATGAATTGCGCGACGTGCACGAGTGCCTCGAGAGGTCCATCCATCCCGAGCCGCCCGTGCTGCTGACCGAAGGCAACCTCATCCGGCCCGGCTACCATGCCGAACTCGACGCCCTGCGCGGCTTGAGCCAGAACAGCAAGCAGTTGCTCGCGCAGATCGAATCCCGCGAACGCGAGCGCACCCGCATCGCCTCGCTCAAGGTGCGCTTCAACAATGTCTTCGGCTACTACATCGAAGTGTCCAAACCCAACCTGTCCCTGGTGCCGGCCGACTACGAGCGCAAGCAGACCCTGGTCAACGCCGAGCGTTTCACCATCCCCGAACTGAAGGATCTGGAAGCCAAGATCCTCGACGCCCAAGAGAGAATGCAGGTGCTGGAGCGAGAACTCTTCGTCGCAATCCGGCGCCAGGTGGCGGCTGAGGCGGCGCGCGTCCGTCGCAGTGCTCAGGTGTTGGCCGAACTCGATGTCTTGGCGTGTTTTGCCTGGCTGGCCGTGGAGCGTAACTATCACCGGCCGGAACTCTCCGATGACGGAGAATTCCTCATCGTCCAAGGGCGCCACCCGGTGATCGAGCGCATGTGCGAGGCGGAGCAGGCCGGAAGGTTCATTCCCAACGATCTGTTTCTGAACCTGACGACGGACCGCCTCCTGCTCATCACCGGCCCCAACATGGGCGGAAAATCAACGTACCTGCGTCAGGCCGCCCTGATCGCCTTGATGGGGCAGATGGGCAGCTTCGTCCCCGCCGAGCGCGCCAAGCTCCCCATTTTCGACCGCATCTTCACCCGCATCGGCGCTTCGGATAACCTGGCGCTGGGCCGTTCCACCTTCATGGTGGAAATGACTGAGGCCGCCAGCATCCTCAACACTGCGACGCCACGGAGCTTGGTGCTGCTGGACGAGGTCGGGCGCGGCACGGCGACCTTTGACGGGCTGGCTATCGCTTGGGCCGTAGTGGAACACCTGCAAACCCATTCCCAGGCGCGGACCCTCTTCGCCACGCATTACCACGAGTTGACCGAACTGGCAGACCTCCTGCCCGGCGTGCGCAACTATCACGTCTCGGTCAAGGAATCGGGTTCCAACATCGTTTTCTTGCGCAAGGTCGAGCCGGGCAGCGCCGACAAGAGCTATGGCATCGAGGTGGCGCGTTTGGCGGGCCTCCCGGCGAGCGTCATCGCGCGGGCGCGGGAAATCCTGACGCGCCACGAGCAGAGCGAACACACGCTGAGCGAACGGCTGGCGGCGCGCCCGGCCTCGCCTGAGCAGGAAGCGGTGCAGTTGACCATCTTCACTCCTCTCAACGCCGAAGTCGTGCGCGCCCTCGACGAGGCCGACCTCGACAACCTGAAGCCCATTGAGGCCCTCAATCTCCTCGCGGAATTAAAGAAGCAGATCAAGTCATGAGCGTCTCGCGTGCTAGTGCACTCGGCCAGTTGCTCATTGTCGGGTTGCACGACGATCGCTGGTCGCGCAGCCTGGAGCGAATGCTGCGCGCGCTGCAGCCGAGTGGAGTCCTGCTCCTTCCTGGGAGTCTCCGAGCTCCGGGCCAGACGGCGGAGTTGCTTCACAAAATCGCGCGCACGCTGAGCGACCCCCCGTTCCTGGCCATTGCGGAAGAAGGCGGAAGTGTGGACCCGCTCCAGGCGCTCTTACCGCCGCTGCCCGCCCCGCGCGCCCTGGCCCGTTGCGGTCCGACTTCGGTCAGACGCTCGGGCGAGTTGATTGGGAGCGCACTGAAATTGCTGGGCCTTAATCTGAATTTCGCTCCGCGATTGGATCTCTCGAATCCCGACGTCAAGCCCGCCCGGGACGCGCAGACCTTCGGGCCGGATGCAAAGCACGTCGCGGCATGCGGCAAAGCTTTCATCGAGGGTCTGCGCCAACACGACGTGCTCGCGTGCGGGAAACACTTCCCGGGGCGAGGCATGCCGGAGTACAACGAAAATGGGTTGCCCGTGGTGGGAAAAACCATGGCCGCGCTGTGGCGTGAGGATTTGTTGCCGTTTCGAGAGTTGCTGCCTGCTCTGCGTTTGGTCAAGCTGAGCAACGTTTCCTACAAGGCGTACGACTTCGATGTCGTCCAGCCGGCGGCCGTGTCATCGAAAGTCGTCCATGATTTGCTTCGCGTCAAGCTCGGATATCGCGGCTTGGCCGTCGCCGATACGCTGGAGCTTCCGTTCGAAATGTCCCCGGAGCGTTTGAGGCGGCAGGGAGCTACCCTAAACCTTAGTGTGATTCTCAATTCAATCAGGGCTGGTTGTGATTTGCAGGTCGTGAGTTGGGGCCCTGAGATCGCAGAGACTGTCTTCCCTGCGATGCAGAAAGAACTCGAGGCTGGCTCATTGACTCAAGAACGCGTCGAAGAGGCCTTGCGACGCATTCGAACGGTCAAGAACGGCTTAAGGCGCCCGAGCGGGAAGGTCTCAGCGCGGAGCTTTGATCGCCTGGCGTGCGAGTTCGAAGAATTTGGCCAGCGGGTCAGCAGCGGAGGCGACATTGAAGCGTAATCCCCAGAAGGAAAAACCACGCCTGGCCGTGGGTCTCATGTCCGGGACGTCCATGGACGGCGTGGACGCAGCGCTCGTTGAGTTGCGTGAGCCGGCTGAGAGGTTGCGCGTTCGGCTCCTGGCCTTCGTGTCAAGCCCCTATCCGCGGGCAGTTCGCGAGCGGGTCCTTCGCGTTGCCGGGGGCCAGCCGACGAGCGCTGGCGAGCTTAGCCAGCTCAACTTCCTGCTCGGCGAACTGTTTGCGGAGGCGGTGCTCAAGGCTTGCCGTCGCAGCCGCATCTCCCCGCAGCGCCTGGCGGTGATCGGATCCCACGGGCAAACGGTCTACCATCAGGGCACCCGAACGCTTGAGTCGGGGCGGCGCATCGCGAGTACCCGCCAGATCGCGGAACCCGCCGTCATCGCCGAGAAGACCGGTGTGCCGGTGGTGGCGGATTTTCGCACTGCCGATATGGCCGCAGGCGGCCAGGGCGCGCCGCTGGTGCCGATGGTGGACTACCTGCTGCTCGGCGATGAGCGCGAAGGCCGCGTGGCACTCAACATCGGCGGCATAGCAAACGTCACGGTGATCCCGGCACATGCCAAGCCGGATAACGTGTTCGGCTTTGACACCGGGCCTGGAAACATGGTGATCGATGCGCTGATGCGGCACTTCACCAAAGCGCGGAAATCTTACGACGCCGGTGGGCGTGTGGCAGGGCGGGGGAAAATTGATGAAGTCATCCTTGCCGCTGCGCTCGCTGACCCTTTCTTCCAGCGCCAGCCTCCCAAAAGCGCCGGCCGGGAGCAATTCGGCCAAGGATTCGTGGAAAAGCACTTCCTCACCCGCCGACGCGTGCGCTTTGAGGATGCTGTCCGCACTGCTACCGAACTGACAGCGCAAACCGTTGCGCAGGCGCTCGAACGTCATGTCTTCTCCCGTGTGAAGGTCCACCGCCTGATTGTCTCTGGTGGCGGTGCGCACAACAAGTTCCTGATGAAGCGCCTCCGCGAGCTTCTCCCTCGACTGAAAGTCGAACTCTCCGACCGCTACGGCCTTCCGGTTGACGCGAAAGAAGCCATCGCCTTCGCGATCCTCGCCGACCGCACTATGCACGGCCTTCCCGGCAACCTCCCCAGCGTCACCGGCGCCCGCCGCGCCGTCATCCTGGGCAAGTTCCTGCGGCCGTAAGGGAGCGCCTTCATGGTGCTCCCACCTTCCTAAGCCCAAGCGGGAGGGCCACGCCTACCCGCGAAAGCCCACATACCACAGGCTGGAGATGAACGCCTCGCGCCAGGAATGGAGGGTGCGCGTGAAGGGATCGGCTTCGATGGGGCTGTCCGGAGCGGGTGAGGCATAGGCGGTGAGACCTTCGGACGCACACATCAACTTGATTCGATACAGGTGAAACCCGTCGCTGACGGCAATGAGGCTTCTCGCTCCCCGCTTCTGCAAGAGCCGGGCAATGGCCTGCACATTTTGGTAGGTTGTTTCGCTCCGGGTCTCCGCCAGAATTTTCTCGGCCGCCACGCCCCGCTGGATCAAGTAGTCCCGACCCACACCCCCTTCGGTGAAATGCGGGTCGCCGCCGCTGCCTCCGGTAGTAATGACCAGGGGCGCCAAGCCGCGTTCTTCGAGGTCAAAGGCGTGGTCGAGGCGGGCCTTATAGACCGGTGAGGGCGCGCCGTTGTATTGCGCCGCTCCGAAAACCACGATGGCATCCGCGGGCCGCGCTTCATCGCGCGCTGCCTGCTGACGAACGGCGTGATAAAGGGAACGCTCCGCCAGTGCCACTCCGACCAGGAGCAGCAGGAGTCCGAGGAGAAGCCAGTAACGAAGCCGCGGGAAGGTCAGGCGAGGAACTCCTTCAATTCAGACTCAGGGACGCCCCCAGGCCGGATGATGCGCGCCTGCTCTCCGGCAAGTTCCACCACCGTCGAGGGAACATGGGCGGGGGTGGGCCCGCCATCGAGGATGAGCGGAACAACGTTGCCGATTTGCCGATTCACTTCGTCGGCTGAGGTGCAGGGTGGTTGTTCGGTCAGGTTTGCGCTCGTGCCGATGAGGGGACGACCGCACGCGGCGATGAGTGCCACTACCACCGGGGCTTTGGGCCAACGGAGCCCCACCTTGCCCGTGTTCCCGGTGACCTTCAGGGGAAGCTGTCGCGAGGCGGTCACTACAATGGTCAGCGGCCCCGGCCAGAATTTCTCCGCGAGTTGGAAAAAGAGGCGAGGTGGATCATGGGCCGAATCTGCCGCCTGATCCACTGAGGCTACCAGCAGCGGCAGCGGCCGCTCGGCCATGCGGCGTTTGATGCGATTCACCTCGCTCACCGCTGCCAGATTGAACGGGTCAGCCGCCAGACCATACAAAGTGTCGGTGGGAACTGCCACAACTTTGCCAGCCAGGATCATCCGCGTCGAGTAGTCCAGAATGAACTCCAGCCGGGCTGGATCGATCTTGAGGATTTCCGCCATGGAATTGCCGGCCAGGGA
>JBEKCQ010000180.1:0-6816 GCA_050014795.1 Terriglobia bacterium | reverse complement strand
TTCCTGAGAGAATCGCCTGATTCCCAAGATGAGTTTCTTCAGTTCGGGCCAGCCCGTGTCCTTCACCTCGCTGCGGGTGGATGCCTTCTCCCACGATTCCAGCACGTCGTAGAGCGAGCACCGGTTCTTGGACGCCTCCTGGCGGACCTGGAGGGCCACTTCTTCGGGGAATCGCCAGCGGGGAGCGAGCAGGACGCGCGTCAGGCTGACGTTGTGATGAGGCGAATGGACCAGATTGAGATAGGCCACGAGGTCGCGCAGGATGACGGTGGAGAGAAGGGACAGTCCTCGAATGGCGAACGGAATCTTGCGGCGGCGGAACTCCTCCACCAGCGGGTCGCGGTGGGCGTGGGCGCGGTAAAGGACCGCGATGTCGGCAAGCAGCATCCCCTTTTTCGCCAGGCGCGCCACCTCGTCGGCAATCCAAGCGGCCTCGCTTCGGTACTCCGGGGACTCCAGGAGAAAAACCCGGCAGCCTTCGTCGTTCTCCGTCCGCAGAGGTTTCTTCTTCTCTTCGTGGGTGTTCTGGGCAATGACCACATCGGCGGCGCGCAGGATGCGCTTCGTGGAGCGATAGTTGCGATGAAGGTTGACGACCTCCGCGCCTGGAAAAGCCTGATGAAACATTTGGAAGGCCCCGTGCGCCGCGCCGCGAAAACGATAGATAGCTTGGTCGTCGTCGCCCACCGCCGTGATGTTCGAGGGCGGCGCCACCAGACGCCGCAACAGTTCGACCTGGGCGTAGTTGGCGTCCTGCAACTCATCCACGAGGACGTAGCGGAAGCGCTCGCGATAGGTCTCAAGCACTTCCGGCTCCCGGTCGAAGAGCCGGACGGCTTCGGGAATCAGGCTACCGAGGCTTGAGCTTCCCGCGTCTTCGATCAGCGTGCGGCTGTTGCGAAAGACCCGCGCCAGTTCCTTCTTCTTCAGAACCTCTTCCTCCTCCAGTTTGCGTTCGGCAGGATCGAGACGAGCGGCGCGCCGCTGGAACGCCTTCTCCGCTGCCGCGACGTAAGCCTCGAAATCGCCTGGCTCAATCAGTTCGTCCTGACAGCGCGAGAAGAAATCGTTCAGGGCGTGGAGAAACGCGCCGGGCTCGGCGAGCTTCTGGTAGAAGTCGAGCCCCAGTTGCTCCATGCGGCGCCGCAGGAAAATCCAGACGTCCACCTTGTCGAGCAACCGACGCTCGAAATGCCGCTTGCGCAGGACCTCGTAACAAAAGGAATGGAAGGTGGAAATGTGCGGCAAGTCCGGCGGATCGCCCAAAGCCTTTCGCACGCGCGCCTTCATCTCCTCTGCCGCCTTGTCCGTAAAGGTGACGGCCAGGAGGTTCCTGGGCTGGAGCCCCTCGACATTTCCGAGGAGCCACACGACTCGCTCGGTGATGACGCGGGTCTTCCCGCTCCCCGGCCCGGCAATAATCAGCAGCGGCCCTTCGCCGTATTCCACCGCCTGCCGTTGTTCAGGATTCAGTTCGCGAGGCGCAGTCATCGAGACATTATTCTGCCAAGCCCGCCACTGAGGCAAGGTGCTTCAGCGTGGGGGAGCCGCCGAGGTGAGAGTTGATGCCACGGGCCCCCGCCGTGCGGAGGCATTGGGCTGACCCGTAACGTGCGCGATTCATTGACTTTGCTGTAAACCCGTGACTATAATCGGCACGGGTTGGAGGGTCATGCGCGAAGCGGTCATCATTGCCGCCGTTCGCACTGCCATCGGCAGGTTTCAAGGTTTGCTTTCCCCTTTTTCCGCCGTCGAGCTGGGAGCTGCCGTGGTGCGGGAAGTTGTGCGGCGGGCGGGTATTGAGCCTAGCCAGGTTGACGAGATCATTATGGGCAATACGGTCTCGGCCGGGCTGGGGCAGAACCCGGCGCGGCAGGCGGGGCTCAGGGGCGGACTCGACCCCCGCGTCGCGGCGCTGACCATCAACAAGGTCTGCGGCTCGGGACTGAAAGCCGTAGCGCTGGCCGCGCAAGCCGTTCAGACGGCCAATGCGGAGATCGTCGTGGCCGGCGGCATGGAGTCCATGACGAATTGCCCATACCTCTTGCCGCAGCTTCGCCAGGGCTACCGGCTAGGCCACGGTAAGGCTCTTGACGCCATGATCACGGACGGCTTGTGGGATGCCTTTGAAGATTTCCACATGGGCATGACCGCCGAACTGGTGGCCGAGAAATACCACATCTCCCGCGAGCGCCAGGACGCCTACGCCTTCGACAGCCACCGACGCGCCATCGACGCCATCAAGAGCGGCCGGTTCAATGACGAGATTGTTCCGGTGGGTATCCCACAGAAAAAGGGCGAGCCCATCCAGTTCAGTGTGGACGAATCCCCGCGCGAGGACACGTCGCTCGAAGCGCTGGCCCGCTTGAAGCCCGCGTTCAAGCCCAACGGAACCGTGACGGCGGCCAACGCTCCTGGCACGAACGACGGCGCGGCGGCGCTCGTGGTCACCTCAGCCGAGAAGGCGCGGGAACTGGGCAAGAAGCCGCTGGCACGCATCGTTGGTCAGGCGGTGAGCGGCGTCGAGCCGAAATGGGTGATGATGGCGCCGGTGGGCGCAGTCCAATCGTTGCTGAAGAAAGTCGGCTGGAAGTTGGAGAATGTTGACCTTTTCGAACTGAACGAGGCTTTCGCGGTCCAAGCCCTCGCGGTGATTCAGGAATTGGGCCTCGACCCAGCCAGAACCAACGTCAATGGCGGCGCGGTGGCGCTGGGCCATCCCATCGGGGCGTCGGGCGCACGCATCCTGGTGACCTTGCTGTACGAGATGGCGCGGCGCAATGCCCGGCGCGGGATTGCCGCTCTGTGCCTGGGCGGCGGCAACGCCGTCGCGCTAGCCGTCGAGCGAGCAGATTGATCCTTTGAACTCCTAGGAAGAAAGGATGCTGCAATGCCAGAAGAACGAACCGAAAAGACCAAGGCGATTGACCTCGCCATGACCCAAATTGAAAAGCAATTTGGGAGAGGCTCGATCATGCGGCTGGGCAGCAAGGAGGCCCTGGTCCCGGTGGAAGTGATTCCTACGGCGTCGGTTGCCTTCGACGCGGCCACGGGAGTGGGCGGCATGCCGCGCGGCCGGGTGGTGGAGATCTTCGGGCCCGAGTCGAGCGGCAAGACCACGATTGCTTTGCACATCATTGCCGAAGCGCAGCGCCGCGGCGGCATGGCCGCTTTCATCGATGCCGAGCACGCCCTGGACGCCGCCTACGCCAAACGGCTGGGCGTGGACGTGGACAACCTCCTGGTCTCCCAACCCGACTACGGCGAGCAGGCGCTGGAAATTGCCGAGGCCCTGGTGCGCTCGAACGCCGTGGACGTCCTGGTGATCGATTCCGTGGCGGCGCTGGTGCCCAAGGCCGAACTCGACGGCGACATGGGAGATTCTTTACCGGGGCTCCAGGCTCGCCTGATGTCGCAGGCGCTGCGCAAGCTGTCCGGAATCGTCTCCAAGTCAAGAACCTGCTTCATCTTCATCAACCAGATCCGCGAGAAGATCGGCGTGATGTTCGGCAACCCGGAGACCACGACCGGCGGTCGGGCGCTGAAGTTCTACGCGTCCATGCGCGTGGATATTCGGCGCATCGCCTCTATCAAGGACGGGGACCGGGTGGTCGGCAACCGGACCAAGGTCAAAATGGTGAAAAACAAAATTGCCGCTCCCTTTCGCGAGGCAGAATTTGATATCCTGTACGGAGAGGGGATCTCGAAGGAAGGAGACCTGCTCGACGTCGCCGCCGAACGGAACATCCTGGAGAAGAGCGGCGCGTGGTTTTCTTTCGGCGGGGAACGGATCGGTCAGGGACGCGAAAACGCCCGGCAGTTCCTTCGTGAGAATCCTGACGTTTGCCGGAAGCTGGAAATTGATGTCCGCAAGGCGTTGAATCTGCCGTTGCCTCCTGAGCTCGCCACCCAGGAAACCGCAGAACCAGCGCGCGTGAAGAAGTAGGGGCGGAGGCAGGCGCGGTTCGAGTTAGCAGGAATGCTCCTTGAATGACCGGCGCCAGGGTCGGCAGGGAGCGGGAAACAGTCCAGTCAACCAAAGGAGGTTTTAAAACCCATTGCGTAAAAAAATTGCCATCCTGGCAGTGGCAGCTTTCTGGCTGTTCGGTGCGAGCCTTCTACCGGGCTCCGCCCCCGCGTCGCGGCAGAGCCGCAAGCCTTCAACTCCACCTCCCAAGTCCGCAGTCCGATCCTCGGGTTCTAGGACGGTCGTCGGCAAGACCGCCAAAACAAAGCGCACGGCTGTCCGCAGCCGCTGGCGAAGAAGCAATCCCTGGCGCATCAGCTCCTTCGGAGAGCCGACCACCGGAGACAACCCCGCCGGCGAGGATCCCGCCGTGCGCGAAGCCGCCATCGAGGCTTTGGGGAACTGGAACGGCAGCGTGGTAGTGGTTGACCCGAACACCGGACGCATCCTCTCCATCGTGGGTCAGCAGATGGCGCTGGGGAGCGCCTTCACCCCCTGCTCGACCTTCAAACCGGTGGTGGCCCTGGCGGCCTTGAGGGAAGGCATCATCACCCCCGAAACAGAACTGCGCGTGGGACGCCGCACCCGCATGAACCTCACCGATGCCCTGGCGCATTCGAACAATCCCTTCTTCTCCAAGCTAGGCCAGCAATTGGGGTTCCGCCGCCTCGCCGAGTACGCCCGCGCCTTCGGCCTTGGCGGCAAGGCCGGATTGAATATCCCCGGCGAATCCCCCGGCCGTTTCCCCACCCAACCTCCCCAGGACGGCGGCGTGGGGTTCATGTCCAGCTACGGCAAGAACATCGAGGTCACGGCCCTGCAAATGGCCGCGGTGATTTCCACCATCGCCAACGGCGGCACCCTCTACCGTTTGCAGTATCCGCGCACCCCGGAAGAGACCGCCCAGTTCGAGCCCAAGGTCCGGCAGCGCTTGGACGACCTCGCCGAGCACTTCCCGCAGATCAAGGAAGGTCTGGCGGCGGCGGTCATCTACGGCACGGCCAAGCTGGCCTACGATCCCGAAGAACAGATTTACGGGAAAACTGGGACCTGTAGCGAAGACGGCGCGCGGCTGGGCTGGTTCGTCTCTTACGCCAACGAGCAGGAGCCGAAGTACGTCGTGGTGGTTCTGCTCCGCGGCGGGCGAATGATGTACGGCCCGCACGCCGCCGAGATTGCCGGGCGACTCTACCGCGGCCTGCGCCAGAGAGAGCAGAACCCCACTCAGGCAAGCCGGATCGGTTCACTCCTCAGCCAATCCCAACTCTGGTAGGGACCCCCCGTTGGGGCGTCTTGGGCAAGAGACGTTCCAGCGGAACGTCTCTACACAGGTCGGCGGCGAGGACGCCACCGCTACAGGCGCAGGTCAGAGGCCAAAGACCTTTTCGGCATAGAGCCGGCTCAAGCGGAGGTCTTCTTCCAGCGAACGGGTGATTTGCGTGCCCTTCTCGTAGGCCAACTCCACAATCAAGTAGCCGGCGTAGCTGATCTCCTTCAGGTACGCAGCGACCTTGGTGTAGTCGATATCGCCGTCGCTGAAATCTTCCATCCAGACGCCGGCTTTGGAGTTGCGGATGTGCAGGCTCGCGAGCCGGTCGTCGACTTCGCGCAGAAACGCCAGCGGCTCTTGTTTTCCCCGCACGGCCCATTCCACGTCCACGCAGCAGGAGACGAGCTTCGCGTCCGTATGCTGCAATTGGTGACGCCACTCGCGGGCGTTCTCCGTCAGTTCCGGCGTGTGGTGATGGACCATCAAGCGCAGCCCACGCTTCTCGAGTTCCGCGCCCAGCTTATTCAGGTAGTTCGCCTGGATATTCAGCTCGTCGTCGGTCTTGCGTTCCCGCTTCGGGCTGGGATTGGTCAGGATCCACTGAGTCCCCATTCCCTTCACCGTGTCGGCCAGTTCAAGCGCGTCAGCCATTGACTTCTCGGCGGCCTTGGCTTCGTACAGAGTTGCATTGACATAAATGGTTGGCATCTCCAGCCCGGTGGTTTTCAATGCGGCCAAGGTTTTCGCCCGCACGTTGGGCAGGAAGAAGTCGGAGGTCAATTCCACCCGGCGGTAGCCCGCCCGGCGAATAGCTGCGAGCGCTTCTTCTACGCCGGCTTCCAGCGTCTTCTTCTGCGAGAAGAAATGCTGCGTCCAAACGTAGATTTCCACCGAGAGCAGGGGGCCGTATCCCCCTGGGCTCGACAGAGCCGTCTTCGCCAGCAGCGCCTCGCCGAGCCACGCGCCCCATACGTGCCAATGCTTCGCGCCGTGTCTGATTCTTGACCAGGATGCCCATGGAAACCCTCCCCTTATGGTGGGTGTAGAGGGTCGAATGTACCCTGCGCGGTTGACGCGGTCAAGACCAGCCGTAGCACGGGGCTCACGCTCCCGCAGAGGGGGACCAGGACGGCCGCGCTACGCCACGACATCGAACGCTTTACCGGTATATACTCCGCAAAACCTCGTGACCCGAAGAACGTCTGCGGAAGCGCAGGAGGATGACCATGACCGTAGACCTCAATCTTGAGCATGTCCCACCACCACCGAAGAAGAAGGACTACCGCATCGGCGCCATGGGGGCCGGGTTCATCATGCGTGACTGCCACCTGGTGGCGTACCACAACGCCGGGTACAACGTGGTGGCCATCACCGCTCAGCCGCCGGAGCAGGCGCGCGAGGTGGCCCAGTTGCGCGGCATTTCCAAGGTTTACGACACCAATGAAGAACTGCTGGCCGACCCGACGATCGAAGTGGTGGACATCGCCGTGCCACCGCAGCATCAATTGGCGATCGTGCGCGAGGCCGTCAAGCAGAAGCACATCAAGGGCATCCTGGCGCAGAAGCCGCTGGCGACAAA
>JBEKCQ010000179.1:0-6422 GCA_050014795.1 Terriglobia bacterium | reverse complement strand
GGAGCGGCGATTTCCACCGTCTCGTAATCCTTGCCCAGCGCGGCGCCGCAGAGCACCAGCACTAGGAGAAGCGACCATCGCACAGCCAATATGTTTTTCATCCTCGACCTTCGACGTAGGATTTCGGAGGGCGCATTGTAGCCGAGGGCCTCGCAACCCTGCAACGATAAGCCTCGCCACCGGCAAGCCGCGAGGGCCAAGGTCTGCTTGACACTCGTTGAACGGCCTGACGATAATGACTCGCCACAGCCGGGACCGAAGCCCTGTCGCCATCCGCTGTAAGGGAGGCTCTATGCCAGAGGTATTCCGCAATTATGTTGGTGGGCAGTGGGTTGAATGCAAATCCAGGAAGACGGTTCCCAACATCAACCCTGCCGACACCAACGAAGTCGTCGGCCTCTTCCAGGCCTCAGCCGCCGAAGACATCATCGAAGCGTGTGATACGGCCGCGACGGCCCAACCCGCCTGGGCAGCTCTGCCTGCGCCGCGCCGTGGCGAATATCTGTTCAAGGCTGCGGAAATCCTGGAGAGCCGGCTCGCCCAACTCGGCGAGGACATGACGCGCGAGGAAGGCAAGACGCTGCCGGAAGGCAAGGCCGAAGTGAAGCGGGCCATCAACATCTTCCGCTACTTCGGCGGCGAGGGCGCGCGGCAGTTCAGCTACCAGATTCCCTCCGAGCGCGAGAACGTCTTCAGCTACACGATGCGCAAGCCGCTGGGAGTGGTGGGCCTCATCACGCCCTGGAATTTTCCCAGCGCCATTCCCGCCTGGAAGATGGCACCGGCGCTGGTGGGCGGCAACACGGTGGTGATCAAACCCGCGTCGCTCGCGCCGCTGAGCGCGCTGCGCCTGGTGGAAGCGCTCCATGAAGCGGGCATTCCGGCGGGCGCCATCAACTACGTCACGGGCGCAGGCGGCGCCATCGGCAACGCGCTGGTCGAACACCGCGCCATCCGTGCGGTGTCGTTCACCGGCTCGTGCGAAGTGGGCAATACGCTTTACGAAAAGGTGGCGCGGCGCAAGATTCGCGTCCAGCTCGAGATGGGCGGCAAGAACCCCACAGTGGTTCTCAAAGACGCAGACCTGAACTACGCCGCCGACATCCTCATCAACGGCGCGTTCTTCTCCACCGGCCAGAAATGCACCGCGTGCAGCCGCGCCGTCATCGAGCGAGCCATTTACGAACCGCTGGTCGAAATCCTGGTGGCCAAGACGCGGAAAATGAAAATCGGCAACGGCCTGGAACCCGGCGTGGACATGGGTCCGGCCGTGGACGCCAGCCAGCTTGAGACCGATCTGAAATACATCGAGATTGCCAAGCAGGAAGGCGCGAAGCTCCTGTGCGGCGGCCACCGGCTGACCGGCGGCATCTACGACAAGGGCTACTTCGTCGAGCCAACTATCTTTGGCAATGTGACGCCCGAGATGCGCATCGCCCAGGAAGAGGTCTTTGGGCCGGTGCTGGCACTGATGATCGCCGAAGACTTCGACGACGCCATGCGCCTGGCCAATAGCGCTCGCTTCGGCCTCTCGGCGTCTATCGTTTCTCGAGATCTGACGCGCGTCCACCAGTTCATCAACCGGATCGACGCCGGGCTGATTACCGTGAACCTGCCAACCGCTGGCGTCGAGTACCAACTTCCGTTTGGCGGGACCAAGGAGTCCAGCTTCGGCATGCGCGAGCAGGGGCCACTGGCGCTCGATTTCTATACCGAGACGCGGACGGTCTATCTGAAGTATACGCAGTAGGCAGAAGTCAGAAGCCAGAAGTCAGGAGTCAGGAGACGCGGCGGAGCGTACCGCCTCCAAAGCAGCCGACGAGGGAAAAGATGAAAAAGACGCAACAGTTCCTTGCCAAGCTGGGTTTACCAAGCGAAGACAATCACGCGCTGAAGCCCAGCACGAAACGGTTCCCGGACGGCGGGCAGTGGCGCTTTGAGATCCCGAGCGTGGAAGGCCCCCGCGTTTTTCGCGAGGTGCTGGCCGCGGCCAAGGAGCTTCAGGTTCCTGTGCATCGCGTCAGCCAGGGCAGCGGCATCATGCTGCTCACCAAGAAGGAAATCGCGGAGATGGCGCGCCTCGGGCACGACCAGCGCATCGAGGTGTGTTTGTTTGTGGGCCCGCGCGCCACCTTCGAGACCGGAGCGCAGACCGCCTCCGCCGCCGGCAAGGTGATTGGGCTGCAGCATCGCGGCGCCAATCAACTGGTGTACGCGATTGAAGATGTCCGTCGCGCCTGCGACCTCGGCATCCGCAGCGTGCTGCCTGCCGACCTCGGCCTGATCTGGGTGCTCAACGAGATGAAGAAGAAAGGTGAGTTGCCGAAGAACCTGGTCATCAAAAGCTCGGTCACGCTGCCCGCGGCGAATCCTGCCACGGCCAAGCTCTTTGAGCGTGCCGGAGTCTCCACCCTGAATATCCCTACCGACTTGAGTCCGGCGCAAGTGGGTGCGCTACGCCAGGCGGTGGATATCCCCATCGACTTGTACATTGAGGTGCCGGACAACTTCGGCGGGTTCGTCCGCTACTACGAGATGCCGCAACTGGTACAGGTAGCTGCACCCATCTACTTCAAGTTCGGCCTGCGCAACTCGCCGGACATCTATCCCTGTGGCAGGCACATTGAAGACCTGGCGGTCAACATGGGCCGCGAGCGGGTCCACCGCGCGCGGATCGCGCTCGACCTGCTCGCGGAGTACACGCCCCAGGCGAAGATGTCACCCCTCGGCAGCAAGGACCTCGGAATCCCGGAAGTCTGAGGGGACGCCGTTCCTACCGTTCAATTCCCCACCGACGCGCGGGCACAGAATAATGTGCCCCGGCAGGGCTTCATCCGATGCCTTCCAGCACCGAATTCGCCCAAATGTAGAACGCGACGTGTGGGCTCCAGTACTCGCAGGTCCGCCAGTCCTGGCCATAGGCCATATCGAGGACCGGCTCATCGGCCATGTTGCCGGCGATGCCGTTCATGATTCCGCCGGGAATGAGTCCCACGAAGCGCGAGTGCGGGTAGGGGTTCCGCATGCCCTCGCCGGTCATCATGCAGGCGGCGAAAGGATTCGCTCCCATAATCCACTCAAGCTGGCGGTAGGCGAGATTCACATACTCACGCTTCTTGGTCAGCTGGAAGGCGCGGCCCAGCAGGAGCGCGTTGCTGCCCAGATGGCAGTTCGCACCCTGCCACCAGAACTGCTTGCGCGTCGGATGGAAGTAACGGTACGTGAGCTTGCCGGCCAGCGGCCGGTAGGTCTCCGGCGTGGGGGAACCGATGTACATCCCCAGAGGGATGAGGCGATAAGCGTTCCGCTCCGACATGGGGAGAAGATACTCGTCCAAGTGCAACCGCACCGCGTCCAGCCACTTGCTGCGTTCCTCCGCGTCGGGGAAAGCGGCGTGCAATTCCAGCAGGGCCAGCGGCGGGAGAGCGGAACTCACGATATCCATGTAAGGCTGATCACCATTCATCCAGAAACCCCGAACTTGGCGCTGGTCGGCGATGAAAGAGGTATTCTGCCGGGTCATCAAGGCGCGACCCAGGCGAAGACTATGTTCTCGCAATTCGGGTTCGTGAGTGGCACGGTACAGCTCACATGCCGCCAGAGTCCACCAGGCCAAGTCCTCAGTTGACTGCGGCGGGTCCGGAAAAGCTCGCCAGGCACGAATTCCGGCTTCGCGGCAACGCTTCGCATAGTCGGGGTCCGTCTGCGCGTAGCACTGGCCCACCAGGCCTTGCAGGGTCGCGAAGACGGCGGCGGTTCCGCTGCGCTTGGCGGGATTGATGTACCGATCGTCGGGTGTGCCCACAACGTTATCCGTCCAATGATTGTCGCTGTTGTCGCCGTTCACGCCGCCCGCGGCGTCGGCCCACATCTTGCCGTCCGTGTCCTGCATCTTGAGGAAATATCGGTTGCCGAACCGGACCTCCTCGAGGATCTGCTCGTGGGTCGGATCACCCGGTCGCGGCTCGGGAATATTGCGGAAGAGGTTCAGCAGCGCCACGCCGTTGAGCATGGTCACGTCCATCCACTTGCGCAGGTCGCCGGCGTCGTGCCAACCCCCGACCACATCGACGTGCTGGCCGTTGTCGCGGCGGCGCGCGTCATCCAGATGGCACGCCGGGTGAACACCGGGCACTTCCACGCCGCAGCGTTGGTAGCGGTAGTAAGCCACCGCCTTGGGGAGCGTCCGTCGCCACACCTGCTCGTCGATGAAGAACGGGACCGAACGCTCCGTGCCCACCGTGATCTGGTACATGCCGGGACGGTCAAGGTCGGTGAAATCCGAGGTCAGGCACAGCCCGAAATCGGACCGCGCCTCGGCCAGCGGGCGAGTGAAGCGAAACCGCCGCTCACTGACGTCTTCAAGCGTGAAGTCCTTGGGACGGGGCGACGTCAACGCCCGTACCACCAGCACCTTGCTTCCTGCCTTGGGCCGGAAACCCAGATGGTTCAAGGCGATCGTCGGCGCGTTCGGCGCCGTGCTGTCCTCCACGGGGTCCTTGATGGGCGGTCCTTCTTGCGCCTTGAGCGCGATGGGGAGAGCAGCCATTGTCGTGAGGAAGTTTCTGCGGTCCATAATGTCTCCTTTGTTACAGGAGAAGTTATCACAAGGGGTGGCTGCGGGTCGCGGAAAGTGCCGGCTTCTGTCTTCGCTTTGCATCACAAAGTACTTGACAACAGCGAAGAATGCTGTACTATCTGCAGCCATGCTTCCCTGCCGCCCGCTTCGCCATCCGGTTCGTAAAACGCACGGGCTCGACGAGCAGGCCATGGAAAACATCCGTTTTATCCGCGAGACCATGGAGCGCTCGACCTCCTTCACCGCCGTTCCAGGGAAGGGCGGCGTGGCGATGGGCCTTACGGCGCTAATTGCGGTAGCGGTTGCCACCCGCACAAGCACGGCGGGAACATGGCTTGCAACCTGGGCGGTCGAGGCCGCCGTGGCGTTCACCATCGGCGGTTGGGCCATGGCTCGAAAAGCCCGCGCGGCGAATCTCCCGCTGCTCTCCGGACCGGGCCGCAAGTTCGCGCTCAGCCTTTCCCCGCCCTTGCTGGCGGGAGCGTTGCTGACCGTGGCGCTTTTCCAGTTCGGGCTGGCGCGTGCTCTGCCGGGAACCTGGCTGCTGCTGTACGGGGCGGGCGTCGTAACCGGAGGGGCGTTCTCCGTCAAAGCCGTTCCCCTGATGGGCGTCTGCCTCATGGCCCTGGGCGCGGCGGCACTGTTCTCACCCGCATCCTGGGGGAACGCGTTCCTGGCCGCGGGATTCGGCGGGGTGCACATCATCTTCGGAGCGTTAATCGCTAGGAGGCACGGTGGCTAAACAGATTATCAGCACACCTCGCCAGGACCGGCGGATTCCGCTGGGGGCGCCGCGACCGTCCCCCGGCCGCAGTGGACAGATCGCGCCGCAACTCGACCGCCTGATCCACGAGCGCGTGAGGCTGGGGATCGTCGGGGCCCTGGCCGTCAACGAATCTTTGTGCTTTCAGGATCTCAAGAGACTCCTGAACACGACCGATGGCAACTTGAGCGTCCACGCGCGCAAGCTCGAGGACGCAGGGTACGTCGCCTGCTCGAAGTCCTTCGACGGGCGCGTGCCCAAAACGGAGTACCGGCTGACCGCGGCCGGCCGGCGGGCCCTCGAGCGTTACCTGGACCACATGGAGACTCTGATTCGGGCGGCGCGCGAGCATCCGGCCTGAGCGCATCTCTTTTTTTGAGGCAACGCTTTATGATGCAAAGTCCTTTTCCAGTCGAGGAGCGTCGTCCGCTGCACGTCGCCATCATCATGGACGGCAACGGTCGCTGGGCCACCAGCCGAGGGTTGCCGCGTGAGGCGGGTCACCGCGCCGGAGTCCAAGCCGTGCGCCGCGTGGTAGAAGCCGCCCGCCATCTGGGCATCGGCACGCTCACGCTCTTCGCCTTCTCCGGCGACAATTGGCAGCGCCCGGCACGCGAAGTGAGCCACCTGCTGTGGCTCTTCGAGGAGTATCTGGGCGCGGAGAAGGACGAGTTCGTCACGCAGGGGGTCCGGCTGAGCGTGATCGGGCGCCGCGACCGCTTCCCCACCTCGCTACGCGCGGCGGCGGAGGCGGCGGAAGCGGCGACGGCCGGGCACGACGCCCTGCATCTGCGTCTCGCGCTCGATTACTCGGGGCGCGAGGCTATTCTGCGCGCGGCAGAACGGTGGCGCGAAATCCCACGAGGCACCCGAGAAGAGTTCTCCCTGCTGCTCAGCGAAGTGACCCGCGACGGCACCTCCACGCCCGACGTGGACCTCCTCATTCGCAGCGGAGGTGAGCAACGCCTGAGCGACTTCATGCTGTGGGAGATTGCCTACGCCGAACTCGTGTTCACCGAGCGCCTGTGGCCCGACTTCGACGCCGCTGACCTCGAGGCCGCTCTAATCGAGTTCTGGGGC
>JBEKCQ010000178.1:0-7099 GCA_050014795.1 Terriglobia bacterium | reverse complement strand
CCTTGCACGATCCCGATTCCCACGTCAGTGTATTTCGCGTCCAAAATGTTGGCCCGATGATTGTGTTGGAAACGGGGCTCATTCATAAATGCGGCTTCCGCGCCCAGAACGGTCCCGTAGATGGCAATATTCTCTCCCATCGCCCGCCAGGGAATTCCGGCCGCGTTTATTCGCGTCGAAAGGGTCCTGCCCTCCGGGTCAACATGGTCAAAGAATCGTTGTTCGAGCATGTTGCGGGAATGCGCTCGCGCGACCGCAGCCAGGTTCTCGTTCCACCTGAGGGGCTGCGCTCGGCCACCAGTCTCGGCGGCGGTCTCGGGATCCAAACGGTCGTGGTTGACGAGCGCCCACATCTGCCTTTCCAAATCGGCCCTGCGGTCCGCGCCGAAGTCTTGCCGGGGAGCCGTTTCATCGGGACCAACCTTCAGCGTGCCGTGGTTCGGACCGAAGGCGTGCCAGACGCCCGGCTGACTTTGCCCCGCCACGGAGGCGTTATCGCTCTCGCCGAAGTGATGCCACGCACCCGATTTGGCGGGCGTATTCTTCGGCGTGTTTTGCGCTGGCTGGACTTCAGTCTGCGGGGACGTGGCAGCGTCCGGCTTGGTGGATGTTTGAGCCTGGTCTGGACCCGCGCAGGCTATGGTTGCAGCCCACAAGAACCCAGCAAAAACAACGACCGACCGGCAACGAGGAATGGATTTCAACAGGTATCGTCTTTTCATGGCACACGTCCGTGCTTCGAGCACCATCAGTAATTCCAACGTGGTAGGGTGCAAGCGCGTTGCCAATCAGGGCTCCCGGCCAGAAATCTATCACCTGTTCTTTGTGCGGGTTGGTGCTGGTGCACCTTGCCTGCCGGAGGACGGGAACAGACTGTGGCCGATCTCAGCCAGCCATTGGCCGATTTCGGGCAGTTTGGTGTCAGTCTTGCCATTCCTGAGAACACTGGATTCCGCGTTCAGAGAGCGGTGCTTAAATTCGGGTCTCGTGGAAGACCCCGACAGCCCGGGTGCCCTTGCGCCCATCCCGGCCCCGGCCCCACTCCGAAACTGCCCGGACGGGGCCTCATCTCATTCATCAATTCCGGAACCGCCTCTGCTGGAGGCGATTCTTCAGACCCTGCTCCTCCCTTAACCTTTTTGTCGACCTATTCTCTGCTGGCAGCGAGCTTCGGCTACCCTGCTGGTCTGATTCAGAGCGAGCAGGTAGCATGGTAGCGCGGAGATGTTCTTCAACACGAAAAGCCGCAGGCTTACAGAACGAGCCTGCGCTACCTGCTGCGAATATTCAACCCACGGCGCACCGATGCATGACAAGCGTGGCCAGCCCACGCCTACGGCATCCGTAAGTCGCGGCGGAATATAAGGTTGGGCGCGCCCCGCCGGGATGCTGCTTTCTGGAGCTGATCTTTCTACGCCTTCGGGAACGGCATTCCACCGCGGGGTGAATACTGCACCAGGATGTCGTCCAGCTGCTTCGCCGCGGCGGGAGGGGTTGCAAGAGCGTCGATCAGGATTTCCTTGGCCTCATAGACTTGGTGGTAGAGCCGGTAGTTGGCACCGTAGTCGGTTCTGAGCACCGCGCCGGCGAGTGAAACCCCGGCAAAGAGCCCCCGTGAACGCGAGTAACTGAGGATCTCGGCATGCAGTTGAAGGTCCGTCGCACCCTCCGCGGTACGCCCCACCGGTCCAGCAGCCGCCGAGGCGTCCACACCCAGTTTGACGCCGCTCTGCAACAGCTTCCGCACGCCGCCCGTATTCATTACAATGAAGACGATGTCTGTTGCCTTGCCGCCGATTTGGAATCCGAAACTCACTCCATACAAAGTGAACATTGACGGCGCTCCCCAGGAACCGTCACCGCCCTTCCGGCATACCAGCGCGCCACGCCCAAAGTTGGCGCCAAAACCAAACGCAAACCGAAGCTCTGAAGGGACGACGCCCACACAGACGGCCCTATCGAGCAGATCTCGGGGGATGCCCTTTTCGGGCGCCTGCATGATCTCATTGACGACGAAGGCTGCGGATTCAAGCCGCTTGGCTTCTTTGCTTTGCCCGGCCGCCAGCGCTGTGCCGGAGAAGGCCAACCAGAGAACAATGCTTATCAGCTTTCGCATACTTGTTCCTTTCCAGATCCGCCACTCGCAGATCTGAAGATTCAGATGCTCTCAAACGCGCCCGCGCTGCGTGCCCGGCGATGCAACTCAGGCTTGGCCGAACGGCGCTCCGCCGTGCGCCGGATACTTCGTCAGCGCGTTGTCGAGCGGTCGCGCGGACTATTCACCGGGACCCATCCCCGCGAATCGGCTCCAGGTTCATCACCGCACCCTCGGAGCCTGCGGCGAGCCGCACGGTAACCACATCGCGCGGGCCTAAATGCACGTGCAATTCCTGCATTCGTTCCAGCACAAACATCCGTAGCGCGTTTTCGAACACCGGTGGGTGCCACGTGTAGAGGCCCACAAGTGTGGCGGAAACACCGAGCCAGCGTCCGGCAGCAGCGCGCAGTTCCGCGAGTGCGGGCACCCGCTCGCCATCGTGAATCTGCCACAGCGGCCGTTCGGGACGCTCCAGGTTGAAGCTATGAGTGTCGGGGACGTAGGCGAGGACTTCACGGTCCGCCTCCGGGGTGGTGATGGAAAAGTAGAGGCGCTCCTGCGTCTTCGGCAGTGCTTCGATCCATTCGGCGTTGACGCGGATCGAGACGCGCGGCAAGCTGAGTCGTTGCGCCGATGGCAGTGCTGCCAGGCCGGCCGCGAGACCGGCTTGGTCCTCAATCAGTTGTGAAAGCGGCAACCCTCCGAGCGATTCCGGACCGATCTTGGGGACATCCGTAGCGGTAACTCGGGCTAGCCCTGCAGTGTCCGGCGCCAGCTTAAGATCGTGCACGACAACATTATTAACTGAGCCCAGCGGGACAGGCCCCGGATCTAGCTTAGGCGCTTCCATGGCAGCAGGCGTCGCAGTCGGAGCGGTCTCAGCCACGGCGCGTTCCGCCTGAATTGGAATTGGCGGTGGCGTCTCCATGAGCTCAAGCGGGATTGGCTCTGCGGCAACTAAGTCAGGAGTGAGTGGTTCGGCCTTGAGTGGCGCGGGCAGAGACTCCGTCAGCTCTGGCGAGGGAGGCTTATCCGCGACCGGTTCGGCCGACTGGGGAAGAAGCGTTGAACTCTCGCTGGAATTCTTCGCCGTAGAAATATCCGGTAGCGTCCGCAACTCGGGCGGCACCACGAGCAGGGTGACGGTCTCCGCGCTTGGCGCGCGAGTAACGCTCTGAAAGCGCGGCAACATAATTAACAGAGAAACCAGAGCGCTCAAAACAACGGCAGAGAGCGCGAGCGCACGGGGATCAGGTCCCCGCGTCTCGAGCAGCGCAAAGCGGGGCACGCCACTGCCATCGGGATCCAGTTCGCCGGCGGGTCGAAGCGGAATGGCGTCCGCCCAACTCTCAGCTTTGGTAGCGGGAAAAGTAGCTGGCATAGCTGTCCACCGTAGTCGCATACCAATTAATGTAGGCCCACACGTCCTCGGAATATTTCTTGTTGAAGACCCCGGGGCCCGCGACGTACTTCGCGGCAGCGCGCGCCACGCTCCCCTCTTCCTGGTAGTAGCGCGCCAGCAGCATCGTTCCCATCCAGGCGTTGAATTCCGGCTCGCTCAGGCGCCTGGGGGGCCAACCTTCCAGCATGCACCGCGTCGGCATAATCTGAAACATTCCCGCTTCGCCCGCGGCCCCGCGCGCTGGTTTGGTGTTCAAGTGCGACTCCATCCACGCCACGCCGAGGGCCAATGGCACGGGCGTTCCATTCGCTTTCGCCCAGCGCACAACCATCAGGTATGCTGCGCGGTCGATGCCGCCACCACCTGGGGTCAACGCTGCTTGCGGATTGTCAGGGTCTGCGGATTCGGACTCGCGAGGTTTAGGATCCTCACTAGATGGATGCGAGTAAGAATCATGGCTGCGAGTTTGATGGAGCGGAGTTTCCGCCGGCCGTGGCGGCCGAACGTTCTGCTCCGGCGAGACCGTGTTCTCTTCCGATGAGTCCGAACTCCTGACGGCGGCACGGACCTGTTGCACGGTGCGGCGAAGGTCATCGTAAAAGGCCTGACGCACCTCGCTGTCATCGTGCAGGCGCTGGACCTCATCCTGGATGCGCTGGGCCTCAGGATCAGGAGAGTTTGAGTAGTCGACCTGATCAGCGTTTGCCGTGGACGCTTGCGCAACGGCAGCCGCAGGAGTGCCCTTCGTGGCGCGAACCGAACGCGCAGGAGGTGCGGCCTGCGGGTTCGCAGCCGCCGACTTATTCCGTTCTGCATAAGAGTCGAGGATGGGTGACGTTACGGGCGGTGCGGGTGGAGGAGTCGGTGGCACGAACTCCGTCTCAAGCGGCGACGAAGCGGGCCCGGAATGCCAGGTGGGCTTCGTTGCCTTGGGGCGCCTGGAATGCGCGGAGGGGCGCGCTCTCGGTCCTTGCTGAGGCGCGCCTCGCAGTGTGGCGGACCCCAGGAAAACCAATCCTGCGCACGAAGTGACCAGACAGATGGACGTAGTGATGGTCTTCACGCGAGTGTCATCCCCTTCTTTCAACTGGGCAGGATGTTGCCTGCACCATCTCATCGAGAAGGAGTCGCGGTTGGCGCTTCCCAATTGTGTCTGTCGATTTTGGCTTGCCGACCGCTAGAATGTGCTTCCACCGGCCTCCTGACGTAGTAGGCATAGCGATCTTCCAGTGTGTTTGACTCGAGTGCTTTGTCGGACAATCCGCAAGCTTTGGCGCCATATTCGGCACGGCAGGTCTCTGACAGCACGGCAAGATGATTCACATCGTTTTCCAGGTCTGTGATCGGTGCGCGGGTAGCCTTCAGGCAGATCGCCGTGCGCTGTTTGCTTAGTGCCGGCGGATCGAAATCGACGCTCTGCGCGCGCGCGATCGGCCCAAGCGTGAGCAGCAGCGCGGCGGCAGCGGCCAGGGGAAGAAGTTTTCGCGAAGCTGGATAGATATTTCGTTTTAGCTGTCTGGTGCGCATAAGCTACTCCTGGTGCGGTGCTTGGCGACAAGCTTTCACATCGCCTGACTTTTGAATGCAGTCTCGCATCTGTTCCAAGTCAGCCTGCGACTTGGTCGTCGGCCCCGGACCCCTGAGCAGGCTTTCAACCTCGGAGCTGGGCGACAGGTGCTCCACAGTCTCCAGCGCTTTCCGGCCTTGCTCTAGCGTGTCTTCCGCCTGGGCGCGGACGATGAAGTATTCCAGCTTGCTCGCGAGGCGTAGGCGGTTCTGGCGCGCGGAGAGCGCGTCCGCTGTGAAGGCCTTCGCCTCTTTCTCGTAAGCTTGCTGCAGCGTCTGGAGCTTGGCGAACTCTTCCGCCGCGTCCGCAGTTTCCTGCTGGTTCTGTGACAATTGGGCCGGCAGGTCTTTCTCGTTGCGATCGGTCTCCGACAGCCGCCGATCGAGTTCGCGCATTGCCGCCAGCGTCTCCGGCGACAAGGGCTGGCGGGCGAGGTTGGCCAGCGCCACTTCGAGGTCGTGCCGGCGTGAGGCGCCGTTGTGTTTGTTCAACTCGTCGAGCGTCTGCCGCCGTTTGGCAATGAACTCCTGCAGCGCCTGCGCCTTGCTCTGAACGTCGTGAGCCTGTTCCGCGTAGTCAGCGCAGAGCTCTTCGCTGGTCCGCTCGCGATCGAGTTCGTCGCTCAGTTCCACTTGCACTTTGCGCGGGTCGGCGAAGCGCTCGAGCCCCGGGTCCCCGACACTGACCTTGTCATACGAGGACATGAGACGCTCGCGCCGTTGGTGACGTTGGCTGTACTCCGTGACACGGCGATGCACGCGCACGTCGAATGTTTCTGAATCCAACGGCAGTTCGCGCGCCTCCTGGGCGTCTGCGACTACGGATGGCGTCTTGTCCAACATGCCTGGCGTGGTTGTGTCCGCGCTCTCGGTGGGCGTTGTGTCCACCGTGCCTGCAGGCGTTGCGACCACCGTGCCGACTGGCGTCGTGGCTGTTTGGCCGGGAGGTGCGATGTCCACCGGGCCGGACGCTGCCGTCTCAGGAGGGGGAGGTGCGGCCGGCACCCCGGTGGACGCGGGTTGCTGCGCGAGCGCCAAACTCGCGATCGCGCCGCAGAACAGGACAAGGATTGACGCGCGCTTCATTTCATTTCCTCCACCAGCGCCGCCTGCACCTGCGGATCGTTCAGGAGCGGGTCGCGCTCCCAATCCGTCTCGGTGCTGCGAATCATCACCACCAGGTTGCGAGCCATTTCGGCGCGCGCGGGCGCTGTGAGCGGCGAGGTTTTGCTCTCGCGATAAAGCGTGTCCTTGCCGTGGTCGCCTTTCTGATAGCGCGCCATCGCTTCCAGATATTTCGCGAACGTCCGATCCACGGCGGGACGCTCTTTGAATCTGATTTCCTTCAATTGTTCGAGCACTCCCTCGGGATCGGTGTCGAGCTGGTCCGCCATCGCCAGCAAGTCGTCCGCAGGCGGGATCACTTCGCCTTGGCCCCAGCGGGACGCATGAAGCTTGGCGCCGTCATCAACCACCTCACCTGTGGGGACGAAGGACACCGGCCGGCCGACCACAAATTCCACGACGGTACCCGCGGGGACCGTAATGTCCGAGCCGCGCCTCACCACTGTCCACATGGCGGCAATCAATAGGCCGCCTCCGCCGCCCACCGCGGCACCAATCGGCCCGGCCACCGCGAAGCCAACCCCGGCGCCCGTAGTCACGGACGTCATGTCCACAGCAGCATCCTTCACCAGTCCCCGATGTCCGCGCGCTGTGCCCTCTCGGTCAACCTTGCGGTGATTCAAAGTTGTGGGATACCCGTCAAGCGGAATCACTTCACCGTTCGGCGTCGCCACCGAGTAAAGACCCAGCCGTAGCTTCGATCGACCTATCAGGTGGCCGGCGCGTTTGCTCTCGAGCACCGCGATGCTGATCTTTGTGCCTACCGGTAGCGCCACTTGCCCGTCGGGCGCAACGATGTCCTGCACCAGCGTGCCGGAAACGGTTCGCACGGGACCGAACGAGCGCCACTTGTAAAAATCTTTGGTGCCGACGCTGCGTTCAAGGCGCACGGGTAGCTTAGTGCCCGC
>JBEKCQ010000177.1:0-8354 GCA_050014795.1 Terriglobia bacterium | reverse complement strand
TCGAAGCGGCGCTCCTCGTAGTCCTCGCGGGCAAAGGCCTTGACCACGCGGATCGAGGAGAAAACTTCTTCGACAATCGAAAGCAGCTCGCTCTCTTTCTTTCTTACGTCGCGCGAGGCTTTTTTGATGCGTCGGGTGAATAAGTAAACTACCAGGAAGAGCACGGGCGCAACAGAGAGCGAGATGAGCGAGAAACGCCAGTTCAGGTAAAACATGACCCCGATGATCCCCAGCAGGGTGAGGACACTGGTTAAAATGCCCAGCAGCGCCGTGGTGATAAAGTCCTGAATCGCTTCAATGTCGCTCGTCACCCGGCCGATGAGGTCGCCGGTCCTCTTCTCGTCGTGCTCGGCCAGCGACAGGCGGTGGATGTGGTGATAGAGCGTGCGCCGTAGGTCGTGCATGACCCACTGGCCGACGCTGGTGGTGAGGTATTTCTCCAGGTAGGAGCTGAGTGCGCCGACGACGGCGATGACCGCCACCGCCAGCACCGCGAAGTTAAGGACGGCCAGCTTGTCCTGCCCGATCCAGCCGATGATTGCGCCCATCCAGCCGGGCGGATGTTTGGACTGAAGCAGGTAATCGAGAACAATCTTTAGAGGCCAAGGGTCGAGTAGGTCGGTTGCGGCTTCGCCCGCCACCGCCAGCAAGGCCAGTGATAGGGCTTTCCAGTGGGGCCGCAAAAGGCCGATGATGCTGAGACCTTTAGGCTTCTTGGCTGCAGGCGGCGTCATCGTCATTCAACGTTTGGTTGCGGATCCGCTCGGCGACGCAATGGTGAATCTTCATGCGTGCAGGATGGCTCAGCTCCGCGACATCGATCAGCGAGTGTAGCAAATTCCGGAGATGCAAGTCGGATAGAATTTGGGCGTGGCCTGACGACGGCGGAGAAGAATACAGGGCGCCGTCAAAAGGGAAGTAGCGCAGCCTGGTCGGCGCAAATGAATCGCGAGAAGTGGTTGACCCGATCCCATTCGACCTGGCAGGGGCGACCAGGTGAGGCGTAAAGAGGAACTGCGCCGCCAGCAGCGACCGGCTTTTTCCATTCGCGGGCCGTATCGTAACCTATTCACGAAAGCTCACCTTGCCACGCGCCGCAGCGGCTGCGCCCGCTTATGTGCCACCCTCGCTGAGCCAAGACAGTCACGTCCTCATGTGGATCCTGGAAAGGGAATGAAGAACCCCAAAAACATTCAGGAGCCACAAAACCACGAGAATGACCACGACAGCATTCAAGATCGACTTAATGGACCCTGCCATTGGTATGAAGTGATTGACCACCCAGAGGAGAACCCCAACCACGATCAGGACCAGGAATATGTGAAGTAAAGGCATGTCTAATTCACCTCCTTGTTTCCGAGGCCGACGCCTATAAGTCTGCTCCCGGTTATGTGCTGTTGAGTATCGCCTGCAGCTTCGCAGTCGTAGTAAGGGCTGCAACGTTGAGTGCAGTCCCCTAAAGTGAGAAGGGATGCCCGGCGCTCGGGCTGGTCAGCGAGAATCCGGGCGAGGATGACATCGACCTGGAGGTAAATCCACAGGTCGGCCTGATCGGTCTGCAGGTTCGTCAAGTCATAGTCAGGAGTCATGTTCCCTCCTCGAATTCGCCTTCGGATACTTGTTATCGTGGGCAGCCATGCAACTACACTTAGGGTGAGCGCGCTTGTCCTTTTTACAGATCGAGTTGCTTTCGATCTGAAGTGTGAGAGAACGTCGGGCGCGCGGCCTTTAAAGCCGACCCAATAGCAGCAGGATGACCAGAATCACCAGGACCAAGCCCAGCCCGCCGCTTGGGTAATAGCCCCACTCTCGGCTGTGCGGCCATCTGGGCAGTGCACCCAACAGCATCAAAACCACGACGACGATCAAAGCAGTTGCGAGCATATCGCCCCTCCCCCCGCGCCACCGGCTTCGCACAGATCCTGGCTGACAGCGCGGGGTACATCTCTTCTACTCTGGGGTAATTCGCGTGTCAGTTCAGCATTGCTCGCACGTCTGGTCAGAATTGCTCATCCCAGTTGAGGAGGGGGAACTACGGTGTGGGGCCGGTGGGAATTACCGAGGGTTTGACAGCGAGGCTAGTCGCGCAGGACCACGGTGAGGAGGCCACTGTGGACCATCAACCCGCCGCTGGAGCCGTCGTAATCGACAAAGCCCAGCTCCTTGAACCTGTTCATGAAATGACTGACCCGCGACCGGGTGGTGCCCACCATTTGCGCCAGGTTTTCCTGATTGATTCTGGGAACGACAGCTTCGGATCGACCTTCTTTGCCAAAATGAGCCAGCAGCAAGAGAATCCGGGCCAGACGTTTCTCGCTGGAGTTGAAAAGCTGATCGACGAGATCCCCTTCGAATCGGATGTTGCGTGAAAGCAGATGCGTGACGAACAATTCCGAAATGTCGTGCTGCTCGTGCAGCATGCGCGCCATCAGCGGCTTCGCAATCCTGACCAGACTGCAATCGGCCATCGTGGTAGCCGTGGCGATGCGCAACGGCTGACCTGCCAGGCAACCCTCGCCGAAGAAGTCACCGGCGCCCAGGATGGCGACGATCGCTTCCTTGCCTTGGTCGGATGTCACCGCGAGCTTCACCTTGCCTTGTCGGATGTAGAACACGGAATCCGCAGGTTGTCCTTGGCAGAAGATGTTGCGGTTCGCGCCGTATTCAGCGTCGGTTTTCCCGCCGGCGAATCCAGCGAGGAAGGCTTCCCAATCAACAGGCTGGTTTTTTTTATTTGCCATACCGACCTCAGGATGGCTTTTCATATTTGCCATAACAACCTCCCTCTACTCGCTGAAGATACTGAGGCAAAACAGAGCTAGAACTGCTTCTCGACGACTCCCGAGCCGACACGCCCGGGATCCACCTCGATAAGGAACAACTTCGAGCCAAGAACGGTGTAAAAGACGACGTTGGCCGCTGTCCTGCCGCCCGAAGGCGTCACGGTGGCCGTTACCCGACCGTTCGCGGACACGGAATAGATTCCGGTGAACGTGGCGCCGACCGTCAGGGCTCCGAGGTGGTTGACGTCCTCGGTTAGCGTGTAGATCCTCCTCGCTGACATCTGCCTCCAGGTAGTTCCTGGCCGGAAGCTAGACGCACAATGTTTATACGCTGAGGGTAATTCGAGTGTCAGCCCCGAACTGCTCACGCATGTGTTCAAAATTGCTCAGGCCAGTTAATGGGAGGAAATATCGTGCCAAGCCGGTGGAATTACCGAGGGTTTGACAGCAAGGCTACCGTCGCGTGTCCGAGGGAAGTGCAACAACGCGGGGACTGTCATCGTGATCCCGCAGAGGGGGAGAAGGTTTTCCCTTTCAGAGCACACCATCCAAACGGGCTGCTTCGCTCTGCAGGGCAGGCTGGGCACGCCTGGATCACCTAGGTGGTTATTCGTGCAGCATCACGCTGAGGAGGCCACTATGGACCATCAACCCGCCGCTGGAGCTGTCGTAATCGACAAAGCCCAGCTTTCTGAACTTGTTCATGAAATGACTGACCCGCGACCGGGTGGTGCCCACCATTTGCGCCAGGTTTTCCTGATTGATTCTGGGAAGGACAGGTTCGGATCGACCGTCCTTGCCAAAATGAGCCAGTAGCAAGAGAATCCGGGCCAAGCGCTTCTCGCTGGAGTTGAAAAGCTGGTCGACGAGATCCTCTTCATATCGGATATTGCGTGAAAGCAGGTGCGTGACGAACAATTCCGAGATGTCGTGCTGCTCGTGCAGCATGCGCGCCATGCGCGGCTTCTCAATCCTGGCAAAAGTGCAATCGGTCATCGCGACAGCCGTCGACACGCGCAACAGCTGACCTGCCAGGCATCCCTCGCCGAAGAACTCACCGGCGCCCAGAATGGCGACGATCGCTTCCTTGCCTTGCTGGGAGGTCACCGTGAGCTTCACCTTGCCTCGCCGGAGGTAGAAGATGGAATCCGCAGGGTCTCCTTGCCGGTAGATGATGCGGTTCGCGGTGTATTCTATAACGGTCTTCCCGCCGGGGATTCCAGCGAGGAGGGCTTCCCAATCGACAGGCTGGGTCTTCTGGTTTGCCGTAATAACCTCAGGCTGGCTTCTATTACGCGCCATAACACTCCCCGTCTGCTTCCCGTGGTATCAAAAGTAATCGGTTTCAGGCGAAGATCTGACACCGCCTTGCCACAATACGGTCCAATTGTTTACGGAACTTCCTTTTGCTAGTCACTCGCCAGCCCCTCAGCAGCAATGGCTCGAAAGATCGACCTGGAAACCTCATAGATTTCAATGTGACGAACTCCTTCAACGTGGACGAAGGAGCGAAGCAATCCGCCGTCGTCGGAGGTCGAGTTGGGAATCTCACACACCCTAGCGTCGGGAGGCCCCTTGACTAGTTTTTCCAGGGTCACCAGCACTTTGCATCTTCGGCCGCTATGGCTGATCCGGCCCTGTTTCCTATCCCAGAAACTGATTGCGACTGCTTCACTTCCATCGGGGACAAGGAATGCAATGTGGCCCCGAAAGCCTTGCTCTTTTCGAAGCAGCGGGTCAATTTCGTTCTGAAGCGTCTGAATAAATTCTGTGACGCTATTCGGCTTGAGCCGCATGGAAATACTACGCGCAAACATGATCTCCATCTCCGTGCTGAAAGCGAGCCAGGGCGATCAAAAGGAACCAGTTCTTGGCGCCGTCCTGACACCGCCTTGCGCGTCGGGGCTCGCTCCAGGGCAGTTTCACAGTGCGAACGGGCTGCTTCCTCAGACTTATCCCTTCAATGCTCCGCCATCGACAATCAGGATCTTTCCCGAGAAACACTCCTCCTTGAGGAGCGAGCATATCCTCTAGGAGGAACAGGCACAATACTGCGGATTGAGTATACGACAGTACGTTGAGCGCCTGAACCTCTGGGCGTCTCTACATAATCTACAATAGAGACAAAGGGCAGTGGGTTCATCCAAGCTGTAGCTTGATTCTCGTTAAGAAGTGCGTCAAGATGGGCTCCGCTGCCCGGTATTAGAGAATCCTTCACACTCGGTTTCTTACAGAGTCCGAGTGCCCTCTCTTGGGCAAGGGGTGAGGCTTAGGCATCATCGATCCTGGTTGTAAGGATAGGAGACTTCTCAAAGATGAAGGAAGAACGCCATGATATCCGAGCCGATTAAAGTCTTGCTGGTGGAGGATAATCCGGGGAATATCCGCCTAGTCAGGGAAATGTTGAAGGAAGCGAAGCCCGCCTTGGCTGACCTGGAGGATGCCCCAAGCTTGCTGGCGGCGGCCGAGCGGCTGGCGAAGGGGGGAATCGACGCGGTGTTATTGGATCTCGGGCTCCCAGACAGCCAGGGCATCAGCACTTTTGTGGAGCTACACAAGCAATTCCCCGGCGCTCCCATCATCGTGCTAACGGGTCTTACCGATGAAAAGCTGGGCCTCCAAGCAGTCCGGGAAGGGGCGCAAGATTACCTCGTCATAGGAAAGGTGAATGGCGAGTGGATTTGCCGCGCCATCTTCTATGCCGTTGAGCGGATGCAAGTAAGGGAAGAGCTGCTGAGAAGTGAGCAGCGGTATCGCCTGCTCGTTGAAAAAAACCATGCTGGGGTATACCGGGCTTCCTTGGACGGCCACATTATGGACTGTAATGAAGCTTTCGCCAAGGTCTTCGGATATGCCTCTGGGGAAGAGATCATAGCTCGTCCCATGCGCGACCTTTACTTTGATCCCCGTGAGCGGGAAGCACTCATGGTCCGCCTGGGGGCGGAACGTGCTCTGTCAAACATAGAATTGTGCCTGAAGCGAAAAGATGGCAGCCAAGTTTGGGTCCTGGCTAACGAGAGTCTGGTCGAATGGGAGGCAGGCAGCCCACCGATCATCCTGGGGACCTTCGTCGATATTACCCGGCGCAAGCGGGCGGAGGAGGCGCTACAGCAAAGTGAAAATCGCTTGCGCGCCATCGTTGAAACCGAGCCGGAATGTGTCGCGATCGTCGCGTCCAACGGCAACCTCCTCCAATTGAACCCGGCGGGCCTGGCCATGATCGAGGCTGGCAGCTTTGCCGAAGTTCCTCGAAAGTCAGTCCTTCCCTTGATTGTTCCTGAGCACCGGGCGGCGTTCCAAGCTTTCTTGCAGGGAGTGTGCAGCGGCAATAAGACCAATTTAGAGTTCGAGATTGTCGGGCTCAAAGGTACGCGGAGGTGGGTGGAGTCTTATGCGGCCCCCATTGCTGATGAGACGGGATCAATTTGCATGTTGGCCGTCATGCGAGACCTCACCGAACGCAAGCATGCTGAGAAGTCTCTCCGCGGGCTTTCTACACGTCTGCTGCAGTTGCAGGATGAGGAGCGGCGACGCATTGCCCGGGAACTCCACGACGCCATAGGCCAGAACCTATGCGTACCCTCTCCTACTTGTTACACCCGCCGCTGCTTGATGAAGATGGCTTGGCTTCAGCCTTGGCTTGGTACGTTAAGGGGTTCGCCGAGCGAAGCGAAATCAAGATCGATCTCAAAGTATCTCCCAGTTTTGGCCGGCTGCCCCAGGACGTCGAGACGACCCTTTTTCGCGTCGTGCAGGAAAGCCTGACGAACGTCCACCGTCACTCCAAAAGTCCCACAGCCAGGGTACGGCTTGCGCGGCGCGGGACTGAGGTGAAATTAGAAATAACGGACAAAGGCCAGGGGATGCCCACGAAGGCACTCCACTCGGGCAATCAGAATAGCGGACAGCTTGGAGTGGGCATTATGGGCATGAGCGAGCGAGCCAGACAACTCGGGGGTCGGCTGGAAATCGATTCAAGCCGGCGGGGCACGACCGTCCGAGTGGTGATCCCGCATCCCGAGGTCGTTCTGTGAAAACGCTTCGTATTCTGGTGGCGGATGATCACGAGGTCGTGCGGCAGGGAATGCGAGCCCTTCTGGAAGTCCGTCCCGAATGGGAAGTTTGCGCGGAGGCGGCCAATGGGCGGGAGGCTGTTGAACGGGCAAAACAGACGAAGCCTGACGTGGTGGTGATGGATATCAGCATGCCGGAATTGAATGGCTTGGAAGCCACGCGACAAATCCTGAAAGCCCTCCCTAGAACCGAGGTGCTTATCCTGACGCTTCATGAGTCCGAACAGTTAATACGTCGAGTGGTTGAATCAGGCGCTCGTGCCTACGTCCTAAAGTCCGACGCGGCACGAAACTTGGTGGAGGGCGTGGCGGCGCTTGGTCAGCACAAAGGTTTTTTCTCATCCAAGGTCGCAACGGTCGTAGTAGAAAGCCACCTACAAAGGGGTGGGACAACCGGCAGAACGAACCGCTATCGTGACCTTCTGACCCCTCGCGAGCGAGAAGTTGTCCAGCTACTGGCCGAGGAGAAGAGTAACAAGGAGATCGCGGCAACCTTGAGGCTCAGTGTTCACACGGTAGAAACCCACCGGAGCAACATCATGCGCAAACTCGGTACCCATTCCTTGAGCGGCCTGATTCGCTACGCCGTTCGCAATAAGATTGTGCAGTTCTAGAACGTTCCCGAATGCAACACTGGCAGCTGCCAATCTGAAGCTGCTTCGAATCAGAAAGCCGAATGTCACCCTCCGCGCCTACAACGGATGAGTAGCCCGAAATACCCCTTTCTCAGCTACCCAAACTATGGGTCCTTGAAGTGGGACACCCGACCAACACACTGGTGAGCGGTCAATGCCAAAACCTTCCTGGGGATCCCGCAAGCAGTCTGCCCTCGGCCTTGCTACCGCCCCTGTTCAAGCCACGCGATGCTCATTGTCAGGGACGCCTGTTTTTCATTCCCAATCCGGCTTAAGGGGGGGGCTTGGGCTGTTCTCGACAGTAATCCCGTCACACCAACCCGATGCGACCACTCGTCCGGTTTGCGACTCTACGACCAATTCGCTGCAGGCTGTCGCTGCGTGATTGCGGACGATTGTTTCCGAGTGGGCGACAATCCGGGAGTTGGGACTGGCAAGGAAGGGGTGAGCTCTCGGAGGGCTTTGTTACGCTAGCCCAACAATTTGAAAAATGCCGTCGGCGTGTTGTTGATGGGCTTGAACGAGGATTGGATGGCCGCAGGAATTTTCTGCTTGGCAATCTGATCGCCGTCAACCATGTGCAGACGGAAACCAATTTTCCGGAAGCGGGTGTTAGCCATTCAGAAACCATTTGTTCTTGATGCGAGACCGCTGGGCTGCCCGTGGTTCCAAGTTCAAGAAAAGGTTTTTGGAGATAGGCGGCAGGGAGCGAGATTCTCCCATCTTCCCTTGACGTGAGCGGGTTTTTTTGTACCAGGTGAAGTGAGAGAGAATTCACCTAGGGAGGAGACCCGATCATGTCAACGAAGCGGTTTAAGCCGGAGCAGATTGTAAATCTGCTCCGGCAGATCGAAGTGGAGATT
>JBEKCQ010000176.1:0-6747 GCA_050014795.1 Terriglobia bacterium | reverse complement strand
GCGACCACCAGTGCACCCAGGCTCGTGAACTTCAGCAACACGGGCAATGCGCCGATGACGATCACCAGCATCACGGCCAGCGGCAACTTTGCGCAGACCAACAATTGTCCGGGTTCCCTGGCAGGCGCAAGCTATTGCACCATCAGCGTTACCTTCACCCCTCCGGCCACGGTAGCTGGAGGCCAGAGCGGGACGCTCACCATGGTGGACAATGCCTCCGGCAGCCCCCACACCGTAGCGTTGAACGGGACTGGCCTCGGTCCGGTGGTGAGCTTATCGGCGACCATTCTGAACTTCGAGAATCAGCCGCTCGGAACGACGAGCCCGCCGCAGACCGTGACATTGGGCAATACTGGCAACGCTCCACTCGCCATCAGCAACATCAGTGTGAGTGGCGACTACGCCCAGACCAACACTTGCGCCAGCCCGCTGGAAGCGGGAGCGAACTGCACCATCAGCGTCACCTTCACCCCTCCGGCCACGGTAGCTGGAGGCCAGAGCGGGACGCTCAGCATCACCGATGACGCATCCGGCAGCCCCCACACGGTGGCGTTGAACGGGATTGGCCTCGGACCGCTGGTGACTCTATCACCCTCCAGCCTCAGCTTCGCCGGCCAACTGGTTGGTACTACGAGCCCGGCGCAAGTGATAACCCTAAGCAACGCAGGCAATGCGCCATTGACGATTAGTACGATCACCGCCAGCGGAGACTACGCCCAGACCCCCGCCTGTGGGGGTTCGATTGCCGCCGGGGCCAACTGCACCGTCGCCGTGACCTTCAAGCCGACCGCAGTCGGCATCCGAGACGGGGCCATAACGATTACGGACGCCGCCGCCGGAAGCCCACGGACGATAAGCCTTTCGGGTACAGGCCAGGATCTTTCAATAAGTTCCTCCGTCACAGTGCGGACCATTTCGGCAGGGTCGGCGGCGGCCTACGTCCTGTTCGTGACTCCCCTGGGTGGGCTCCACACTAACGTGTCGCTGACCTGCACCGGGGTGCCATCAGCGGCGGCTTGCCGCATTTCGCCCGCTTCCCTGACGCTGGACGGGGCGCAACCTGTGCCGACCACGGTAACCATTACAACCACAGCCCGCTCCTCGTCTCCCCCCATGACCAGCCCTCCGCGGAATCTGCTGGGCGCCGGACCATGGACACGGCACGCTCTACCTATGCAACTGGTGGGAGTTCTGGCTTTAGCAATCCTGGCGAGTCTCGCTTTGGGCCGCAGGCGGCAGATCTGGCTCGGCTTGGGTCTTACCTTACTCTTGGCTTCGCTCTGGGTTGCCTGCGGCGGTGGAGGCGAGCACGTCACGCAAGGAACACCTCCCGGCACGTACACTCTGACCATAACCACCAGCTCTGCTGGCCTGACCCACAACATCAAGTTGACGCTGATCGTGAATTGAGCGGAGAATTGCGAAAGGCCATGAGAATCACATTGAAAGGCAGCCTGGGCCGGTATCTGACCATGATGCTCGAGGGAGCCTTGTTCCTGGTCTTCCTCCTTTGGGCTTCGAAGACCTTGGTGGCCTACCGGTCCGCGCAGACACCAAGCGTGCAGAACTTGCTGCGGGCCGTGAGGCTGGACCCCTCCAACTCCGAATACCACCTCAGGCTCGGGCGTCTGTTCCAGTACAACTTGGCCGACCTGGATCCGGGCCGCGCGGCGGAGCATTTTCGGAAGGCGGCCGAATTGAGTGCGTACAATCCGCAGCCCTGGCTCGACCTAGGGGCGGCGCTGGAGTTTCAGGGAAGAACCGGCGAGGCCGAAACTTGCCTGCGTCGGGCCGATCTCATGGCTCCAAACCTGCCGGCCTTCCAGTGGGCCATTGGCAACTTCTTCTTGTTGCATGGCAATGTCGATGAGGCATTCCGACACTTCCGCGTCGTTCTTACGGGCAGTTCCCAGTACAATCAAATCCTGTTCAGCACGGCCTGGAAAGCTTCGGGCAAGGCCGACAAGATCCTGGAGCAGCTTATCCCCGACCAGATCCGCACCGAACTTCCTTACCTCTACTATCTCATTGCGCAACAGCGATTTCCGGAAGCCCAGCGTGTATGGAAGCGGATCGCGAGCAACCCCGAGACCTTCGCACCAGTACAGGCGTCTGAATACATGGAACGTCTGATCGCCGCCCACCAGCCCGCAGAAGCCTATCAGGTTTGGACGGACTTGCGGAGAAAGGGATTGATTGCGGCCAACTACGAAGCAACCAGCAAGAACCTCCTGATGAACGGGGACTTCGAGGAAAGAGTTCTTCACCTGGGGTTTGACTGGCGCATTGTGCCCTTCGAAGGCGTGTACACGGGGATTGATCGGACCACCTTCCATTCCCCCAGCAACTCACTCGTGATCCAATTCTCAGGAAAACAGAACTTGGACTATCGATACGTTTTCCAGTACGTGAAGGTTGAGCCACAACATTCGTACCGACTCCGGGGATTCATGAAAAGCGAGGGCATTACGACGGATAGCGGTCCTCGCCTTGCGGTTCGTGACGCATACGATCCCGGTCTTCTGGAAACATTCAGTGAGGATCTCGAGGGGACTACGATGAGCTGGTCTCCCGTCGCGGTCGATTTCACCACGGGGCCGAAGACGGAACTCATCGCCATCAGCATTTCCCGCCTGCCCAGTCGAAAGCTTGACAACCTGATTGCCGGCAAGGTGTGGGTGGACGATCTCATCCTGACCGCCGGGCCTACAGAGACAGCGCACACACGGTAAAGGCCGGCACGTTTCGCCGTGGAAACGGTGAGGCAGCGCTACTTGCCAGCCGAAGCGCGGAGCGCGTGCTTTTCCTCACGCCTTTCCACGCAGACCGCTTTGTAGCCAATTCCCAACACCACGGCGAAAATCAGAGCATTCGCGGGGATCTGCAGATTGAAATCCGTGACACTGTGAACAAGCATTGCCAGAGTGCTTCCGATACACCCCAGGGTGACGGCGGGACGGTAGCGCCGGGGGTCATTCAAGAAGGATACAACCATCTTGAAGAAGAGGTAGAAAATGGGCAAGAAGAGCAACGCCGCGCCGAGCAGACCAGTGTCGGTGGCAAACTCCAGGTAGTCGTTGTGTGCGTGGTCAACGTAGAAATTGACCAGGTCGGTCTGGTAGTGCCGGAAAGCAACTCCGAACGTTCCCAACCCAGTTCCAGTCAGGGGATAGTCGCGAATAACGCCAAGGCTGTCTTTCCAAATCGAGATCCTGCCTTCCATTTGCAGATAGGACGATTCCTGCATGGGTTCAAACCGGGCAAGTACGGGACCGAGCCCGATCCATATGCCGTAAGCTAAAACACAGAACAAAAAGACGAGCACCCCTATCATCCAGGTTCTCCGTCCGGTTCGAAGACGAGCCAGCACGGCCAGGAACATGAACAGCAGGGTGATCAGGGCAGCCAAGATCCCCATGCGCGACCGGGAAAAGAGAACTCCCACCATCATGATGAGCAGCAGAAAAACGTAGAAGATGGTTTGAAACCCCAGCGCGTTCCCACCTGACGAGCCATTCCTGCTCGTGCCGGAATGGCGCTCCTCTGACCAAAGTTGGAAGGAGTAGTAAAGCGACGCGACAACGAACGGAAGGGTAAGCTCGAGGAGGCCGGCAAAGTGATTCCGATTGATGTACGTGCCGGTGGCCTCCTGCAGGTCGAACTGCTTGGTATAGGCGAAGATCTTCTGCCACCCCGTCAGATACTGCACGATTCCATACACTGCCTCAGAACATCCCAGCAATATCAAGACTCTGAGCAGCAGGCTCTTCCGCTTTCGAGAATCAAACAAGTAGGCGCCCAGGACAAAGGCGCTCAAGCACGCAAGGAATTTGAGTAATGCCACAACGGAATCGTGGGGATAGATGCTCAGGGTCGTCCACACTCCTTGGCCATGCGACAGGTCGCCATGGCTCGGGCCGAGGAGGCGCAACGGAGAAATACTCCCGAGGAGGGATGAGGGAAGAGGCACCAACTGCAGGAGAACCCAAAGGAGGAAGAGACCCGGCCAGACCGGCAAAGGGAGGTTGATTTCGCCCTGCCGCGTCTGTCTCCACAGAAGAAGAAGCACGGCCAGAAACAAGGCGGCTTGCGCCAGCGAGTAAGTAAGCGGCTGGACGCCACCGAAAGCCAGCGTAGTCCCTACGATGACGATTGCCAACAGCAACTCAAGTATCTTGTGCATAGAAACGAGCCCCATTCCCGTCCTGGCCTGAACCCCGGGGACAACTGCTATAGCCGTGCAGTGTGCTCCCACAGGGTTGGCATTTGCCAGATCCAGACTATCGCTGCCGGGAACATTACCCACCCACTTTGCCTGGCGGCAGCGTAGCGCACTTGCACTTTTGCCTCCCCCCCCAAGCGCTGTCCGCCGGAATCGCGCCCGGGCCCATCCGGTTTCGGACTTAGCCCCTGCTTACCTTCTGCGATGTCCCCAAAGGCTAAGACTGCAGCACCTGTTCCCACCAGAGTCTCAAGTCACGGAGGGTCATTTCGAGAGTGAATTTTGGTGCCCAGCCCACAGCTTGTTTAGCCTTTGACGGATCACCCCACAATTCGGGCGCCTCCTGAGTACGCACCCTGGATTCATCGACTACAACTTGGATGGGCTTCGAGGCAAACGAGTTCAAGGTCTGCACGACGGATTCAATGGACACGGGGCGCCCTGAGCAAAGTTGGTAGACATCCCCCGGCTCGCCTTTCTCCAGCAGCAGGTGATAGCCTTGCACGATGTCACGCACGTCGCTGAAGTCACGCTGGACCGTAAGATTTCCTACCGTGATCGTGGGCGGTCGCAGCCCGGCCTCGCTCTCCACAATCTGCCGGGCCAGGCTCGAACACACAAATGCAGCGGTCTGCCGCGGCCCCGTATGGTTAAAGGGTCTTACCCGCACAATTGGAAACCCGTAACTCTTGTAGAACTGAAATGCGACCAGCTCGCCGACAGCCTTACTGGCGGCGTAAGGGTTCCCAGGCCGCATAGGGCAATCCTCTCGCAAGGGCATCGGGCCGGCGGGATCGGCCCCGTAAACCTCTCCGGAACTGACGTACAAGAAACGACAATCCATTTCAATCTGGCGCCAAGCACAGAGGAGGTTCAGGGTTCCATAAAAATTCACATTGTAGGTAAGCAGCGGGTCGCGAAGTGATTCCACGGGGGAGGACAAAGCTGCCAAATGATAGATCCGGCGCGGCTGGGTTTTCCTCAAAACCTGTTGCACGCCCCCGGCATCCTGGACGTCAACACGTTCGACCGCTATCCGGGACAGGACGTGATTCAGGTTGGCAAGATCATCTTGTGGGGCAATCAGGGCAACCACGTCCTCGCCCTGGCTGAGAAGATAGTCAGTCAAGTGCGACCCGGCAAAACCGGCTGCCCCGGTGATCAGAGATTTCACAGCACGGTCTCCCCGACCGAAGTGTTGGTCTGCGGGTTTCGCAGCCGCGCCATGTCTGCACCGACCATCATTTTCACCAACTCCTCGAAGGTTACCTTAGGCCGCCAGCCGAGTTCCCGTTCGGCCTTCGAATAGTCACCGCGCAAATGATACACTTCGGCGGGCCGGAGAAGGGCTGGATCGGTCTCGACATACTCGCGGTAATCCAGGCCGAGATGTCCGAATGCCACCTCCAGGAGCTGGCGAACCGAGTGGGTAACGCCGCTGGCAATGACGTAGTCTTGCGGCTTGTCCTGTTGCAGCATCATCCACATGGCCTGAGTATAGTCACCCGCAAATCCCCAATCACGCTCCGCGTCCAAGTTGCCCATTTTCAGTTTCTTCTGAGTCCCCAGCTTGATGCGCGCCGCACCATACGTGGCCTTCCGACTGACGAATTCGAACCCGCGGCGCGGCGACTCGTGGTTGAACAAAATCCCCGAGCACGCGAATAGGTTGTAGCTCTCACGATAGTTGACGGTTATCCAGTGCCCGTATAGCTTGGCCACGCCATAGGGGCTGCGCGGATAGAACGGGGTTTTTTCGTTCTGAGGCGATTCTCGCACCATGCCGAACATCTCGCTCGAAGAAGCCTGGTAAAACCGCATGCGGGGATTCACTACGCGAACAGCTTCCAACATCCGCGTGACGCCCAGCGCTGTGAATTCCCCCGTGAGCACAGGCTGGTTCCAGGAGGTGGGTACAAAAGACTGGGAGGCCAGATTGTAAACCTCTTGTGGCTCGCACTGTCCGAGGGCGCTGATCAAGGAGTTCTGATCCAGTAAATCGCCCGGCAACAGTTCGATCTTGTCCTGAAGGTGAGTGAGCCGCTCAAAGTTTATCGTACTGCTCCGCCGCACCAGACCGTAGACCTTGTAGCCTTTGGACAGCAGGAACTCAGCCAAGTACGAGCCATCCTGGCCCGTGATGCCGGTTACCAGAGCCACCTTGCTCATGGGCACCTCGAGGGTAGAAGTCAGCAGAGTGTCAGGACTAATCCTCAAGCCCTTTCTTGTACTGCCCGGTGTGGATTACCGACGCCCCGCTCGGAAGTCTCAGCCGACTCTTCCCTGGTTTGAATTGAACGCCTCAGGTTCCCCCGTGTCGCCGCCACGAGGACGGTATCCTATCCCCATCGTACCCAGGACTTCGTAAACCATATCCCGGTTGTTTTCTCGGGCGGCCTGAATGAGCTTGACCACACTGGAAGTGACCGCGTTGGCGTCTGGGAGTCGAGAGGTAATCATGGACAGTTTTTCGAACCTCGTAGTCGTGAGATTCTCGCTGGGCCCCACCAACTCCTCTTCCAGTT
>JBEKCQ010000175.1:0-6794 GCA_050014795.1 Terriglobia bacterium | reverse complement strand
TGGGCAGGCGCCCCGCCACGGTGAGGCTGACCGCATACTTCGAGAACCGTGAGCCGCTGGAAGGTTTCCAAGTTACGTGTCCGCCGCGGCGCACCGTCCATATCCATCTCGAGTCCCTGAAGAATCAGAAGGGGCAGTCCATCCCCGCAGGCACGCCTTTTGCCTTGAAGGTCAAGAGCAGTTCGAAGGTGGTCGTGCAACACACGCGGCTGGATTCAACTCAGCCGGCGCTGGCGTTGATGACTACGATGGCGTTTCCGGCGCTGTAGCGGCGGTCTATGGCCGCCATCTTGGGAACTGCTGATCTGCGCGCGCTCCGAGAGCGCCGCTACATAGGCTGCAAGATCAGAATCGACTCCACTTGCCCGGCGGGAAAGGAATCTGGCCGGACGAAAAAGGCAAGTGGAAGATAGCGCCCCTCCACCCAAGGCTTCACTTGGTCGTCGTAGTGAGGGCTGGCAGGGTCTTCACTCTGCCCGCCCGGATAGACTCCAAAGCTATGCTCAGGATGCGCGAAATCGACCACCATGCGCCACGACGCGCCTCCCGTCACCTCGCCCCCTTCTCCGCCGGGGCAGAGCGTGAAGCCATCGCCGCGGACTGGCATGCCTCCGCGTGAGAGCGCTGGTTGTTGAGTTATAGAATTCAGCCGTAATACGTTGATTCTGCCCCACTTGCACTCGCTCAGTTTTCCGATTTTTCTCTCCAACTGTTCGATTCCGGACACAAGGCTCGCGGACATAATGTCGTCGCGAGTCTCCTTCTCCGGGGTTCGGACATCGTCAAACCAAGGGGACGTCGGATTCTCCCGCGTCAGGTACTCCAGGACTTCGACGGGCGGAAAGCGTTCGTTCGTGCCGCTGAAGCCCCAGGCTCCGGGCCACACCTCGACGCCCGCGGCGTCGAAATCGTCCTGCCAGACTGCCTCGCGGTATTTCTGGAACCACGTCCACCAGATCGTGGGTGCCACGCTGTCGGGTGTGGCTTCAAAGTTCCAGTGGCGAAGTTCCTCGATGGCGTTCCTCACCGATTCTCCGCCGAAGGGCTTGCGGTCGTAGGCCGCTACGAGTACGGGCACGAATGCCTCGGCGGCCGCGTCGTGCGCGTCCATTTGAAACGCCTCCATTTGTTCCACCGTGATGCGGTCGTGCTGGCTGAGGAGTTCGTGGATGCGCCGCGTCCGGTAGCTCGGGTCCCACATCCAGCCGAGGTAGAAAGGATATCCCACCGGATGGGGACGTCCGTTGGCGGATGCCAGGTAATGCTCGGGAGGATTGAGCGCAAAGGGGAGCTGCTCGTCGGGGATGGTGCCCACCCAGTCATAGTCGCCCGAGGAGCCGTCCACGGGCCAGCGGCCGTTGCCACGTTTGCGGATGGGCAACGCGCCGTGAGGAGCGATGGCGATGTTGCCGTCCGCGTCCGCATACACGACGTTGAGCGCCGGCACCGTCAAGTCCTTGAGCGCCGCTTTGAACTCCGTGACATTCCTGGCGGTCGAGAAGTGGGCCAGGGCCATGACGTCCAGTGTGGGGCCGAGGCCCGTCCAGGCGAGCGCCAGCCGGACACCATGGCTCGTCACCAGCGGCCCGTGGATCGTGGATTCGATCTCCACTCGCCGGGCCTGTTCTCCGCGGACGGGGATCTCCTCCACGCGGCGTTCGGTTTCACGCCAGGCTCCCTTGTAGAAATACTGGTGAGGGTGCTGGTCGTCCATCTTCTCCATGAAATAGTCCACGGCATCAGCCTGCATGTCCGTCAGGCCCCAGGCAATGCGGTGGTTGTGTCCAATAACGACGTAGGGGAAGCCCGCGAAGGTCACGCCCATTACATTGAGGCCGGGGGCCACCAGGTGCGCGGCGTACCAGATCGCCGGCAACGAAAAACCCAGGTGCGGATCGTTGGCCAGCAGGGGCTTGCCGGTGGCTGACTTAGTTCCGTCGATCACCCAGTTGTTGCTGCCGAAGGCGAACTGGCTTCCAAAGCGGCCGCTGACGAACCTTCGATGCAGTTCCTTCGCGGCCTGCTCATAGCCCTCGGGAAATCCGTGGCGACGGTGGGTACCCGCCGAGGCGTGTTCTGGGGGTCGTGCCGCGACCGCCGACCGATGCTCACCGACCGCCGCTACAGTGGGGATCTCATAGGGACGGTCCAGCGGGAACAGTTCCTCGACGGTCTCGCGCCCCAACTTCTGAACCAGCATTCCCATCCACACATCCGTATCGGTGCCGGACTGGTCCCAGCCCATGTACTTTACGAAAGCCAGCGCATCCACGGGCGTCCAGGGTGTTGGGGTGATGCCGAGGCTGCGAAAGGGCTCGGGAAGAGGGCGCCCTTCGAGTTCCCTCAGGCGGGCGTTGACCCCCGCGCAGTACGCCACAATCTCCATCTTGAGCTTGGTCTCCAGGCGCGGACTTCTCCAAGCTCCCTCGGCGCTGCGGCGGATGCCGATCTGGCGGACAAAGATGTCGTCTTCCAGCATCGACTTGCCGAAGACCTCGGCGAGCGTCCCGGAAGCTCTCCGGCGAAAGAGTTCCATCTGAAACAGCC
Source organism: Terriglobia bacterium (assembly GCA_050014795.1). Classification (GTDB taxonomy): domain Bacteria; phylum Acidobacteriota; class Terriglobia; order UBA7540; family UBA7540; genus JALHUF01. The sequence continues at coordinate 4,247 of JBEKCQ010000175.1, read as the reverse complement.
GATCGGTGGCGTGGAGAAAGCCCAGCGCGAAGTAAGCGTCTTCCGTGGACGCGGCGTAAACGTGCGGGATGCCGTAAGTATCGCGGTAAACCCCGACGGGCGCCTTCAGTCCGGGCAGGCGAAGCTCGGAGCGGGGAGCTTGTCCCACCGCGGGATAGCTCTGCGGAGACGCCTGCGGCGCGGGCATCCCAAGCGCCGGCGTTAATGCCAGCAGGATGATTGTGCCTACTGCGAACCTCGATGCACGCCTGGCTCGTGGTGCAACCATATGAACCTCCGGGAGCGGGTAATATAGCAGGTTCGCCAGCCCTAATCAGTAGGGGCATTGACGCTCCTGCGCCGGGCGGCCCGCCGGTTTTCATGATAGACTTCGCCTATTAACTTGCAACCTGGGCCCTCGTACGTTGTCCCGGGAACTCAGGCAAGGAGGAAAAGCGATGAAGAGAGTCCGTGCTGCTATCTGGTTGGTTTTGACTCTGGCGGTGCTGGCCGTCTGGTCAGGCAACGTGCTTGCTCAGGGTGGCTTTCAGGTGTTGACCGCCGAGGAGCTCAAGAAGGCGCTGCCCGGAGATTTCTACCTGGAGGGCAATCACATCCCGACGCAACCGCGCAATGCGGCCCTGGTGAAGACACCCGCGGGCGCCCTCGCCATATTTGCGGGGCTCGACACGACGGGATACAGCTCGCAGATCCAGCAGAAGTACGAAGGAATGCTAATCACTGAGGGCAACCTCTCTCTTTGCGGGACTGTGGTCAGCGTGGGCAGCTACGGCTTTGGGTACACCAAAGTTCCTGCCACCAGCAACGAAGACGGCAAGTTCTTCCTTTACAACCAAGCCGGCGAGAAAGTCGCCGAGTGCGCCACCAAGAAGGATGCGGGAGTCAAAACCCCGAAGCCTCTGCAGGTGGTTGTGAGCAAGGATGGGGGAGCCGCTCGGCTGTATATGGGCCGATACTGGCTGGAGCTGAAGTAGCCAGTCTACTTGGGCGTGGGTCTTCAATCGGCGGAGCGTTTAGAACGGGCTCGCGGTTGGCAGAAGCTCGCCGCGAGCGCCCACGTTTCGGGGAGCCACAGGGAGGCAATTGTCAAAGGGCGTCGTACATGCGCGCACAGGCAAGAAGCAGGCGGCCTGGCGCCTGGGATTGTGCGGGTTGGTGTGGGTCGCGTTGCTCCCGAGCTTCTCTGCCGCCAGTCAAGCGGGCGAAAAGCAGCCCAAGCCGCGCGTGATTGTCGGCCTCACCACCGAGGTTGAGCCCAACCGCGTCACGATCCGTGGGGGAAAAGGAGTCGAGGTCACGGTTCAGACCGTGGACGACTTTACGGAGAAGGTGGCCGTGGGCTCCCAGGTCACGGCCTGGTATTTCTCCGGGGACGGAGCCAACTCTCTCCAGTGGCTCGAGTACCCCCTGGAGAATTCCTTTGTTTCACCCAGCCAGTTCCGGAGCCAAATCAAGAAACTGATCATCCTGCCCACCGACAACGTCGGTCAAGCCGACGGCCTCTTCACCGCGATGGGGAAGTTCCTGGAATCTCGCCTGGGTTGGTTTGTCGCGCCTCCCATGCTGGCGGAGGAGATTCGTCGCCGGGCACGAAAATCCGACTCTACCCTGGATATTATCGATCCCTCTACCGGCAACGTGGACCTGGCGGCCTACGTTCAGCCGCAGGGCAATCTCATTCGCAAAGTGGCCTCTGAGGCTCGTGCGGATGCCGTGCTGGAGGCGACCATCGAGCGAGTGCAGGTCAAATTCCGTTCCCAGGTGGCCGAGTGGGATGGGGCCCGGCAGGCGGTCTCCGGCAAGCCTTCCCGGGCCTTGGCCATCCTTTCTCCGCTTCCTCCGCAGGGTCAGGTTCCTGCCGCGACGGTCGTCCTGAAGCTGTGGGATTCGCAGGGGAGACTGCTGTGGAGTAATCGGCGAGGCTTCGCCGTTCTGGCCTTGCAGGTGGGAATCGGAAACAAGTTTCGCGACCGGCCGATTCCGGAAGTTCTGGAGGACGCCGCGACCCTGGAGCAGTGGTTTACCAGCGTGTTTGGCTCGTGGCTGCCCGCGTCGAAACGATAGCCAGGGAATGCTGCCTTCCCGCCTCGGCGACTAGCGCTTTCCAGTTGTTGGATACGTGATGAAGCCGGGGATTTTCAGCCGGATCCTGTAAAGTCCAGTCCGCGCCGTCAAATAGAGCGTCCGAAAATCGTCGTCGCCCCAAGCGCAATTCGCTGGCAGCTCCGGCATGACGATGGTTCCCAGGTGCTTGCCGGTCCTGTCGAAGACCCAAACCCCGCCCGCGCCTGCCACGTAGAGATTCCCCTCCCGATCCACCTTCAGTCCGTCGGGAACGCCCGGGCGCGGTGATTTCAGTTCGCATAGGATGCGCCCATTCGAAATGCTTCCATCGTTCGCCAGATCAAAAGCGCGGACATGCAGCCGCGCGGAATCATCGACGTAAAGTGTTTTCTCATCGGGCGACAGGCCGATGCCGTTGGGGCGGTCGAAATCCTGAGCCAGCAACGTCAGTTTGCCGTCGGGCGAAATCTTGTACACGCCCTGGAAAGGCAATTCCTGCTTCTGGCCCGGGGGGACGCCGTAAGGCGGATCGGTGAAGTAGATCGTGCCATCAGAGCGCACCACGATGTCGTTAGGGCTGTTGAGGGCTTTTCCATCGTAGCTCCCGGCGAGAACGCTGACCGCGCCGTCGGGTTCCAGGCGCGCGATGCGGCGGTTGCTGTGCTCGCACATCACCAGTCGACCGGAACGGTCGTAGGTGAGGCCATTCGAGTTCCCGCTGGGGGTCCTGAAGACCGCAGGGGCAGCGCCCGGAACAAACTTGACGATCTGGTTGGCCGGAATGTCACTGAAGAGCAGGAACCCGGCCGGGTTCCACACCGGCCCTTCGGTGAACTGAAAGCCTCCGGCAACCTTTTCGACGCGGGTGTCTTTATCGACCACCTTCCAGAAGTCCGGCGAGGCCTGCTCCAATTGCTGCCCGCGCAGCAGGGGGGTATTCGCGAGCGAACCAGAAAGCACGAGAGCCAAGCAAAGACTCAAGTAGCGCGTCCGCATGGTATGCACCTCCAGAGAGACATGCTAGGGGTGGCAAGAAAGGGCGTCTTCCTCCCCCGCGGGTCGGCCCATCATAGCAGACAAATCAGGGCGGTGAGGGAGAACGAAGTAGGTGAAACGATGGCCAGGGGAATCGCATCTTTGCCGGTGGGGGTTTAGGGAACGACATGAAGGACACGGCAAGACGCTGCGCGTGGGCTTGTAGCTTTGTCTCTGTCAAATATCCTGTATAATTCTGCTGGTACCGAAGACACGAGAGATTGGCGGAGGATTGATGGTGACGGAACCCAAGGCGCCCCTACCGGAAGTCTGGAAGGTTCGCCGCGTGGGCAGCACCACGTTTGCAATTTCCAAGCCCAAACGCAGCCGGCGGAAGCTTCGCCAGATGCGGCTGAAGAACCGGCGGCGGGCGCGCTAAGGGAACCAGCCCTCCCTTCACTCTCCAGTTGCGGCGGCCGGGAGAGAATCTCCTCAGGCTTTGCGGTCTGGAAAGGTGGGCTTGTGCGTCCTGCCCAACGTGCTCTTGCAGCGCGCCGACGCCGCTCCCGCGGGAGTTCCACGGATACAACTCCTGACAGCGTGTTGGACTCTATCCCTAATAGGGCTGGTGCCTCGGCAGAGACTCCCGGGCTCAAGATGGCCTGCATCAAGAAAGGTGATCGAACTGTGGCGAAGCGAGCAGGGGCAGCAATTGGAGTGTTGATTCTGGTGTGCCTGACCATGGGCACGATGCGGGCCGCCGATAAGCCCCTCAGCCAGGACGATGTCACCTTGCTCCTGCTCGGCGGGGCGACGACGGAGAAAATGCTGACGCTGATCGAGCAGCGGGGCGTCGATTTCCGCATGACCCCGGACCTCGCCAAGAGGTTCCACGACGCCGGCGCCGACGACATCGTCATTGAGGCGCTGCAAAAAGCCGGGGCGAAAGTCCAGCCGGCAACCGTGGCTACTCCACCTGCTCCGCCCGCCAGCAATCAAGGACAGGCCTCAAGTTCGCAGTCTCCTGCTGCCACCCCTACGACCCCGCCGCCAACAACTTCCGAGGCGTCAGCCGGCGATGAACATCCTCTGGCTCCCGCATTCTCACTCGTTGACCTTTCCGGGCAGAGGTTGGACTTGGCGGACTATAAGGGGCAGGTTGTGCTGCTCAATTTCTGGGCCACCTGGTGCCCGCGCTGCCGGGCAGC
>JBEKCQ010000174.1:0-7954 GCA_050014795.1 Terriglobia bacterium | reverse complement strand
GCCATGAACTTGATGCCCCAGGGGTGCTGGCCCAGGCCCTTCCATATGTAGCTGAGGTATTGCACCATACCGATGCTGCCCGAAGCGATCTCCAGGGTGCCCGAGAAGAGGAATTGCCAGATGAACATCCACGCCATCAGCTTGCCCCAGCGCTCGCGGCCATAGCTGTCACGCAAAAAGACGTAGGCACCTCCCGAACTGGGCAAGGATGCCCCGAGTTCCGAGACCACCAGGCCGTCGGCAATGGCGATAATCGCGCCCGCGAACCAGGCGAGCAGCGCCTGCGGGCCACCCAGCGTCGCCAGGATCGGTGGAACCGTGATGAACGGTCCGATGCCGATCATGTTCGACATGTTGATAGATGTAGCGTTCAGGATTCCGAGCTTGCGGTGGAGTTGCGGTTGCGCAACGCCGGATTCAGAGGCACTGCGTGTTTCATTCTGGGGTTCGCTCATGGCGCTCACAATGTAAGGGTCTCGGTCAAAGCGCGCGCAGAATACTTCACCCAGCCCAACTTGGCAAGCACACACCCTGCCGACCCAAGAAAGTCGCCGCTACGGTAGCGGCCGCCTTCTAGGCGGGCAGCCGAGGGCAGCGCCCCACCCGTGGATTCCGAAGGCCCGAGTTTCGGCACCATATATGCTCAGCCATATACGTGGAGGGCTAAATGACCCAGTTGGCCAAGGTGCTTAAGGCACTGGCAGACCCAAGCCGGCTGCGAATTGTGAACGTTTTGTCGCATTGTGGCGTCTGCGTGTGTGACCTCCAGACCGTTCTGAGCTTGTCTCAGCCCTTTATTTCCAGGCACTTGGCGTATCTGCGGAAAGTGGGAGTGGTTCGAGACCAGCGGGAGGGCCCGCGCGTGTGCTACTCCCTTGCCGATGACGGCCCACTCGCCCCTGCCGTGCAGTCCCTCTTGCGCGAGCTTCTGCCGTTGTCGCAGGCCCTCCAAGCTGACCTGGAAAGGCTCGGCGAGTATGGGAGGTCGGGCCGGCTGAAATCTTATGCCTTCTGGTCCGACGTGGCACCGGCCGCTCGCGCTGCGGAGGCGGACTCGGAATCGCTTGCTTCAAAGGCGGCATAGACCTGCGGCGGATGAGTCGCCCAAGATCGAGAGGAGTCCTTGATGTCTGAGTCACCGATTCGGAAGCTTCCCTGGTTTCCCACGATCGATTATGACATCTGCGTCTCCGACTTGCGGTGCCTGCTCTTCTGTCCGAACGATGTCTTCGATTGGCACAAGGAAACCGGCCGGCCGGTGGTCGCCCGCCCCTACAGTTGCGCCCCCGGTTGCGACGCGTGCGCCGAGGATTGCGCCAGGGGGGCCGTCACACTTCCTAGCAAGCGAGAGTTTCGGGCGGCACTGCGCCGCCTGCGCGCGGAAGCACGCAAACCCAGCGCCCCTCTTGATGGCGGCTGATTCTGGCGGCTGGGGCCGCAGGACGGCGGCCCCAAGCGGTAACTCACAGGGGTGCACGGCTATGCGCCCACAGATGGGAAGGGGATTTGGAGGTCGGCATGGAACCGAAGAAAGCCTACAAAGTCTTTCGCTACCAAACCGACGTACGCTGGAAGTCGGGCCGCCGCGCGGTGATCTCGTCAGCGGGCAAACCCGACATCGAGGTCTCCAGCCCGCCGGAATTCAAAGGGGAGGCAGGTTTCTGGACGCCGGAGGACATGTTCGTGGCCTCCATCAACATGTGTACGTTGATGACCTTCCTGGCCTTCGCTCAACACCAGGGACTGGAGTTGGCGGCCTACGAAAGCGCCGCCGAGGGCGTGCTGGAGAATGTCGAGGGGAAATACCGCTTCACCGAAGTCATCCTGCACCCGCACATCACCGTGAAGTCCCAGGCGGATGTCGAGCGCGCCCGCGAACTCCTCGACAGCGCCCATAAAGGCTGCCTGGTCTCCAATTCCATCACCAGCGCCGTTAAAGTCTTCCCCGACTTCCGCGTATCCCCCGCCACGGCGTAACGATGCTCGTGGCACGAGATTCGCCGGGTGACCTGACGGCCCTTCCACTTCAGTTGCCCATCGCCGCGTACTCAAGACCGACCGCCAGGTGTATAATCCCGCCACCCAAGCGGCGATGTCGCCCAAGAGGAAGCGTGCCCTAAGGTGAGGACCCCCGACATAGCTTCGTCTATACCCGCGATTGGCCGGCGCTGGTGTCAGGTGGTGAGACTCACCACACTGCTTTCCCTGTTGCTCCTGGCCGGAACACTGGTTTACGTAATCGTCGAACGCGATGTCATCGGTTCATTCCTGGTGTGGTCAGTCGTGACGGTTCTTGGGGCGGCCGTTCCCTACGCAATGGTCCTTTACCGCCTGTGGCTTGTGGTGGAGAAAAGGGGGCTGGCGCTGGCGGGGAGTTGGGCGGTGCTCGTTTTTCTCACCACATCTCCGAGCGCGATACACGCTCTGAGCGCGATGAGCCAGGCGAAGTGGATGGGGACCGAGGACTTCTTGGCCTTATTGTTGTGTCTGATTGTATGTCTGACTCAGGGCCTGCTGGCAGTGAGCGCAATCAAGGCTTATTACTCGATGAGCAGAGAGAAGGGCGATGCACGAGCGCTGCTCAAGGGCATCCTCGAGGCAGTCGGCTTCATTGTGCTCATCGGACTGCTGGGTGCCTTCACGTTGCCACTCATGGGATATAACCCACGAGGCAACGAGGCACGGGCGGTCCGTTCGATCAGACAGATCCATACATGTGCCGCCCGCTTCGCCGCCCGGCACCCAGAGCGCGGCTACCCCGCTAGCTTGGCCCAGATGGGACCTGCGGGGGATGAATGCATTGACGAGCAATTGGCGGGGGGGCAGAAGAATTCTTACGTTTTTGTCTACGGGCCTGGCACGGCCGCCCCGGCAGGACGAATCTCGGGCTACACCATCCACGCGCATCCCGCCCATTTCGAGGGGGGAGTGCTGAAGTACTTCAGCAACGAAACCGGTGTCATCCGCTGGACCGGGGAAGAGCGCGAGGCTAGCGGTGTCGACCCGCCACTGAAGCCAAACCAGCTGAGGCCCTCACGTTGAATTGGTCGAAGGCCCTCCGGAATCGCGGAGCCTTCTTTCGTGCCCGACGCCTGCGCCGAGGCGTCACACTCCCAGGCGCTGGCACATCACACCTTCGCCGGTTCAGCGGAAAAGACCTGTGCAGTGCGGGATGGAGCGGTCTTGGGCTTGGCCCGGGGTTCGATTTTCCAGAAATGCAGGAGGCTTTCGGACCAACCATCGAGGATTCCGCGCGCGCGGTCGCTGCCGGTCTTTTCCAGGTGGCGGAAGATGAGTTGGCGCAGAAGCTGTGAATCTTCCGGTTCGATGATCCTCTCAATGGCGACCAGTTCCGGGTTGTAACGGTGCTCGAACCTGCCGCTGGCGTCATAGACGAAGGCAACGCCGTTGGTCATGCCGGCGCCAAAGTTTCGTCCCGTCTCGCCCAGGATGACGGCCACGCCGCCGGTCATGTACTCGCAGGCGTGGTCACCCGTGCCCTCGACGACGGCTGTCGCGCCGCTGTTGCGCACCGCGAAGCGCTCGCCTGCGCGGCCGGCGGCAAACAGGGTGCCGCCCGTGGCGCCGTAGAGCACGGCGTTCCCCATGATGGTGTTCAGGTGGAACTCGAAGCGGCTCCCTTTAGGTGGCCGAATAATGATTTCCCCGCCGCCCATGCCCTTGCCCACGTAGTCGTTGGCGTCTCCATCCAGGACCAGACGTAGGCCCCCCGTGAGGAACGCGCCGAAGCTCTGCCCGGCACTGCCGCTGAAGCGGAACTCCGCGCTCGCGCCCTGCAAGCCTCGGTTGCCGTGGCGCAGCGCGACTTCCCCTGCCGGCCGCGCGCCGATGGTCCGATTCGTGTTGCGAATAGGATACTCGCGCACAATCGACGTGCCCTCGTGGAGCGGTACCTTCACGTCCTCGCACATTTTCAGCGCCAGTTCGTCCAGGTGACGCGTCGCCTGCCGCCCTCTCGCGTGGGGTCTCGCTCCCAGGTCAGGCCGGTAGAGGATCGGTTTCAAATCGAGCTGTCCGCGGCGCCCTGGAACACGGTAAGTAATCGGGGCCAGCAGGTCGGTGCGGCCCACGATCTCATCGAGCGAGTGAAATCCCAGTTGCGCCAGAAGCTCACGCACGTGCTCCGCGACGTGCCGGAAGAAGTTGACTAAACGCTCGGGCTCGTTGGGAAAGCGTTTCCGCAGGTCCTCGCGCTGCGTCGCCACGCCGACGGGGCACGTATTCAAGTGGCATTGCCGCGCCATCACGCAAGCCAGCGCCACGAGTGCCGCTGTCCCGAAACCGAATTCGTCGGCCCCCAGCAGGGCCGCGATCACTACATCCCGACCGGTTTTCAACCCGCCGTCGGCGCGCAGGCGTACGCGCTCACGCAAACCGTTGGCCACGAGCGCCTGATGAGCTTCCGCCAGGCCCATCTCCCACGGGGAGGCCGTGTTCTTCATGGAGCTGAGCGGCGAAGCGCCCGTGCCGCCATCGTGCCCACTGATGAGGATCACATCGGCGTTAGCCTTGGCCACGCCCGCCGCCACGGTGCCCACTCCTGCCTGTGAAACCAGCTTGACGCAAATTTCGGCGCGCGGGTTGATTTCCCGCAGGTCGTAGATGAGTTGCGCCAAGTCTTCGATGGAGTAGATGTCGTGATGCGGCGGCGGCGAAATCAGCGCAATGCCTTCGACCGCCCGGCGGACCCGCGCGATGAGCGGCGTCACCTTGTGTGCGGGCAACTGGCCGCCTTCTCCGGGCTTCGAGCCTTGCGCCATTTTGATTTCGAGTTGTTCGGCACGCACCAAGTACTCCGGCGTCACGCCGAAACGTCCCGAGGCCACCTGCTTGATTTTGTGGGCAGCGGAGTCGCCATTGGCGAGCTCGATGTAAACCTCGGCGTCTTCCCCGCCCTCGCCGGTGTTCGACTTCGCCCCGATGCGATTCATGGCGATGGCCAGCGTGCGCTGGGTTTCGGGGCTCAGCGCGCCGAGCGACATAGCTTGCGTGGTGAACCGCTTCCAGATCGCTTCGACGGGCTCCACTTCCTCGAGCGGCACAGGCTTGGCGGTGCGGAAGCGCAGCAGGTCGCGCAGTGTGAGCGGCTCCCGCTGGTCCACCTCCTGCGCAAAGTCGCGATATGCCTCCGCGCTGTTTTCCTTCGCGGTCTTCTGAAGGTTACGGACAACGTCGGGCGAGAAGGCGTGGCGTTCATGGTCCTTGCGAAAACGGTAGAAGCCAGCGAAGTCGAGTCTGCCGGCAGGCGTCCCGAACGCGGCGCGGTGGCGGTCGAGGACATCGTTAGCCAGGTCCACCAGTTTCCGGCCGCTGACCAGCGAGCGCGTGTCGGGGAAGAACTTCTCGACCACGTCGGCGTCCAGCCCGATGATCTCGAAAAACTTTCCGCCCTGATAGCTGGCCAGCGTGGAGATGCCCATTTTCGACAGAATCTTCTTCAGCCCGGTTTCCACAGCGCCGCGGAAGTTGCCCAGCGCCTCGGCCACCGACCGCTCACCCAGCTCGCCGCGTCGCGCGAGGTCGGCCACGATTTCCAGCGCCACGTACGGGTTTACCGCCGCCGCGCCGTAACCAATCAGGCAGGCGAAGTGATGCGCCTCCCACGCCTCGGCGGTCTCCAGCACCAAGTCAGCCTTGTTGCCCACGCCCTCGGCAATCAATTCTTCGACCACCGCGCCCACGGCGAGGAGCATCGGCACGGCGGCATGCTTGGCGTCCACACTCCGATCGCTCAGAATCAGGATAGAACTGCCGCGCGTCACTGCCGCCGCGCACTCGCACACCATGCGGTTGAGCGCCCGCGTCATGCCGTCTGGTCCCTGCCTCACCTCGAAGAGCGTGGAGATCACAGCGGGTTTGAATTGACCGGCGCCGAGCGCCTTCAGTTGCTCCAGTTCGTCGTCGAACAGGAACGGCGACTCGAGGCGGATCATGCGCGCGTGCTCGGGCGTCTCCACCAGCACCGAATGGCGTGGCCCGAGATACAAGTTGAGCGACATCACCAACGACTCGCGCAGCGGGTCGATGGGCGGGTTAGTGACCTGCGCGAACATCTGCCGGAAGTAGTGATAGATGGGCCGGGGCCGATGCGACAGGGCCGCGAGCGGCGTGTCGTCGCCCATCGAACCGATGGGCTCTTTCTTCTCGACCGCCATAGGCTTGAGGAGCAGTTCGACATCTTCCTCGGTGTAGCCCGCGGCGCGCTGCACCGCTACAAACAACGCCCGGTCGCGCCCCGCCATCGCCTGGCTCGCACCATCGGGCCCAGCCAGTGCGGTCTCCGTCGGCTTGAGGCGTGGGGAGAAGACCATGTTGCGGGTAATCCACTTGCGGTACTTGCGCCCGTGCGAAACCTGCCGCTTCACCTGCTCGTTCTGGAAAACCCTGTGATGCTCAAGGTCCACCAGGAAGATCTGCCCGGGACCCAGCCGCCCCTTCTCCTTCACGCGTTCCGGCTCGATGGGCAGCAGCCCGACCTCGGAACCCAGCACCACCAAACCATCGCGCGTGATGGTGTAGCGCGCCGGCCGCAAGCCGTTGCGGTCGAGCGCTGCGCCCACCAGATTGCCGTCGAGGAAGGCCATGGCCGCCGGGCCGTCCCAGGGTTCCATCAGGCAGGAGTGGTAGTGGTAGAAGGCTTTGACGTCAGCGGGAATCTCCACGGAGCTTTCCCACGCTTCCGGGATCATCATCAGCAGCGCGTGCTGGACGGTCCGGCCGGAGCGGGTAAGCAATTCCAGCGCATTATCAAAGCTCGCCGAATCACTGCCGCCGGGCTGGATAACGGGCTTCAACCATTCGACATCGTTTTCCCAGATGGGATGCGCCAGCACCGCTTCGCGCGCCCGCATCCAGTTGCGGTTGCCGAGGAGCGTGTTGATCTCGCCGTTGTGTGCCACCAGGCGGAAGGGTTGGGCCAGGAACCAACTGGGCGACGTGTTGGTGCTGTACCGCTGGTGGAAGAGCGCCGCGGAAGTGACAAACTGCGGATCGCTCAGGTCGCGATAGAAAACGCCGAGCTGCAAAGGCGCGAGCAGGCCCTTGTACACGATATTGCGGGAAGAGAACGAAGGGATGTAGCAGCGTTCGATCTTCGCTTCCAGGAGCCGGCGCTCGATCTCCTTGCGCGCCAGGTAGAGAAGCTGCTCGAACTCGCGTTCCTGGTCCGCAGGCTGGGCAATGAGCAGGTGCCAGATAGCCGGCTGAGTCTCGCGAGCCTGCGGGCCCAGCGCCTTCTCCTCCAGAGGAACCTGGCGCCAGCCCGCCACATATAGACCACGATTGCGCACCGCTTCTTCAGCGATGAACATGGCGCGCGCCCGCGCCAAGCCGTCGGGCGGCAGGAAGAAGACGCCCACCGCGATCTTCCAATCGGGATTGAAACTGGAGTTCAGCCGGCGCGCTTCGCGGGCAAAAAAAGCCGTGGGGAGTTGCGTGGAGATGCCGGCGCCGTCGCCGCTCGCACCGTCGGCGTCCACGCCGCCCCGGTGCGTCAGGCGGCCCAGACACTCCAGGGCCTGCTCCACCACGCGGTGCGAAGGCGGGGCATCAAGCTGAGCTACGAAGCCGACACCGCAGGCGTCGTGCTCTTCTCGATGGTGGAGTCCGACGCGACTTGGAGATTTCTTGCCCATTTCTCTGAGTCGTTGGAAGTTGTGCCCTGAGCCGACTTTGCAGAAACGACACTCGCCCGAGATCGACCAACATTTTGCTCGCCTCGCGTGGAGTAATGGAAATCAGAAGTTTTTATGCGGGGGATAAGCTAAAGTGGCGACGCTCTGCGAGCGCCGGAGCGGATTCCGCGGCATTCTGCGACACTGGAAGCGGGGCGGCTCTTTCCTGCGCCGGGAGGGGCCACGCCAAGTGCGGGTTCAAGGCGAAGCGTATCGTATTCGAGATCAAAGCGGATAGATTCTCCGATTTCGGCAAGCAG
>JBEKCQ010000173.1:0-6877 GCA_050014795.1 Terriglobia bacterium | reverse complement strand
TTGGGCCGTAGCGGCGGAACTTGCTGTGGCGAGCCATCGGAACGCGTTTCGCCATCGGTGCGGTTTTTTCGGAATGTTGACGGATGTGCAAATCCGCCCGAACGTGGCGGACCGCCAACCGTGCGAATTCCCTATACCCTTGAAAAAAAACAAACCTGATAAGTCCTGGAAAATCAATCACTTGATTTTTTGAAAAAGAAAACAAAGCTGATAAGTTCTTTAGAATCAGCAAGTGTTGAGAAACTCAGCGAAGCTGATAAGTGTCCGCATATCAACAACTTATCAGGATGCCCTACAACCTGAGGCAGATTCGCGCCCACGCTGGCATTTCTTAAATGGGCGAGCGATAGGTCAGTCTCTCCTCGTCACCGTCGGAGATGTTACTTGTGTGTTACCTCGTGAAGCGGTCTCGGATGGCCTGCGCCAAGCCTGAGACCGGGGATTTGACCCTCAGTCCAGATCGATATCGCGTGTGGGCGGAGTGAGGGGTTCGTCTTTGCTTTTCTTCAAGGCCTCTTCGAATTTCCGTTCCAGCAGTTGAGACTTGAGCTTCTCATCCTCCGAGCTCTGCTTGAAGAGAGCTTCGCGCCGCGCCTTCTCCTTCTCCAGGAGCTGGGCGGCGTGGTCGAAATCGGGCGGCTTGGTGTGCTTGGGCGGCGGCGTGTGGTGGAGCACCTTGCCGAGCTCAGTGTCCACCTTGAGGCGGGCGCCGCAGCAAGGGCAGGTCAGTTCGAGTGTGGCGCTGTCTCGGCGGCTCATACTCTTTTCTTGATGCTACGCGCAGGTAGGGAGCCTGTCAAATCGTTGGCTCAACGGGTGGGCCAGTGTGACCTACGATTGGATCGGTGAGCGTCGGCAGATTGGGACGGGGCTTGCCAGAGGGTGGGGCCGTGCTTATACTTGCGCCGCAGCTTCGGAGAAGAGCTTAGGAGGGGTTATGACACCGATTTCTCGTCGTGATGCGGGAAAGGTTCTACTGGCAGGCTGCGCCGGTTTGCTGGTACCGCGCCAGCCGCTGTTCGGCCAAGAGAAAATCAACTCAGTGATTCGGGGAGTGCAGATTGGCGCGCAAAGCTATTCGTTTCGCGATCGGCCGCTGGAGGCTTGCATCGAAGGGTTCCGGGAGGTGGGCCTGGGCGAGTGCGAGCTCTGGCAGGGCCACGTGGAGCCCCGTAACATGAAGTGGACGGAGCTCAAGAATTGGCGGCTCACCGCGCCCCTCAGCCACTTCCACGAGATACGCGAGAAGTTCGACCGCGCCGGCGTGCTGCTCTACGCCTACAACTTCAGTTTCCGCCGGGAGATGACGGACGCGGAGATCGAGCGCGGCTTCGAAATGGCGAAGGAGCTGGGAGTAGAGAACATCACCGCCTCGGCCACCGTGAGCGTGGCGCCGCGCGTGGACCAGTACGCCCAAAAATACAAAATCATGGTGGGCTTCCACGGGCACGACCAGACGAACATGCCCGATGAGTTCTCGACGCCGGAGACGTTTGCCCGCGCCATGCAAGGGGCATCACAGTACATCGGCGTGAACCTGGACATCGGGCACTTTGTGGCCGCGGGCGGCGATCCCGTGGCTTACATCCGCGAGCACCACACGCGGATCAACGTACTCCACCTGAAGGATCGGAAGAAGAATCACGGCGCTAATCTGCCCTTTGGCGAGGGCGACACTCCCATTGTCGACGTATTGCGCTTGCTGCGTGACGAGGGCTGGAAGATTCCGGCGAACATCGAGTACGAGTACGGAGAGGGAAAGGCAGGCCTGGATACCGTCGCCGAAGTGAAGAAGAGCTTCGCGTACTGCCGGAAGGCGCTCGAAACTTAGCATGGTCCTGAAAAACGAGATTGCTGCCTCGGCTTGTGGCTGGCCTTTCAAGTAGAGCCGGCCCGGCTGGGTGCGCGTTTCAGAGCCGCTGGATGGACGAAACGGAGAGAGCTCATGAGCCACTATAAATTCCTCCTGCCGGAACAGGAACTGCCCAAGTCTTGGTACAACGTCATTCCGGATTTGCCGGCCCCCCTGCCTCCTCCCTTGAACCCGGCCACGGGCCAGCCGGCCAGCCCGAGTGATTTGGCGGCGATTTTCCCTATGGGGCTGATCGAGCAGGAGGTCTCGGCCTCGCCGACCATCCCCATTCCCGAGCCCGTCCTCGACATATTGCGGCTCTGGCGCCCGACGCCCTTGTTCCGCGCCCGGCGGTTCGAGGAAGCGCTGGGCACTCCGGCGAAGATCTTCTACAAGCACGAAGGAGTCTCTCCGGCGGGAAGCCACAAGCCAAACACCTCGGTTGCGCAGGCCTACTACAACAAAGTGGAGGGCATCAAGCGGCTCTGCACGGAGACCGGCGCCGGCCAGTGGGGCAGCGCGTTAGCTCTCGCCTGCAACGTCTTCGGCATGGAATGCATGGTGTACATGGTGAAATGCAGTTACTTTCAGAAACCGCATCGCCGCACCATGATGGAATGCTGGGGCGCCACCTGCATTCCTTCTCCGAGCGACCAGACGGAGGCGGGGCGCAAGGTCCTGGCCGAGGACCCTGACTGCCCGGGCAGCCTGGGCATCGCCATCAGCGAGGCGGTGGAGGACGCCGCGCATCGCAAGGACACGAACTACTCTTTAGGGAGCGTCCTCAACCACGTGCTGCTCCACCAGACGATCATCGGCCAGGAAGCCATTGCCCAGATGAAGCTCGCCGGAGCGTTTCCGGACATCGTGGTGGGCTGCTGCGGCGGCGGAAGCAATTTTGCCGGCATCGCCTTCCCGTTTGTTCCGCACAAAGCCGCCGGAAAGAACATCCGCCTCATCGCCGTCGAGCCGGCGGCCTGCCCCACCATGACCAAGGGTGTGTACGCCTACGATTTCGGCGACAAGAGCGGCACAACTCCGCTGCTGAAGATGGATACGCTGGGGCACGATTTCATCCCGGTGGGGATTCACGCCGGCGGCCTGCGCTACCACGGCATGGCGCCGCTGGTCAGTTTGCTGCACCGCGAGGGCGTCGTGGAAGCCGTCAGCTACCCGCAACTGAAGTGCTTTGAAGCGGCGATCACCTTTGCCCGGGCTGAAGGAACGATAGTGGCTCCGGAGACCTCTCACGCGGTCGCCTGCGTCATCGAGGAAGCCCTGATGGCCAAGGAGGAGGGGAAAGAGAAAACCATCCTCTTCAATCTGAGCGGCCACGGTCACTTCGATATGGCCGCCTACGACAAGTACTTTGCTGGCGAACTGTTGGATTACGAGCATCCGGAAGAGAAAATCAAGGAAGCCCTCAGGCACTTGCCCAAGGTCTCTTGAGGGCTCTTGTAAGGGAGGAGTAGAGGCGACCTTCAGGTCGCCAGGTCGTTGGTACTACAAATGGCGGGCTGAAGCCCGCCGCTACTCATCACTCCCCAGGCCCAGAACAAAGTACTCCGCATGTGTTGAACCGGCATTCTGAATGCCGTGCTCTTCGTTCGAGGCGATGAACGCCACCCCGCCGGGGCCCAGTCGCGTGCGGCGTCCGGCAATCGTTACCTCAATCGTCCCTTCCCGAACCAAGAACATCTCTTCGTGCCGATGACGATGCGATGGATGAGGCATTCCGCCCGGCGCCAGGTCCGTCTCATGCGCCTCGAGCCGGAGGCCCTCGTGCGTCGCGCCTTCCAGGATGGGACGAAAGTGGTTCTCGCCGCTGGTGCTAACTGGGAGGTCTTCGAAGCGAAACGTCTTCGAAGGCAAAGAAGGTTTCTCGGCAGCCAAACCCGCAGAGGCTGCCAGCGCGGGCAACCAAAAATAAAAATCCCTTCTTGAGCAGATCATCACCATTCTCCTTGGCTGGGTCCGACCGACCGCTTCGTCTGTCTATTCGGCGGGCTGTGTCTCTGCGAGTTGCCTGTAAACGGCTTCCACAGCGCGCGAGGCCAGGTCGCGGGCCCCCCAATGGTAGATTTCCGCGGGGATCAATTCGCGCTTGACCTCATTCAGGGATTTGCCTTGCTGAAGGCGCGCTTGGACCTCGGTGACGAGCCACTCGAGGAACTGGCGAAACTCCGCGAGTTGCTGCTTGTCTCCGGGCGGGCCGTGAGCGGGGATGTACATCTCCGCGTCCCAGCTTTCCACCTGACGAAGGATCTCAATCCAGCGTCGCACGTCGCCCGCGGCCAGGCGAGGAAAGTAGCCGTTCTCATAGAGGTGGCCGAGGAAGAGGACCTTGGCGCCCGGCAGAGACACTACCGCGTCGCCCGCTGAATGCCCCCCGCTCAGGTTCCGCAACTGGATCTCCTGGCCGCCTAGGCGCAACGACCTCTCCTGGTCAAACGTCTGGGCAGGCACCGTCGGATGAATGCCACGCATCCGTCCCTGCAGCCGCCAGTTTTCGTCTTCCCGCAGCCGCCGCGCCAGGTCTCGCTCGTACTGGCGCATCTCAGCCTGCGCCACAGAAGTCGAGATGATCGTGGCCTGCTGGTCCACGAAGACCTCGTTCCCCAGCATGTTGTCGCCCTGTGAGTCGGTGTTGATGACGTATCGCACCGGCAGATCGGTGCGCCGGCGGATTTCGTAGAGCAGTTCGCGCGCGTGGAAGGGAGTATTCGTGGAGTTCACCACCACCACTCCCTCCGGGGTGATGATGAAGCTCGCGTTCCCGGCACGGTTGAATTGCGGGTCGCCGTCCGGGTCCAGGACATCCTCAGCAATCCAGACAAAAATGTTGGGCTTTACTTCGCGCACCTCGTAGAGCCCGCGGGCGGGCGGATGGCAGTAAGCAGAGGGCAGGAGGCAGAAGGCAGAAAGCAGAAGGCAGAGAGCGGGGGTCAGGGGTCGGGGGCCGGGGGTTGGGGACCGTAGGGCCGGAAGGATGGCGCGGAAGGGCAAGACTCGTTCCCGCACGGCTCGCCGCCAGCGACCGGCGAGGGAGAAGCGACCGCCGTGGTTCTTCTTGGCTTTCAACTCCTCAACTCTCAACTCTCGACTGCGTTCAGATATCCACATACACCCGCGCGCGCCAGCCCTCAGAGGTTTCCTCCAGGGCGAGTTGGTGATAGGTGATGGCTTTCACCAGAAGCTTCAACTGGTGCCGCTCACGGTCAATCTTCTCGCCCCGCGCCACGGCGGCGAGCGACTTGTCCCCGAGCGCGGATACCTTGAAGTCGCGAAACAACCAGCCTTCCGCGTCGTGCAGATAGAGGAGCTCGCTCAGCCAGTTCACCAGGAGGTCGGCGGGTTCGCGACCCTCCACCCGAACGCTTACCTCCGCGCGAGGCACGACCGAATCCGGCTCGACGATCAAGTGGAAAAGCGCGCACGCCGCGTTGGTGAATACGTCTTCCCGCTTCGCGCCCCAAGCCTCGAATCCGACATCGGCGGGGTGCTCAAGAATCCGGAAAGGTTCCACGACTGCCTCGACGGTCGCAGGGGCATCGGTCCGCAAGGCCACCATCATAATGGAGAACCCACCCGCTTGGGTAGCGCGGCGGCACCTCCGTCGTGCTTGCCTTCCCCCGCTCCTTCGAGTAGGATGGCACGCCATTCCAGGGTTCGCATGGCATCTGACGACGGAAAGCTCATCTTCTACTCCGCCCTGGGCCTCGGCGCGGGCCTTTACGGCTTCTTCAAGGGGTTTCGCGAATACCGCGAGTATCGGGTTCTCGCCGATACCCCCGAGATGCCGATTCGCAGCATTGCCATGGGATTGGTAGAAGTTCACGGCAAGGCCCAAGGCGAGCAGTTGGTGAACAGTCCGGTCACCAAGACTCCTTGCTTCTTCTACAAGGTGGACATTGAACGATGGAAGACCGACTCTAAAGGCCGGGGGTCCTGGCAAAACTACAAGACCGACATCAATGGCGTGACGTTCTATCTCCGGGATGGGACGGGCAAGGTGCTGGTGAACGCGCACGGCGCGGAGCTCGATTTGATACGGACTGTCCGACGCGAAACCGGAGGAGGCGCGGGGAGAGGGTTGGGGGCACTGTTCGACGGTGGACGGAACCTTCCCCTACCCTCCGGCCCCTACGTCACGGATGGCGAGTTGATAGAATACGTTGCGCAACTCGGCGCGGGTGGCGGCGCTGCGTTCCCCGATACCCTGAAGCAATTGGGCGGTGTGGGGAGCCTCCGCTTCGGTGGCAGCGCGGCTGGGCGCTATCGTTTGACGGAATACTGCATCCTGCCTGATCACTGGTACGATGTGACCGGGACGTGCGTAGAGAATCCACACCCGAACGACGCGGACGACGGCAACCTGCTGGTCAAGGGCCAGAATGAGCCCACGTTCCTGATTTCCTGGCGCAGCGAGAAGGAGATTGAAGGGACTTTGCGGAAGCGGGCGGCCCTGTACGTCTTCGGAGGTGCGGGCTTGGCCATCGTTTGCCTGGCCATCCTGCTGGCCAGGTTCGGCATGTTTTGAGGAGCTGGAAAGGGGTGAAGTATGGGCTTGGCTATCCTGCTGGGGCTGGCAGTCATTCTGGTGGTGGTGGGGATCTTCCTGTATTTCATCACCATTTACAACAGCCTGGTGCGCCTGCGGAACGACATGGATAAGGCGTGGGCCAATATCGACGTGCTGCTGAAGCAGCGGCATGACGAGCTGCCGAAGCTGATTGAAACCTGCAAGGGTTACATGCAGTACGAGCAGAAAACCTTCCAGATGATCGTGGAAGCTCGCACCTCCTTCATGAAAGCCACGACGGTCGCCGAGAAGGCCCAGGCAGACAACCTCATCAGCGGCGCCTTGAAATCCTTATTTGCCGTCTCGGAGAATTATCCGGACCTGAAAGCTAACAACAACTTCATGCAGCTCCAGAAACGCATCTCCGAGCTCGAGGAAAGAATTGCCGATCGCCGCGAGTTCTTCAACGACGACGTGAATACCTACAACATTCGCATCCAGCA
>JBEKCQ010000172.1:0-10088 GCA_050014795.1 Terriglobia bacterium | reverse complement strand
CTTGAAGATGGGCTGGCGGCCGCGCTCTGGAGCCGTGAAGTAGATCGTGTCGCTGTCGGGCGCCCAGGCAAAAGCGTTCACCCACTGGTCGAAATCCGGCGTGAGGTCTTTCACCTTTCCCGTCTGGCGGTCATAGACCCGCAGGCGTATGAGGTCGGATTCGTAGCCGTCGCGCGCTTGCGAGGTGTAGGCAATGTAGCGCCCGTCGGGCGAATACTGCGGCGCGGCGT
The DNA here is from genome assembly GCA_050014795.1 of Terriglobia bacterium. Taxonomy (GTDB): domain Bacteria; phylum Acidobacteriota; class Terriglobia; order UBA7540; family UBA7540; genus JALHUF01. Next base: position 9,858 of record JBEKCQ010000172.1, on the reverse strand, counting down.
CAGAACCCGGATTGTCCTGGGTGATGTTCTTCGCCTCGCCGCCGGCGGCGGGCACGAGGTAGAGATCGTTGCTGGTGCTCCAGGCGGTCCGTGACCCGGCTGGCCGATTAGAGGTGAAGCAGACCTCGCTGCCGTCGGGCGAGACCGCGTAGCCGTCCGGAGCGCCCAGGAACCACGTGGGCGAGTCAACCGCGCCGGGAGTCAGGTCGCGCGGCTTGCCACCTTGAGCCGAGATGGCAAACAGGTGGGTGTATTTGCCGTCGCGGTACTCGTCCCAGTGGCGGAACAGAAGCTCGTCGGTAATCTGCGCCTTCACTTTGCTCCTGGCTCGTTCTTCGAGGCGCTTCTGGTTGCACTCGTCGTCAGCGCAATCGGGATAGACCTTGGAAGTGAAGAGCAGCGTATCGCTCTTCTGGGCCCAGACGATGCCGTCGGCCTCGGTGGAAATCGAAGTGAGCTGGCGAGCCTCGCCGCCGCTCATCGGGATGACCCAGATTTGCGACTTCCCACCGCGGGTTGACATGAAGGCCAGTTCTTGCCCGTGCGGGCACCAACGCGGGCGCGTGTTGGAACCTTCGCCGCGCGTGAGTTGGCGCGGTTCGCCGCCTTCGGCGGGAACCAGCCAAATGTGCCGGACGGTCTTGTTGGCCTCCAGATCCACAGTGCCCTGGACGTAGGCAATCCACTTGCCGTCGGGTGAAACCTGCGGATCGGAAATCCTGTGGATTTTCGCCAGGTCGTCAAACGTGATGGGATGTTTGGCATTGGCGATGGTCGCCACTGCCAGAATCAGCAGGACGAATGCGACGTGAATCCTTCTCAACATTGCGCGCCCCCGTAACCGCTTGCGGCGTGGACTTGTTCTCCAAGCCTGCCGCTTTTCCATTGTTCGTGCTGAAAAGTTATACCAGAGGAACACACTCTCGCGGCGAGGAATTTGCTGACTCGCGCTATGGAGTGCGGCGGCTTGCCGCCGCTTTGTTGTGCGCTGGCTGTGCCAACGCCTCTCGAACCGAGGCTTCCGAAAGACAAAGCGGGAGCAAGCTCCCGCACTCCAAAGGGGCGATCCGTGAATCGCGCCTATTTGTTCAACTCTGTGGGAAACACCCCTTGACTATAGGCCGGTAGGATCAGGCTTCCACGAACTCAGCCTGAGTCTGCGGAACAGGGACGGGGAGGCCGTCCTCGCGCAGGCCTTCAATATGCATGGCGACTGCTTCGCGGATGTTCTGCTGGACATCTTCAGAGGTTGCCCCGGTTGCGACGCAGCCAGGGAGGTCCGGAACATACGCCGAGAAGTTATTCCCCGCCTTTTCCACCACTACGAGGTATTTCATTGCTTTGCTTCCTTCCACCCCGCCTGCTTACGAATGCTGGTCAGTGTTCCGGGAGCGAGGTCGTCACTGGGGTGGCCAGCGATCGTCACGCGTCCCAATTTTGCGGGGTGCTTGTATTGACGATGACTGCCGCGTGTGGCAACCAGATACCAGCCATCGTCCTCCAACTTCCGAAGCACCTCACGAACTTTCACAATATACCACCTTCGTGAGCGTCTTTCCTGATTACGTGCTGCCGCCGCAATCGGCAATCGTCAATCACCAATCGTCAATTACTTGTCCCACTCGGTGTGAAACACGCCTTCCTTGTCGATACGCCGATAGGTGTGGGCGCCGAAGTAGTCGCGCTGGGCCTGGAGCAGATTTGCCGGGAGGCGTGCCTGCCGGTAGCTATCGATGTAGGCGAGGGCCGTGCTGAAGGCCGGGCAGGGCACGCCGAAATCCACGGCGGTCTTGACCACTTTGCGCAAGCTCTTGCCCGTCTTGTTGAGGAGTCGGCGGAACTGGCGGTCGAGCATCAGGTTTGCCAGGTCCGGCTTAACGCTGAAGGCTGCGCGGATGGGCTCGAGCAGCTTGGCGCGGATGATGCAGCCGCCGCGCCAGATGCGTGCGATCTCGGCGAACTTTAAGTTGTAGCCATGCTCCTTCGAAGCCGCCCGCATTTGCGTGAAGCCCTGGGCATAACAGGCGATGGCGGCAAGATAGAATCCCTCACGCAGGGGGGCGATGAACTGGCTCCTCTCGCCGGAGAACTTCTTTCTAGGACCTCGGAGGACCTCCGAGGCCGCCACGCGTTCTTGCTTCAGCCCGGAAATGATGCGGGCCAGCACCGCGGCGGTCAGCGTAGGCACCGCGACGCCGAGGTCCAGCGCGTCTTGCGCCGTCCACTTGCCGGTTCCTTTCTGTTCGGCCGTGTCCAGAACCAAGTCCACCAGGGGCGTGCCGGTTTCAGGATCGATCTTGCCGAGAACAACGATGCTGATTTCGAGCAGAAATGAATTCAACTCGGCGTTGTTCCACTCCGTGAAGATGTCGCGGATCTCCGGTGCGGTCAAACCCAGGACACTGCGCAGGAGATCATAAGCCTCGCAGATGGACTGCATGATGCCGTACTCGATGCCGTTGTGCACCATCTTGACGTAGTGGCCCGCGCCGCCCGGACCGATATAGGCGCAGCAAGGGCCGTCGGCAGTCTGTGCGGCCATCTTGGTCAGCAGTGGTTCGAGATGGCGGTAGGATGCCTCGTGGCCGCCGGGCATCAGGCAAGGGCCGTGCAAAGCGCCCTCTTCGCCGCCACTCACGCCCATGCCGAAGAAGCGCAGGCCTGCCGTCTCCCAATCCTTGGCGCGGCGCTCGGTGTCTTTGAAGTGGGAGTTGCCGCCGTCGATGACGATGTCGTCGGTGCCGAGGACGGGCTTGAGGTCCGCGAGCACGGCGTCCACGGCCTTGCCGGCGGGTACCATCATCCAAATGCGGCGAGGCGTTTCCAGCGCGGCTACAAACTCGGCCAACGAATTCGCCACCAGGATGTTCTTGCCGGCGGTCTGCTCGGCAACCTGTTTCGCCTTTTCCTGGTCAGCATCAAAGCCCACCACCGAAAAGCCCTTGCTTTCGGCGTTCAGCGCCAGGTTCCGGCCCATCACGCCCAGTCCGACAACTCCCAGATGCCGTTTGTCCATGATCGCTCCCTGTGTGATTCACCAATAATGAAAAGACGCCATAAGGATAGCAGAACCGCCGCCGTCTGGCCGCAGAAAGAGCCAACGTTGCTATCGTGTCGGTCGCTAAGCGTCGGCCCGTCTTCTTGCTGCCCACCGCTCGTGGCAAAGTTATATAATCGCTCGCTCGCCTCTGATTCATGAAAGGGAGGACTCACATCTTGTCCGCTGACGGCGCACATGAGAAAGCAACTCTGAATCAAGCCCAACTCGATCAACTTTGCATAAACACCCTGCGGTGTCTCGCCATGGACGCCGTCCAGAAGGCCAATTCCGGCCATCCCGGGATGCCGATGGGCGCGGCGCCCATGGCCTACGTCCTCTGGACGCGCTTCCTCAAGTACCACCCCCACAAATCCGATTGGCCCAACCGCGACCGCTTCGTCCTTTCGGCCGGCCACGGATGCATGCTGCTGTACAGCCTGTTGCACCTGGCGGGATACGACCTGTCGCTCGACGACCTCAAGCAGTTCCGGCAGTGGGGAAGCAAAACACCGGGTCATCCGGAGCGGGATCTGCCATGCGGAATCGAAACCACGACTGGGCCCTTGGGCCAAGGATTTTCCACGAGCGTGGGAATGGCCATCGCCCAGAAGTATCTCGCGGCGCATTTCAACCGCCCGGGGCACGAGTTGGTGGACTACAAGATTTACGGCATCGTGAGCGACGGTGACTTGATGGAAGGCGTTGCGTCGGAGACGGCCTCGCTCGCCGGGCACCTCGGGCTCGACAACCTCGTCTACCTTTACGACGACAATCACATCAGCATCGAAGGTTCGACGGACTTGGCGTTCACGGAAGACGTGCGCCGCCGGTTCGAGGCCTATGGCTGGTTCGTCCAGGAATTGGCGGATGGCAATGACTTGGCGGCCGTCGAGCAGGCTCTTGGCGCGGCGCAGGCAGAGAAGGGGCGGCCTTCGCTCATCAAGGTGCGGGCTCACATTGCTTACGGGAGTCCCAACAAGCAGGACAGCGCCGAGGCTCACGGCGCGCCGCTGGGCGAAGAGGAAGTGAAACTGACCAAACAGAATCTTGGCTGGCCGGTGGAACCCAAGTTCCATATCCCGGCTGAAGCGCTGGGCCATTTCCGCGAGGCCGTTGAACGGGGCGGGCGCGCCGAGGCAGAATGGCAGGAGCGTCTGGTCGCATACCGGCAGGCGTTCCCAGCGCTTGCCGCGGAATGGGATCGCTATGTTTGTGGCGAACTCCGCGAAGGCTGGGCAGCGAAGATACCGACCTTCAACCCTGCCGATGGACCCATGGCTACGCGCCAGGCTTCCGGGAAGGTATTGAACGCCATTGCACCGGCGCTGCCATTGCTGCTCGGCGGCTCGGCCGACCTGGCACCTTCCAACAATACGTATCTCAAAGGCCTGGGAGACTTCAGCAAGACGAACTACGCCGGGCGGAACTTTCACTTTGGCGTGCGCGAGCACGGCATGGCTGCCATCCTGAACGGCATGGCGCTGAGCGGGCTGTTGCCTTACGGCGGAACGTTTATGGTTTTCTCCGATTACGCGCGGCCGGCAATTCGCCTGGCAGCCATCATGGGCGCGCATTCCATCTTCGTTTTCACCCACGACAGCATCTTTCTGGGTGAAGACGGCCCCACGCATCAGCCTGTCGAGCACTTGCCGGCACTCCGCGCCATTCCGAACCTGAGCGTCATCCGGCCTGCCGACGCCAACGAGACCGCGGTGGCTTGGCGGGTGGCGATCGAGCGCCGTGACGGACCTGTGGCCCTGGCCCTGACGCGGCAGGGCCTGCCGGTGATTGATCGAAGCAGATTCGCGTCTGCGGAGGGGCTGGCCCGCGGCGGCTACATTCTGGCGGATGCGCCGGGCAAGGCGCCGGAGATCGTGCTGATCGCTTCGGGGTCCGAAGTGGCCGTGGCGTTGGAAACGTATGAGAAACTGACGGCGGAAGGAGTCGCGACGCGCGTGGTAAGCCTGCCATCCTGGGATCTATTCGAGAAGCAGCCGCAGGAATACAGGGACGAAGTCCTGCCGCCGACAGTTACGGCGCGGCTGGCAATTGAGGCAGCGGTTCCGCTGGGGTGGGAACGCTATGTCGGGACGAAGGGAGCCGTGATGGGAATGACCCGCTTCGGGGCGTCGGCGCCGTATAAAGTCCTGGCCGAGAAGTTCGGTTTCACTGCCGCCAACGCCCTCCAGCGCGCCAAGGAGTTGCTGGGCCGCTAGGTCTTCCAGCGGTCTACGTCGGCCTGCCTGATCTGGGGAGGATGATCTTGACAAGCCTCGATGCTGTTGTCCGCGCCGCTTTGGCCAAGCTCGACGAGCAGAGATTTTGCCAGCGTCTCTGGGAGCGCGACCCCTCACTCTGGAAGTCCGAGCCTGGTCACCAGCGCGTGATCAAAAACGCGCTGGGCTGGTTGACTGTGCCAGGCGTGATGCTCGGACAGGTGGACGAAGTTCTGAGGTTCGTCGATGAGGTTAGGAACGCAGGATTCAAGCACGCCATCGTGCTCGGCATGGGCGGGAGCAGCCTCTGTCCAGACGTCTGCCGGGCGACCTTCGGCACGGCTCCCGGCTTCCTGGGGTTGCATGTGCTCGATTCCACTGTGCCGGCAAGCGTCGCGCACGTCGAGAAATCTGTTGATGTGGTCAAGACGCTGTTTCTCGTATCGAGCAAGTCCGGGGGTACCGCGGAAACGACGAGCTTCTATAAGTACTTCTATCACCGCGTCGGAAACCTGAAGGGCGAGCGCGCCGGCGAGAACTTCGTCGCCATCACCGATCCGGGAACTTCGCTGGAGAAGCTCGCGCTCGAGCGGCGTTTTCGCCGAGTATTCCACGGCCAGCCGGATATTGGCGGGCGCTATTCCGCGCTTTCAAATTTCGGCATGGTGCCCGCCGCCCTGGCGGGAGTGGATATCCGAGCGTTGTTGGTTAACGCGGAGGCTCTGGTCCGGGCCTGCTCCGGCAGCGTGTCCGCCCAGGACAATCCGGGTGCGTGGCTTGGAGTCACGATGGCCGAAGCGGCGCGCGCCGGGCGGGACAAGATAACGTTCGTAATCTCGCCGCGCATCGAGACGTTCGCTGACTGGGCGGAGCAATTGATAGCTGAGAGCACTGGGAAAGAAGGGAAAGGCTTGGTCCCCGTGGCCGGGGAGGCCTTGGGTGACCCCGCAGCGTACGGTGGCGACCGGCTCTTTGTTCACCTGCGGCTTGCCGGGAAGACAGAAGAGGACGTGGAGCGGAAGTTGCAGGCGCTGGAAGCGGCGGGCCATCCGGTTATTCGGATTGAACTGCAAGACGTGCTCGACCTGGGAAAGGAGTTCTTCCGCTGGGAAGTGGCCACGGCAACCGCTGGCGCCCTGCTCGGGATCAATCCTTTCGACCAACCTAACGTCCAGGAAAGCAAGGACAACACCAATCGGTTGCTGACTCAGTTCGGCGCGCAGGGGAAGTTCGTTGAAGATGCGTCCGTTGTGGAGTCCGAAGGGGTCGGGTTCTATTGTGATGCCACGACTCGCTCCAGCCTTGAACGAGCGACGCAGCCGCGCGCCATGACGGACTACCTTGCGGCCTTCCTGGGTCAAGCCCGGCCATCAGGCAAGCACAAGGCTCTCGTGGAATCCATTCGCCTTCGGTTGCGCGACGCGTTGCGTTTGGCCACGACGGTCGGTTTTGGCCCTCGGTACTTGCACTCGACAGGTCAACTGCACAAGGGCGGGGCGACCAACGGCCTGTTCATTCAGATCACGGCGGACGACGCGGAAGACCTGCCGGTTCCCGGCGAGCCTTACAGCTTCTCCGTTCTGAAGCAAGCCCAGGCGCTGGGCGACCTTCAATCGCTGCAAAGCAAGAACCGCCGCGGGGTGCGCTTCCCCCTGGGCAAGTCGGTGCAGGCTGGCTTGGAGCGGCTCACGGGTGTGGTCGAAACTGCCTTGAAGGAGATAATCAGGTAGGGGAGCCTCCCTCGACGGCTTCCTCAGGGTGACGCCAAGGGGGCTCTCCTAGAATGGTCATGGTTGAACGCAATCTTCCACCTAATCCCTTGCGAGAGGGAATGCGCATCCGCCGCACGCCTGAACCATGTGCGATGGTGATTTTCGGGGCTTCCGGAGACTTGACGGAGCGGAAGCTGGTTCCGGCGCTCTATTACCTGACGCGCGAACGGTTGCTGCCAGCGGGGTTCTCCGTGGTCGGCTGCGGGCGGACGCCCTTCACGCACGACCAATTCAGAGAAAAGATGCGGGCGGCGGTGCGGAACGCCCTGAAACTGCCGGAGGGTGACGATCCCCTACTCCAGAGTTTCTTGGAGGGCGTGTTCTATCTCACCGACGATTTCGGGACGCCTGCGGCTTACGGCCGATTGAACGCCCTGCTCGACCAGCTCGACCGTGAGCGCGGCACGTGCGGTAACCGCCTTTTCTATTTGTCTACTCCGCCCAGCTTCTTCCCGATCACCGTGAAGCAGTTGGGCGTGGCGAATTTGGCCAAACCTAGGGAGCTTGGCAAGAACTGGACGCGCATCGTCATTGAGAAACCTTTCGGACGTGGCTGGGAGAGTGCACGGGAACTCAACCGTGTTGTCACCGAAGTGTTCAACGAGGATCAGGTCTATCGGATCGACCATTACCTGGGCAAGGAGACGGTGCAAAATCTCCTGGTCTTTCGGTTTGCCAATGGGGTTTTCGAGCCCCTCTGGAACCATCGTTACATTGACCACATCCAGATCACGGTCGCTGAAGATTTGGGCATCGAGAACCGGGGCTCATATTACGAAGAAGCAGGCCTCGTCCGGGACATGATCCAAAACCACGTGCTGCAATTGCTGAGCCTGGTGGCCATGGAGCCGCCCCCCACGTTCCAGGCGGCTGCTGTGCGCGATGAGAAGGCTAAAGTCCTGCGCTCGATCCGGCCGGTCCCGGTGGAGCGTGTCCCTGATTTCGCCGTACGTGGGCAGTACGCCGAAGGATTCGTGAAAGGGCAGAGGGTTCCTGCCTATCGATCGGAGCCCAAGGTGGCGGCCGATTCGGTGACCGAAACCTATGGGGCAGTAAAACTGCTCATCGACAATTGGCGCTGGGCGGGGGTGCCGTTCTATCTCCGCTCGGGGAAGCGGCTGGCGAAGCGCGTCACAGAGATCTCTATCCAATTTCACCGCGTGCCGCATCTCCTGTTTCGTGACACGCCCACCGACCAGATCGAGCCCAACTTGCTAGAGATTCAGATTCAGCCTGACGAAGGCATTGCCCTGAAGTTCAACGCCAAGCTTCCCGGCGCTACCATGCAAATCCGTCCTGTAACGATGGACTTCCGCTATGGCGAGTCGTTTGGCGCTTCTCCGCCGACCGCCTACGAAACTCTTCTGCTGGACTGCATGCTGGGTGACGGCACGCTATTCAATCGCGAGGATGCAGTGGAACTATCGTGGGAACTGGTCGAGCCGATTCTCACGCGCTGGAGTCAGGACGGAGCGAAGGGGTTGACTTTCTACGAGGCGGGGACCTGGGGCCCGGCCGAGGCGGAGGCTTTCATCCAGGAGGATGGGCACCGGTGGCAGAGACTGTAGAAAGCAGAGGGCAGAACGGAGAAGGTAGAATGCTGGATGCTGACCGCTGCCCGTATTCTGCGTGCTGATTCCTCACACGATGTCAGGACCGGAAATCCGAGTCTTTCCCAACCTTGAAGAGTTGAGCGACGCGGCCGCAAGGCTGTTTACGCAGGTGGCCTGCCGCCGGACTGCCGAAGGAGCACTCTTCTGCGCGGCACTTTCCGGTGGCTCAACGCTGCGGCGGCTTTATGAATTGCTGGCTGGCACCCCATACGCGGGACAAGTCCCGTGGGGAGACGTTCATCTCTTTCAAGTGGACGAACGATGCGTACCGCCAGGCCATCCGGAGAGTAACTATCGGATGATCCACGAGACGCTGCTGGTTCGCGTCCCTCTGACGGAGGGGAACGTCCACCGGATGGCTGCGGAGCAGGCGGACCTGGAAGGCGCAGCGCGCAAGTATGCTGGAGAGCTGGCGCGGGTCCTTCACGTGGAGTCAGGGGAAATTCCGCGGCTCGACCTGGTGCTCCTCGGGATGGGCACGGACGGGCACACTGCGTCGTTGTTTCCTCTGTCACCGGCGCTGGAGGAGAAAACGTTGTGGGTGCGACCGAATCCGGTGAAAAAGCTGGGGACGCAGCGGATGACTCTCACTCTTCCTGTTTTGAACGCGGCGGCGCAGATTGTTTTTCTTGTCTCCGGAGTGGAAAAAGCGGAAACTCTGCGGCGGGTCCTGAAAGGACCTCTCCAGGTGGAGCAACTCCCTGCGCAGGGGGTCAGGCCGGTCAACGGCCGGGTAAGCTGGTACGTGGATGAAGCCGCCGCGCGACTTCTGTAGCGGTGAGGGTAGGCTTGGGGTGCTGCCGCGGAGGGCAGCAGTTGAATACGTCGGGGGGAGCGTTATTTGGTCAAGATTGCACCTTCGATCCTCTCTGCGGACTTCACGCGCTTAGGCGAGCAGGTCAAGGCCGTGGAAGCCGCGGGCGTCGATCGCGTGCATATCGACGTGATGGATGGCCGGTTCGTGCCGAATATCACCTTTGGCGCCCTGGCGATCGAAGCCCTGCGGCCGCTGACGCGCCTGGCGTTCGAGGCGCACCTGATGGTCCAGCCTCCGGAAGATTTCATCGAGAGGTTCGCGCGCGCCGGCGCTGATACGATTCTCGTTCATCAGGAAGCCACGCCCCACCTGCACCGTGCCATCCAACACATTCATTCCCTGGGGAAGAAGGCTGGAGTCGTTCTCAACCCTGCCACGCCGGCGAGTCTCATCTCCGAAG
>JBEKCQ010000171.1:0-10983 GCA_050014795.1 Terriglobia bacterium | reverse complement strand
AGGCTGCCCTTGCTCAGCCGGACTTTGACCACGCGCCGTTCTTTCAGTTCAAAGTGTTTGTAGAGGAGCGAGGAGAAATCTTCTGTGATCAGGATGGCGTCGCGGTGGACGATAGCCTGCCTCCCCCGCGGGCTCGTCTGATAGATGGTGTCTGCCCGGAGAGCGGCGTCACCCAACGCCATCAGGCCCAGGAGTGCCAACGAGAATCCCACACGAACCATGGCCGGCCACAAAAAAGCCTCGCGGAATCACTTCCGCGAGGCCTGCTGGTTAGACGAGCAAAGGCTACCCCTTCTTCTTTTTGGTCGACTTGTACTCGATTTGGATCTGTCCCTGGACGGTCTGCAGCATAGCCCGCGCGCTCTCCGCATTCTTGCCATTCGGATCAAGCTTCAGGTACGCCTCCAGAGTCTCAACCGTCCCGGGAGGTGCAGTCACCTTGCCATCCGCACTCATGCTCGCCTTGCCCATCAGCGCCAGGCCCTGCCAATAGAACGCGTCGGCGTAATTGGCATCGATTTCCGTGGCCTTCTTGAAAGCGCCGGCCGCTTCATCCATGTTGCCGATGTTGTACATCACCGCGCCGTAGTTGAAGAAATATCGGGACGCCTGAGTAGGATTGAGTTCAGCGGCCTTCTTGAATTCGGCTGCCGCCTCCGGGATCTTCCGCATCTCGGCGTAGACATTCCCCAGGCCGTCGTGCCAACCGGCATCAGCCGGATTCGATTCAATGGCCTTCTGAAAATACTCCACCGCCTTCTCGCGGTCCTTGGTCCTAGCCTCTGAGTTTGTTTCTGCCTTCGCCGCCTTGCTGTAAGCGTCCGCCACACGTGCCTGGACAGTCGCCACATCCTTGCCTTTCGCCAGGGGGAGCGCTTGCTCAAACATCTGGACAGCTTCGGCGTATTTTTTCTCGTCCATGAGCGTCACACCTTGCTCGAAGGACTGCCTCAGTCCCGCATTCTGTTTCTGCTCTTTGTCCAGCTCTTCCCTCTGTCTCCGCAGTTCAGGATTGCTCTCCAATTGCTTCTTTTGCTCCTCCTGCGATCGCGCCATTTCCTTGGCCAGGTCAAAATTCAGTTCCGTCGGATCCCCAATGCCAACGTGTGTTTTCATGAAGAAAAGGTCCCGGCCGCTGGGGTCCTTGAGCGTAACCTTGTAGTCGCCTATCGGGAGTCCGATATAAATATACTCACCCTTCTTGTCGGTCTTGGTCGGATAATTGCCCTTGACTTGCTGCCGTTCGATGAGGATCTGATGGCCCACCAAGGGTTCCCCCTTCTGGCCCTTGCAGGTCCCTGTGATCCCGCCGGTCTGGGCGAGAAGCGGCGCTACACCAGCCAGCAGCACGATCCCCACCGCGAGTCCCATCACCTTCCGCAAACCTGATAACGACATAATTTCCTCCTGCGTTCTACATCCTCGAACCATTCTACCGTTTTTGAGATGTGCACTCAACCCGAATAGTTTCCCACGTGGTGCAGCCCGTTGAAAAGGTGGGCTGTGGGAGCCCACTCTGCGTGCTTCACTTGCATTCCGTACCGTGTGATTCAAGGATTGCCGCCGTCGTCCGTCTGCGCTGCACCCTCTTCCGTGAACTGAAACTGCGCCTCTACTTCCCTCACCAAATCATCGGGAAGCCGGAGGTTTCTCTGCTCGCCCTGGAGCATCGCGCGCGCGCGCGTCGAGATGGAGCCATCTTCCGCTGTTCCTCTCCTTTCGCAAGGACGGGCAGGCGAGGCCAAGCCCCTGAATGTCTGAGGCGGGGGTTTTAGTTCAAATGGTTTGCCCGCGTCAATGGAAATAACGCGTCGCTGCGGCCGCGCACGAAATTGAAAAACTAGGCGCTCGGGGTACTTCGACGGGCATAACTGGGGCGGACGGCATAGGGAATGGGATCAGGCACGCCGGCTTCCTCGAAGGCGCGCAGGCGTAACGCACAACTGTCGCAAACGCCGCAGGCCACGTCCTCCGACTGGTAGCAGGACCAGGTAAGCTCCAGGGGCGCGCCGAGTTCTACGCCTCGCTGCACGATCTCGCTCTTGCGCAGGTGGATCACCGGGGTGACGATCTGGAGTTGTGTTCCGGGCTTTGTCCCCACCGCGATGACCCGATTGAACGCTTCGTAATACTCCGGGCGGCAGTCAGGGTAGCCCGAACTGTCCTCGGCCACGGCGCCGATGAAGATCTTGCTTGCGCCGAGCACCTCGCCCCAGGACACCGCGATAGAGAGCAGGTGCGCGTTGCGGAATGGCACGTAGCTCGAGGGGATTTCCTTGCGCGCGAGGTCAGCGCGTTCAACCGCAATCTTCGGGTCAGTAAGGCTGGAGCCGCCAATCTGCTTCAAGTGCTCCAGCCGGCACACCAGCCGGTGCTCCGCCTGATAGAAATCCGCCAGGGCATGGAACGCCTGGAGTTCGCGTGTTTCGGTCCGCTGCCCGTACGCCACGTGCAGCATCGCCAGGCGGTAGTCCTGGTGGGCGATGGCCGTCGTCACGCAACTGTCCATGCCGCCACTGGCAAGGACCACCGCCAGGGGCCTGTCCGTGGTCCGTGGTCCGTGGTCCGCAGTCACGTACATGTCACTCATCGCCGTCCGAACTCTGATTTACACATCCTGGAGCACCGTGTCCTGTTCTCGCTGTCGTTCCTTCTGGCTCCTGGCTTCTGACTTCTGACTCCTGACTCCTCGTCTTCAGACTCCGCGCGCCACCGGCTCCCAAATGAACTTGTGAAGCTGAAGTCCGAAGCGCACTTCCAAGCCGTCGCGCAGGATCCATTCGGCAAGCTGGCGGGGCGGCAACTGACCAAAGACCGGGGAAAAGATAACCTCGTCCACCCGCTTCTGCAGATCGTGCCGGTCAAGAAACGCTCGAGCGTAGCGGTAGTCGTTCTCATCGAGAATCACAAACTTGATCTGGTCCTTGGGTTCTACAACCTCCAGGTTGTCGAAGCAGAACTTTTCGCTCTCACCGCTACTGGGACATTTCACGTCCACGATCTTCACCACCGGCCGTGGCAGTTCACCCACGAAGCGCTCACCGCTGGTTTCCAGGAGAACCCGATGGCCTTCGGCGAGAAGTTGCGCGGCGAGTGGGCTAACCTCCTTTTGCAGCAGGGGCTCGCCGCCCGTGAATTCGACCAGCTTACCGCCCAACTGCCGAACCCGCGCCAGAACTTCCTCCGGCGTCATCTGCTGCCCGCCATAAAAGGCATAGGCCGTGTCGCACCAATGGCAGCGGAGATTACAGCCCGTCAGGCGGATAAACACACACGGCAGCCCGGCAAAAGTGGACTCGCCCTGGATGGATTTGAAGATTTCCGTTACGAGCATCTCGGCTTCTCGGCTCCCCGCAGCTCCCAACCATTCTACCCGATTCCGGAACCCGAGTCCGATTCGGCCAGTCTCTTCCCGTCCAGAAAGCTGCAAAAACGTGACACTTCCTGTCAAGAATCGGCACAAACGGCTTTGTGTCCCACGCCTCCATGTCCGATACTCCGCCCCTAGACGTGAGTTTATCAGATTGAAAACACAGGGTTTGTTGGCTCGGCAGCGATTTTTGAGACCTAGAGCGGCGCTTGGCCTCCAGGTTGCATCTACTAGGGAAGGAAGAGCGGGAGCTAGATATGCTCAGCAGGGACGATCTGGCAAAGATCCGGGAAGAGCGCGAGGTGCTGGATAACTGGCGGTCTCACGCGCGGCATGTGGTCGCCGACCTCCTGGAAGCCTGCACGGTCTGCGGCACTGTCCGCGACAAGGATCGTCTGATCCGCTGCCGATGGTGTGATGACGTCTATTACTGCAAGGAAGGCGTCTGCGCGCAGCAGCACCACGCCAACGTTCACCCCTCCGTCGCCTTCTGGACCTGGTAGGCGGTCGATTCTGCCCGCCTGAAGGTCGGTAGGGACGCGCCAGGGGGTTTGTCATCGCGTCCCTCTACTCTGTAGGCGCCTCCACCGTAACCCACACAAGAATCCGGTCTGAAGATGCCACGAAAATGCGGGTTCCTCTAACGCTGGGCAGAGGGGCGGTAGGTCGCCGAGGTGGTGTCTGTCTCCCACACGGTGATCGACTCGATGCGGAGGCCGTGCTTCTGGACCTGCGGCTCGAGACTCTCGCAGAAATACTTCGCCAGATTTTCGGCCGAGGGATTGAGTGTGTCAAACGGTGGCAGGTCGTTCATGAAGCGGTGGTCCAGGCGCTCCGCGATGGCCTTCAGCGCCCCGCGCAAATCAACGAAATCCATGAGCAGGCCGATGGAATTGAGCTGCTCGCCGGCTACGGTTACACAGACTTTGTAGTTGTGCCCGTGCACGTGCTCGCATTTTCCCTTGTAGCCGCGCAGGGCGTGTCCCGCGGCAAATGAATATTCCACGCTGATTTCAAACATCTACTTTTCCTTCTCCGGCCGACAGCGAGGGCTCACTTCGCGGGGAGGCGGTACTCGCCCTCGACTTCAAAGGTGACTCCCTCTGGGCCTCCCTTGCCTGTGTAAGTGCCTCCCCCTGTGGCACCCTTCAGTTTTCCGGTGCCGCCCATCAAGGTCCATTTCCCGTTGTCGGTACTCACCACGCCATCCTGGAGCGTGGCCGTGCCGTCGAGCCGGGCCACGAACTTGTCACCGCTGGCCAGCGTGCTCACGGCATATCCGTGGGTATGTCCCTTGTTGCCGCGGATGCCAACAGAAATGGTCACCACATCTTGCTTCGTTTCACTCCCGGCCATCTCCATGGGTTTGGACCACGTGCACCTGCTCTGCGAGAGGGAAAGCACACGCCCGGGATGATCTGCCACTTCGAACGACTGCTGATCCGGCTTGGCGCACACCGTCGTGCCGGAAATTTTCGTCTGCGCACCGGCGACGGCGGCCAGCGCCAAGAGCAGTAGAGGAACGAGAGCGATCCTCACTTTCATAACTCCTCCAGCGCGGATTTCATGATGCCGGGTTCCCGAGTCCCTTTGTGATACGGGGCCCTGTATTTCTTCGTAGGGACTTCAACATTCTCGCATGAAAGCTTTGACCTCTTCCAGCCGATCGGTCCGGCGATAACCGGGTAAGCTTCCGAAGAAGACCCGACCGTAGGGTTTGCGGACCATGCGATGGTCAAGGATCGCCAGCACCCCGTGGTCTGTCTCGCTGCGGATGAGCCGCCCGAAGCCCTGCTTAAGGGCGATCACTGCCTCGGGGGTCTGATACTCGATGAAGGCGTTGCCACCGTCCTCGTTAATCATCCTAATCCTCGCGGCCACGATGGGGTCGGACGGGACGGCAAAAGGAAGGCGGTCGATGATCACAGCGCTCAACTGCTGCCCTTGGACATCGACCCCCTGCCAGAAGGAACTGGTGGCAAAAAGCACGGCGTGGGGCGTGGAGCGGAACCGGTCGAGCAACGCCGTACGCGGCGCCGTGCCTTGCAGCAGCATGGGATAGCGCAGCCGCCGCCGGACGCGCTCATGCACGTCGCGCATTTGCTGGTACGAGGTGAACAGCACGAAGGCGCGTCCCCGCGTGGCCTTGAGGATTTGCACCACCTCCTCGGCTGCCTGCGCTGCAAACTCCGGGTCACGTGGGTCCGGCAGGTGCACGGGCGTATAGAGCAGCGCTTGCCGACCGTAATCGAAATGCGAGTCGAGGATTCTCTCCTTCGCGTTCTGGACGCCCAGCCGCCGCTTCAAGAAATCGAACGTCCCGCCGACGGCTAGCGTGGCAGAGGTCAGGATGACGGCTTCCACCCGCTCAAACAGGCGCTCGCGGAGGACCGCGGAGACGTCAATTGGCGAAGCCTCCAGAAAAAGGCCCCGCCCGCGCCGCTCCCACCAGAAAACGAGGTTGCGCTCTTTGCTCTCCAGGACGGTCTCAAATGCCTTGCGCAGCTCCACGGCCCGCCGCGCCAGGTTGTTAATTTCCTCGGGACGGTCTTTGATCCGGCTGAGTTCCGTCTCGACGTGCACGAACGCGTTCAGCAGCGCGGAGTACGTTCCCCGATGAACTCCCAAGAAAGCCTGGCGGTTATCGAAGACCGTGCGACCTTCGCCCGCGGGAAACAGTTCGAAGAAGAGGTCGGCGCGGCGGCGGAGTCCGCTCACGGCCGCCAACGTCTCGGTGCTCTGCAAGCCTTTCAGACGCAGGGCCGTCTCCGTATCCCGCGCCAGGTCCTCCACGCGGTAGTTGGAGACCTGGAGGCCAAAGTACTGCGTAGCCACGTCCTCCATCTCATGCGCCTCGTCGAAGACCAGAGCCGCATAGTCAGGCAGCAGACTCGTAAAATCCGCCTGCCGGAGAGCCAGGTCGGCAAAGAAGAGGTGGTGGTTCACAATCAGAATGTCGCATTCGGCGGCGCGTTGATGCATCCACGTAATGAAGCAGCGCTCGAACTGCGCGCACTTCTGTCCCGTGCAGGTTTCCCGACGGGCATCAATGAGGGACCACAGGTCGCTCGTGTCGGGAAGGTTTTCGAGCTCCGCCCGGTCGCCCGTTTGCGTCCTTTTCTCCCACTCGCGGATGGCCGCGTAGTGCTCGATCTCTTCCATCCCCTTGAGTACGGGCTGCTTTTCGATGTCGTAGAGCCGCTGCCGGCACAGGTAGTTCTGGCGGCCCTTCATCAGGGTGGCGCGGATCTTGGGAAACAGTCTCGTCAAGAAAGGGATGTCCTTGAAGAAGACCTGCTCCTGAAGGTTCTTGGTGCCCGTGGAAACGACCACTCGCCGGCCGCAGCGAATGATGGGCACCAGATAGGCGAGTGTCTTCCCCGTTCCCGTGCCCGCCTCGACGATAAGGTGCTGTCGGTTCTCGAGCGCCGCCTCGACCGCCTCTGCCAAGGCTTTTCGGTCGGCTTTTTGCTTGCTGTGGGCATTAGCGGGATTTTGGATTTTAGATTTTGGATTTTTGATTTTTGTTCTTTGCTTTTTGCCTTTTGATCTCCTTCAAGCTCGCCACCAGCTTCCGGAACACCCGCGCCCGTTCCTTCTGCACGGGAACCGACTTCAGCACCCGCTGCCGCACCTCGCGGAGGAAGCTCAGATGAGCCTTGTACTCGCGGCCCAGCATTGCCTGGAGCCGTTGCCGCAGGCTCCGGGCCAGCGCCGGGCTCGCGCCGGAGGTCGAAATCGCTACTTGCAGACCGCCCTGCGCAAAGGATGCCGGCACCAAGAACGTTGAGTGCTCGCGGTCGTCCGCCACGTTCACCAGGGCACCCAGTGCCTCCGCATCTTCCCGCACCGCCTGTTGGACGGCTGGATCGTTCGTGGCAGCAAAAACGAGCAGGGGCTGGCCAAGGTCGCCCTTCCTGTACCCGTGGCGGGCGACGCTGATCTTCTTGGTGGCCGCCCATTGCGCCAGGCGGGGTGTCAACTCCGGGCTAATCACGCGCACGGACGCCCGGGCACGAAGCAGGGTTCGCACTTTGCGTTCCGCAACCTTGCCGCCACCTACTACCACACAGCGCCGTCCGCGCAGATCGAGGAAAATCGGATAGTAGCCCATCAGCTTGACACGTCCTCAACGGGGAGTCTAACGTACTCACGGGTCTCACTGGAGCGTTCCGCCGTGACGCCCCCAACCTTGGAAGAATAGCACAGAGGTGAGGCGGCCTCATCTCGACAGATGACTCGGCGTGGGTCTCCGGAAGGTGCTGATTTTGGATTTTCGATTTTGGATTTTGGATTCCAGATTCTCGACTCTCAACTCTCAACTCTCGACTCTTGACGTTTTCCGATGAGTCTCCCGCGCGTCGTCATTCTCGGCCGGCCGAACGTAGGCAAATCCACGCTGTTCAACCGCCTCTGCGGGCGCCGGCGTGCCCTGGTAGGCAATGAGCCCGGCATGACCCGCGACCGGCTCTACGCCCCCGCCGAGTGGCTGGGAAAACGCTTTGAAGTCGTGGACACCGGCGGGATGATTCCCGCCGAACTGGATCTGATGGCGACTGAAATCTTCCGTCAGGCCCGGGTGGCAATTGAAGAAGCCGCTCACCTGGTCCTGGTGGTGGACGCTCAGCAAGGCATTGTGCCGCTGGATGAAGAACTGGCGCACCTCTTGCGCCCCACGGGCAAGCCACTTTCTCTTGCCGTCAACAAGATTGACTCCAGCCAGCACTCACCGCTGGCCGCCGAATTCCATCGCCTGGGGATCAAAAACCTTTTTCCGCTTTCGGCCGAGCATGGGTTAGGCGTGGATGACCTGTTGGACCACATCACCGCAGATTTTCCCGCTTCACCGGTAGAGACGACATCCTCATCGCCGTCCCTGCCGCCCGTGGAGCCTGTGATCAACGTGGCCATCATCGGCCGGCCCAACGTGGGCAAATCCACGCTCCTGAACCGGTTGCTCAACGAGGAACGCTCCATTGTCACGCCCCTTCCCGGCACCACGCGCGACGCTGTGGACGCGGAATTTGAACGCGACGGCCTGCGTTATCGGCTCGTGGACACGGCGGGCATTCGCCGCAAAGGGAAAACCCACCTGCTGGCGGAAAAGCTCAGCGTCATCCAGGCGCGCCGGCACCTGGAACGCGCCGACGTGGCGCTCCTCATCCTGGACGCCACCGAAGGCGTGACGGCCCTCGACACCCACATCGGCGGCTATGCCCACGAAAGCCGCCGCTCCGTGGTCATCGTCGTCAACAAATGGGACGCCATCCCGAAGGGCCCCACCACCACGCGCGACTTCACGCAAATCATCCGGCAATCATCCGGCAGCGCATGAAGTACCTGGACTACGCGCCGATCGTCTTCATCTCGGCACTCAAAGGACAGCGGCTGGAAAACCTGCTGAGAACGACCACCGAGGTCGCCGTCGCCCGCCGCACGCGCGTCACTACTGCGGAAATGAACCGCTTTCTCAAAGAGGCGGACCTTGAGCGCGCGCCCAGCCCGGCCGGCAAGCCGCTGCGCCTCTATTACCTGACTCAGGCTGGCGTCGCTCCGCCGGTCTTCGTCGCCTTCACCAACCGCCCCGGCAAGTTCCACTTCTCTTTCGAGCGATTCCTTGTGAACCGCATTCGGGAACGATTCGGCTTTGTCGGCACCCCCATCGTCATCAAGTCACGGTTGAGCGAGTAAGGGGGCGGTGGGCTGGCTGTCGGCTTTTCCCCTGGCGCGGCGGCGAACTCGCCCCGCCCGCGGATTTTGCCCCGGAGGGACAGAATGCTATACTCAGCAGTGGTGAATGACCATTCAGGGGCCGTTTCATAAGAGGCCAGCCGATAAGCCCCTGGAAAGGAGGTGAGGTCTATGTCCTGGGAAATGGCTGTTGTTCGGGTAATATTTATTCTCGTCCTTATGACCGCATCGTATGTCCTGCACCCGTTTCATTTGTCCTCAGGGGCTTCGGTTCTGTTAGGGGGAGCGCTGGGCGCCTTCTTCGTCCTGTTCGAAGTGCGTCTGGAGAGGGCCAGCCTGAAGCGACTCATCGGGGCGGCGATTGGGTCCATCTTAGGCATGCTCGGCGCGTTGATGATGGGCCACCTGCTGAACCTGACGGCGATCGAGAAGAATTCGCTCTCCTTCTTCCAGGTGACCCTGCTGCTGCTGATGGCCTACGTGGGATTAATCCTGGGAGCCAATAAGGGGGACTTGCTCAACCTGTCCGCGCTGGGCGGCCTGTTCGCCGGCGAACGGCAACCGAAGAAGAATTATAAGGTCCTCGATACTAGCGTCATCATTGACGGGCGAATTGCCGATGTCTGCGAGACCGGTTTTGTCGACGGCGTCCTCATCGTTCCCCAGTTCGTGCTGCGCGAGCTGCAACTCATCGCCGACTCCTCCGATTCGCAGAAGCGCAACCGCGGCCGCCGCGGCCTCGACATCCTGCAACGCATGCAGAAGATGGCCGGCCTCCACGTGCAAATCGTCGAAGACGATTTCCCCAACGTGCGCGAAGTGGACATGAAACTGATCGAACTGGCTAAACTGTACGAAGCCAAAATCGTGACCAACGACTTCAACCTGAACAAGGTCGCCCAGCTTCAGGGACTCCCGGTGCTGAACATCAACGAACTCGCCAACGCCCTGAAACCCATTGTGCTGCCGGGCGAGATCATGCACGTGTTCATCCTCAAGGAAGGCAAGGAGTACAACCAGGGAGTCGCTTACCTGGACGACGGGACCATGGTGGTGGTGGACAACGCCAAGAAGATGATTTCCAAGACCATCGACATCTCCGTGACCAGCGTCCTGCAAACCACCGCCGGCAAGATGATCTTCGGAAAGTATGACGATCGGCAGCGAGCCGAGGTTGTGCATCAGTAGGGGCAGGCCCCGGGGTCTGCCCCCTCCGTGGCCATTGGTCCGTTGGGGTCATTGACTGGCAACTGGCCACTGACAACTATTCTTATGAGCGTTTTGGCTATCATTCCGGCGGCGGGCACCGGCGTGCGCATGGGCGGAGCCACGCCCAAACAGTTTCTGTCGCTCGAAGGCGTCCCGATTTTCGTGCATACGCTGCGCAAGTTCGTGGCCGCCGACGCGATTGACGAAATCATTCTGGCTCTGCGCCCCGAGGATATGGAGCGCACGCAGGCCGACGTCGACCGCGAGCATTTTGCGAAGCCCGTGCGGCTGGTTTGCGGCGGCGACACGCGACAGGAGACGGTGGCGCGCGCGCTGGCCGAAGCTTCGCCCGCGACCGAACTGGTCGTGGTTCACGATGCCGTCCGGCCCTTTATCGAGGGGGAGATGATCCAGCGCGTGGTGGAGGCGGCACGCAAGGACGGCGCGGTCATCCTGGGCATCCCCAGCGTGGATACGGTGAAGCAGGTGGAACGCTACAGCATCCTCGGCACGATTCCCCGCGAGCGCATTGTGCTAGCGCAAACACCGCAGGCCTTTCGCTACAGCATCATCCAGGAGGCTTTCGCCCGCGCCGCCGAGGACGGCTTCAACGGCACCGACGAGTCGAGCCTGGTCGAACGCCTGGGCACCACGGTGACCGTGCTCATGGGCTCCGACCGCAACATCAAAATCACCAAGCCCTCGGACTTGCC
>JBEKCQ010000170.1:0-7062 GCA_050014795.1 Terriglobia bacterium | reverse complement strand
GGATTCGTCGGCCGCAATCACCAGCAGCACCAGGTCGATGCCGCCGACGCCGGCCAGCATGTTCCGCACGAAGCGTTCGTGGCCCGGGACGTCCACAAATCCCACGCGGAGATCTTCGCCCAAGTCGAGGTGCGCGAAGCCCAGATCGATCGTAATGCCGCGCCGCTTCTCTTCTTCCAGGCGATCGGGGTCTGTGCCGGTGAGCGCCTTCACCAGGGCCGATTTGCCATGATCGATGTGACCGGCCGTGCCGACGATGACGTATTTCATGGAGTCGCGATTATGCTGAAAGCCGCGCGGCGTGGCAACCACCGGCGGAGCGACGATGCGAGAGGCAGGGCGGAAAAGCTCACTCCGGCTTAGCCTCCGCCGCCGGGGGCGTTGCGGACGGCTTCTCAACTGCAGACCCCAGCCACACGCTGGCCACCGCCCAATCTCCGTAGCGTTTCTGAAGCACAATGTCATAATAGACCGTGGCGGTGGGGTCTTCAAACGCCACCCGTGCCAGGGCGCGCGTGTTGTCGGGCGAGAGCGTGACGTGCTGGATCTGGACGTCGACCGCGGGCTTCGGCGGCGTCGCGGGTGCCGCCGGCTTTGCGGCCGCCGCGGGTTTGGTGGCCGCGGCGCGGCGCGCCAGCGGCTTGGCGACAGTAGTCGCAGGAGGAGACAATTCCAGCGCGGGCATGAAATAGGTGCGGACCGCCGCTTCCACCGAACCGCCCGCCTGCTTGGCCTGTGGACTGGCCAGGTATTTGGCGCGGCGCTCGATCACCTCAAGGGCGTTTTCCAGATCAAGGCGGATGACGACGTCCTGGATCTTGGCTTGCGCCTCGCGCAGCGGCGCCAGCAGCTTCGGATCGGAGCGGACCGTAAGAGCCACAATCGCCGCCTCGGTGACGGTACGGTCTGGCTCCGTGTCGGCACGGTTGACTACGTCGAGCAGCGTTTGCGTGGCTTCCGGCGCGTCATACTCCCCCAGCGCGCCGTAATAGAAGCGCCGCAGGTTGAGGTCGCGCGGGTCCGATTGCAGCTTCCAGAGAATCTGGATCGCCTTCTCTCCCCCCATGAACGCCAGCGCCTGCGCCGCGAACTCCGCGGTCCGATCATCCTTGAGCGCCTCCTCAAGCTGGGGAATGACGGCCGGGCCGGTTGCGGCCACGGCACGCAGGAGCGCATCCTGCGCCTCGGGATTGGAAGAACGCTCCATGGCGTCCAGCAGCGCCACCGCCCAGTCCCCGGGCAGCGGCTTCTCTTCTTCCTCAGCGGCTGGCGCAGAGGTCGTTGGCTGGGGCGCAGCGGGAGCCGTCGCCGGCGGTTCTTGCGCCGAGCAACGCCGCGAAGGAAGAAGGCAGAAAGCAGAAAGCAGAAGGCAGTAGGCGGCAAGAAGTCGGAAGTAGGAAGTGGGAAGTAGGAAGTGGGGAGAAACCACCTGAGCGCATCCGCCCTGAGGCTTCCGTCTTGTCCAGCTTGTATCCGTTCTCTTGTGCATTGCGCCTTTACGTAGATGCTGGCAGACCACTTCCCAGTTGCTGCCTTCTGCTTTCCGCCTTCTGCTTACTGCCTACTGTTTGCTGTTCTTTACGAGCTTCGCCAGTTCGCGCAAATCGTCAATGAGCAAGTCAGGCGGCGCGCTGGCAAGCGTAGGCGCGGCGAAACCGTAAGTGACCCCGCAAGTCCAGACGCCAGCGTTGCGCCCGGTGAGCACGTCGGTACCGGAATCGCCGACGATGAGCGTCTGCCGCGCGGAGGCTTGCGTCTCACTCATCAGCTTCCGCACGCCCACCGGGTCGGGCTTTTTCTGCGGGAAGCTGTTGCCGCCGTAAACGAACGCGAAGTAGGGCGCGATCCCCAACTCCCCCAGGATTTCGCGGCTGAAGTCGTCGGGCTTGTTGGTCAAGACCGCCAGCTTGCGGTCCTGAAGTTCCTCGAGGGCCTCGGCCACTCCGGGATAGACGACCGTGTGGTCGAGCAGGTGATGCCGGTAATGTTCCAGGAAAATCTCGAGGCCTTTCTGCACGCGCTCATCCGTGGCCTGCTCGCCCAGCGCCCGCCGCACCAGGTTGGTGACGCCGTGACCGATGTAAGTCGTAATCAGCTCATGGGGAAGCGCAGCCACGCCCAGGCGCTCCAGCATGGCGTTGACGCTCAGCGCCAGATCCAGCTTGGTATCCGCCAGCGTGCCGTCCAAGTCAAAGATCAGCAGCCGGAGGTCGCGGAGAGCGTGGTCCGGTATCGGCATTCGGGAAAATTCACCTCACTCCGCAGCCGGCGCGCCCGCCCCCGGCCCCAGCGCGCGCAGCACGAGCGTCGCATCCTCCGCCGGGATGGGATTGAAGTAGAAGCCCTCGCCGCCAAAGACGCGGCGCTGTCCTTCGATGTCGGGATTGATTTCGATGTGCCAGTGGAAATCATCCTCAATCGTGCCCCACCAGTCTTGCGGCCAGCCCCGCGCGTCCCGGTTGGGCCCGGTGTGCAGAGCCATGTGTAGCTCCGGCGACAGGTCCTCGACCCGCCGGAGGCAATTCTTCAAGAAAGCGGCCAGCGACTTCACCCGACCGGCGTCTTGCAGGTCTTTTTCAAAGGAGGAAGAATGGGCGAGCGGCAGAATCCACAGCTCGTAGGGCGCGCGCGAGGCGAAGGGACACAAGGCGATGAAATCCGGGTTCTGATCCACCACGCGCTTCTCCTGATGAACCTCCTGCTTGATGACGTCGCAGTATAGGCAACGCTCCTTCTTCTGAAAGTGATCCTGGCTCCAACGAAATTCGTTCTGCATCACCAGGGGGAGAACGGGGCTGGCCAGAATCTGCGCATGCGCGTGCCCCTGCAGCGCGGGACTGACCGCGCGTTGATCCTTGAAGAGGCTGACGTAGCGAAAGCGGCGGTCGCCCTTCAAGTCCAGTATGCGGTCCCGGCACACCTCCAAGACCCTGGCTAACTGCTCCTCGGGAAGCGCGGCCATGGTGACGCCATGCTGGGGCGTCTCGACCACGATCTCGTGCGCCCCCAGGGTATTCATGCGGTCGTACATTCCTTCGCCGCGCGCGTTGAGCGCGGTTTCAATCAGGAAAATCGGGGCACGGTCGTGGAAGACGCGCGTGGTCCAGGCGCCGTTGGCATCCAGGGTTTCGCGAATCGCCTTGGGCGTCAGCCGCTCGTAACCGGGGCAAAACGGACAAGGCACGTCCGCTTCGATAATATCGGGCATGACCGGCCGCGTGCCGGTCACAATCCAGCGACGCGTCATGGGATTCAATCGCAGTTCAGCCATGGGCAGGGCCTTTCGTGTGAGTTCGAAAACTGAGGGCGCCAGGGAAAACCGTCCGCCACCCGCCACGGGCGCGGGCGGCGCGAACAGGCCATTCTATCCTGAAACGTTCGGCGCGTCATGCGGAGTGTTGCGGCGTAGCCGCGGCCCGGTGCGCCAGCGCGCACGCTCGGCGCACTCTCCCGTTGCCGGAACTCGACGGGTAACCGCCGCTGTGATAAGTTTGCAGTTCGGGTCTGAATTCAATATCCACAAAAACTCATGGCCGAAATACTTCCCTTCCGCGCGCTGCGTTACAACCCGGAGAAAGTCGGCGACCTGGGACAGGTGGTGACTCAACCCTACGACAAGATCACGCCGGAAATGCAGGAGCGCTACTACGCCTCGCACCCGCACAATCTGGTGCGCATCATCCGCGGGCGTCAGCATCCCCACGACACGCCCGAGGACAGCGTCTATACGCGCGCGGCCCGACATCTTCGCGACTGGATGGAAGAGCGAGCTCTGGTCCTCGATCCGCACCCGGCGCTCTATCCTTACTACCAGCAGTACGCTGTGCCCGGACAGCCGCAGTCAAAGCGCCAACGCCGCGGCTTCATCGCTTTGTGCCGCCTGGAGGATTATTCCGCCGGCGTCGTCCACCGCCACGAGGAAACGCTCTCCGGCCCGAAAGCCGATCGCCTGGAACTGCTCAAGGTGACGCGCGCGCACTTCGGCCAGATCTTCATGTTGTATAGCGATCCCGCCGGAGCGATGGAGCAGGCCCTCGCGCCCGCCACCGAGGGCGAGCCTTTCGAGGTCGTGAGGGATGAGTACGGCAGTCTCCACTCGGTGTGGCGCCTCGCCGACCCTGTCGCCATCGAGCGGATCGTGGCCGGCATGAAAGACAAGAAGCTGGTGATTGCCGACGGCCACCACCGCTACGAGACGGCCCTCGCGTATCGCAATTACTGCCGGGCGCAGGGGAAAAATGACGCGCCCGCTGAGTACGTCATGATGACGCTCATCCGCATGGAAAGTGAAGACCTCACCATTCTGCCCACCCATCGCGTGGTGCACGGCCTGGCGAGCTTCGACTGGAAGGCATTTGCCGCTGCGGTCGAGCGGTTCTTCGAGTGGGAGGATGTTGCGGCGCCCGGACCTGTCGGGGATTGGGGACGCGGCTTCCTCGATCGACTGGCTGAGGCCGGCGCCGAACGCCCGGCCATAGGGGCTTACGGCGGTCCCGGCAAGCTGGCATTATTGCGTTTGCGAAAAGACCTTGACCTCGCGAGCCTGCTGCCGGAGGTTTCCCCAAAATTGCGTCGGCTGGACGTGGTCATCCTGCACCGGCTGCTGCTCGAAGGCGTGTTGGGGATCGACCCGCAGGCGGTGCGCGAGGAGAAGAACTTGCGCTACCGGCGCGAACTCGACGCGGCCATCGCGCCGGTCGAAAGCGGCCACGCCCAGTTCGCCTTCCTCATGAATCCCACGCCCATCTCCAGCGTCTGGGAAAACGCGCTCGCCGGGCAGCCGCTGCCGCAGAAGTCCACGGACTTCTATCCTAAACTCCTTTCCGGGCTGACAGCTTATTGGCTGGATGGCCCCGCAGGAGCGTAGTCGTAGCGGCGCTCCCGGAGGCTGTAGAGACGTTCCGGCGGAACGTCTCTTGCGCAGAGACGGCCCACCGGGCCGTCTCTACAATTCTTCGTCCCGAAGGCGAGCGGGGGAGCAGCGCCAGGCGCACGAGGTTCTCAGGCGGCCGAGGCGAAGGACTTCACCGCTTCCTCGACGCTGTCATAAACCTCGAAGACGGTCACGAGCTTCGTAATGTTCAACTGCTCGTGGAACTTCTTGGTGAGATTCGCCAGCTTCATCGTGCTTCCCAGGTTGCGCGCCGTGGTGTAGCCGGCGACCAGCGTCCCCAAGCCGGCGCTATCGATGTAGCTCACCTCGGCCAGGTCCAGCACCAGCCGCGTCTTACCCTTGCCCAGGATGTCCTTGATAGTCGTGCGCAGCTGGTTGCTTTCTTCTCCGAGTGTTACGCGGCCAGATAGTACCAGGATGGTGGATCCACCTGATTCTTTTGCAGTGATGTCCAGTGCCATGAATAACCTCCAAGAGATGGCCTATTCTACCCAGCCGCAAGGGGAAAGTAAATCGGTTGTGCGCGGCGGTCGGGGTTCGTCGCATTGTTGGGTTTCGCGCGTTACCTGCTCTAACTGCCGTGTTGGACAGGGATAGTGAGACGGCACCAGCGGCAAGTAGTGCCGCGTAACGCTCACAGGAGAAGCCGCCATGACAATGTCGTCCTAGATTCGGACAAGCGAACCCCAAAACCGGACAGTGCCTGATAAACTTAGGATGTCCTGGGTTCGCACCTTCCCGCTTCTAAAGGGCTTATCTCCCGTTGAAGTGGAGGTAAGATTCCCTGAGAGGACCCAGAGGGCTCCTTCAATGCAACAATTGCTGCAAGATGTTCGCTTCGGCCTGCGCATGCTGGCGAAGAGCCCTGGCTTCACCGCCGTGGCGGTGCTGACGCTGGCGCTCGGCATCGGCGCCAACAGCACAATCTTCAGTTGGATCAACTCCACGATGCTTACGCCCATTCCCGGAGTCGCGCGTACCAGCGACCTGGTCACAGTGATGAGGGGAGAAGTCAGTGAACACCCTAGTCCGCCCTTTTCCTACCCCGACTATGTGGACCTGCGGGAGAGGACCCGAAGCTTGTCGGGCCTCCTGGCGTATCACGACGATTTCGTGTCCCTTACTGGCAACGGCAAACCAGAGCGCATTTACGGGGCGTTCGTCTCCGCGGACTATTTCGCCGTGCTTGGCGTGAAGCCCATCCTCGGTCGTGGGTTCCAACCGCTGGAAGAGGAAAAACCCGGAAGCAGGCCAGTGGTGGTGATCAGCCATGGCTTCTGGCAGAGCCATTTCGGTGCGGACCGCTCCGTCATCGGCAAGGCAATCCAGATCAACCGGACTTTGTGCACGATTGTGGGAGTGACGCCTCCGGATTTTCAGGGCTGCAAGACCGGGCTGCGAACCGACCTTTGGGCTCCCTTGGTTTATGGTCGGGATCGGTTCTACGAACGCGGCACCTTCTGGCTCAACGTGCTCGGAAGGCTCAAGCCCGGCGTCCATCGCCGGCAGGCCGAACAAGAACTCAACCTCCAGATGCAGCAGATCGTCGAGCAGTTTCCCGACTCGCACCGCGGCCCCAACCAGATCACGCTGGACCCGCTCTGGCGCTCGCCCTTTGGAGCGAACGTCTACATGTACAAAAGCCTGCCGATGTTGCTGGCGCTGGCGGCGGTATTGCTGTTGCTGGCCTGCGCCAATGTGGCGAATCTGTTGCTGGTGCGCTTGGTGGCGCGGCGCCGCGAGGTGGCCATCCGTCTGTCGATGGGCGCGAGCCGCTGGCGGCTGGTACGCCAGCTCCTCGTGGAGAGCCTCCTGCTGGCCTTGGCCGGTGGCGGGGCGGCCATGCTGCTCACCCGATGGACCGCCGGCACCTTCGCAGCCTTCTTTCCGCCCACCACGAGTTTGCCGCTCACGCTCAATGGGCACGCCGACCGCACGGTGCTTCTGGTGACGATGGGCATCTCGATTCTGACCGCCTTGATTTTCGGCAGCTTGCCCGCGCTGCGCACCTCCCGGCTCGCCCCCATTGCGGTTCTAAAGGAGGAGGCCGGCAGCATGACGGCCGGGCACTACAAGTCGCGGCTCTCGAGCGCGCTGGTGGTGGTGCAAATCTCTCTCTCCTTGCTCCTGCTGATTTGCGCCGGTCTGTTCATGCGCAGCTTGCAGAA
>JBEKCQ010000169.1:0-7717 GCA_050014795.1 Terriglobia bacterium | reverse complement strand
AGATCGATTTCATCGACCGGAACGAAGATTTGCGGGGGCTGCTCGAACGGCTCCACCAGCCGGTCAAAGGCACGCAATATTTTCTGCCGCTTGGATCCGCCCCGGCGGACTGAGACGGTCGCAAGCGGTTCTTCCCGGGCAGCGCGAGGCAGCAAGGGCTGCCGACCGGCGCCGGGTACGAACCGGAAACTGAAAAGCTCAAGACCCTCTCTGTCCAGGCCAGTGGAGGCCCACTCGGGCCCCCGGGCGCTCGCGCGATGAGCGCCGGTGAAAACCTGCGGCAGAGAGGGTCTTTTATTTTGGATTTTGGATTCGCGATGGTCGAATTTCCGGCTCGTGCTTTTGACTTTCGACTTTTGACTTCTGACTTTTGACTTCTGTTCTCACGAGGTAATGCCATGGACCCCCAACCCGAGGCCGAGCGCAAACTCCGCGGCGAGAAGGTCACCTGCCTGACCGCCTACGACTATCCCACGGCGCGGCTGGTGGACGAAGCCGGGATCGACATGATCCTGGTGGGCGACTCGCTGGCCCAGGTGGTGTTGGGCTACGACTCCACGATTCCGGTGACGCTGGATGAAATGCTTCACCACCTGCGCGCGGTGCGACGGGCTACGCGGCGCGCTCTGCTCATCGTGGACTTGCCGCGCGAGCATCCGTTGCCTGAAGGAAGGCGGCGCCGAGGCGGTGAAAATCGAGGGCGGCAAGAAGCGGGCCGCACTCATCCGCCGCCTGGTGGATGCGGAAATCCCGGTTATGAGCCACATCGGTCTGACGCCGCAGTCGGTGCACAGTCTGGGCGGCTACCGCGTGCAGGGGAAGACGCTCGAATCCGCGATGGGGCTCCTGGCCGACGCTGAAGCCGTGGAGGATGCTGGCGCGTTCGCCCTGGTGCTGGAAGGCGTGCCGAGGGAACTTGCGGCGATCATCACCGGAAGGCTGAGCATTCCAACCATCGGCATCGGCGCCGGGCCCGACTGCGACGGCCAGGTACTGGTGGTGCACGACCTCCTGGGCCTGAGCTTTCAGCCGCGCGCCAAGTTTGTGCGATCCTACGCTCACCTGACCGATTCTTTACGTGATGCCTTCGCGCGATTCCGTGACGACGTCGTGGCGGGGCGCTATCCGAACGACGCGGAGTCGTACCACTGGTCGGCCAGCCTGCGCGAGCAGTTTGAGAAAGAAGTCGCCATCAAGAGTTCCGGAGACGAGTTTGAAGGGTAAAATATGAAGTGTGAAGTGTGAAACTGAGGCCTCACGTGATGTCAGCCTTTCATACTTCACACTTCAGACTTCACACTTTCTTATGCGGTTGATCACCTCCATCCCGGACACGCAAGGCTTTTCGCGGCAGGCGCGTGCCGCGGGGAAATCGGTGGCACTCGTTCCGACGATGGGAGCCCTGCACGACGGCCACCTCAGCCTGGTGCGCCAAGCCAGGCGGCAATGTGATGTCGTGGTGGTCTCCATCTTTGTGAACCCCACGCAGTTCGGCCAGGGCGAGGACTTCACCCGCTACCCCCGCAACCTGGAAAAGGATGTGGAACTTCTCGGCTCCTACCGGGTGGACGCCGCGTTCGCGCCCAGCGCGGCCCAGATGTATCCGGAGGGCTGCGAGACTTTTGTGGAGCCGGGCGAGATTGCCACTTCGCTCGAGGGCGCGGCGCGTCCCGGCCACTTCCGCGGGGTCGCCACCGTGGTGCTGAAGCTCTTCAACATCGTCCGGCCGGACGTGGCCTATTTCGGGCAGAAAGATTTCCAGCAAGCGCTGCTGATCCGCCGTCTGGTGGAAGATCTGAACCTGGATCTGCGCCTGGTCATCTGTCCCACCGTGCGTGAGCCTGACGGCCTGGCGATGAGTTCACGCAACGCCTACCTGAGCTTGGAGGAGCGCGCCGCGGCCCTGGTTCTCTACCGCAGCCTGCGGCTTGCTGAGGAGTTGGTCCACACAGGCGAAACCGAAACCCGCAAGTTGCTAGAGGAGATGCGCAGGGTCTTCGCCGTCGAGCGGCACGCCCAACTCGACTACGTCGCCATTGTCGATCCCACGCGCCTCCAGCCCGTCGAGCGAGTCACGGCCGGCTGCGTCGCGTTCGTGGCTGCGCGGGTGGGAACGACGCGCCTTATCGACAACTTCATTTTCGGACCAGCAGGCGCCAGCCCCGAGACGCTCCTCCAGCTAGCCTTGACCGCCCGGCCCATCGCGGATATCCAGACCCGAATTCCCGGGCTGGAAACAGATGCCCTGCGGCTGAAAATCGAGACCTGCCGCGACTGCGCCGCGCTCTCTTCCATCTCGCTCCCGCCCCGCCAATTCCTGACGAAGCACCTGAAGCGACACTACTCCGACCTGAACGCGGTGCGAGTGGCCGTCATCGGACGCGACGCGCCCAACCGGCCCGAAAACTTTCTCTACGAAAATCCCGAGGGCAGCAACCGCTTCACTGCCGGACTTTACGAACTGGTGGGCACGAAAGATTTTGCGGAGTTCAAAAGGCGCTTCGTGCTGACGGACGCCATCCGTTGCCACGCCACCGGACCGCACGTCGCCGAAAAGGCTCTGGCCAATTGCGCCCGGCACTTGATGGGGGAATTGAAGCAGTTCCCCAGCCTCGAGAAACTCGTGGTCCTGGGAGAAGACGCTTACCGCCAATTCCAGCAATTCATCCTGGGAAGGAATCCTGCCGAGATCAAGCCTTTCCCTGAGCTGCTGAAGTCAAACGGATGGGCTCGGGAAGAAGTGCGCATCGCGGCCCTCGGTGAGCGCGTGCTGCGGGTCTTCTACTGCTACCACCCCACCTATGGCTACGACCGCAGCCCCTCGATCGCCGCCCTGCTTAGCTGAATCTTACCGGCTCTCCACCGCCACCTCCACGTGGGACGGGAAACGCCGGGAGTGATACACGCGCTGCGTCGCTTTCTGATAGTCAGCTTCCGTGGCCCGGAAGATATTCTCCACAAACTTCTGCGGGTTGCGGTCGATCACGGGGAACCACGTGCTTTGCACCTGGACCATGATGCGATGTCCCTGGCGGAAGCAGTGGTTGGCGCCGTGGAGATCGATGGCGTATTCGGTGACCTGATCGGGGACCACCGGCTCGGGCTTCGCGAAGCTGCGGCGGAACCGGGAGCGCAGCACCTCGTTGGCAATCATCAACTGATAGCCACCCATCTTGCGGTCCTGGGCGTATTCTTCCGGATACACGTCGATGAGCTTCGCAATCCAATCGCTGTCGGTGCCCGAAGTCGAGGCGAAAAGGTGGGCGACAACATCCCCGGAGACCGTCAGATCCTCCGGCAAGGGTTCGCTCTCCCAACTCAAGACATCCGGGCGCAGGTGAACGAAGCGCTGATCTTCAACCAGCCACACGGGCCAGCCGGGTCCGGGATAGGTGGGCTCAATCGGGCGCGGCCGGTACGGAACGGGATGCGCCGGGTCGGAGATGTAACTATCGAACTCCGGCTCGCCTTCTGCCGACGGAGGGTCGAAGGAGAGCCGGCCCGCGTGGTGGAAGTAGAGTTTCCGCTTCGTGATGTTCCGGCGCGGCGGCCACTGCTCCTCAGGCTCCCACCGGTTCGAACCGGTCTGGAAGGTGAGCGCTTCGCCGAGCGGCAACTTGCCCTGGTCCTTCAACCAGAAGGCAAACCAGGGTGCCTGAATCTTCTCGCGGAAGTATTTGCTGGTGTCGCTCTCAAAATCAATCTTGCCGAGCGTTCGTCCCGCGCCGTTCGCCCAGCCACCATGGTTCCACGGCCCCACCACCAGATAGTTCCGGTGATGGGAGTCCTTCTTTTCCAGCGTCTCGTAAATCTTCAACGGACCGTAGAAGTCTTCCTGGTCCCACCAGCCGGCGACGTTGAGATTCGGAACCGTGGCTTCCTCCAGATAGGGCGGCACCGCCTGCTTCTGCCAAAACTCGTCATAGTTGGGATGAGCGACGAAGTCATTCCAGGTAGGCAGCTTTTCGTGAAAGTAGATCCGGTTCGCATTCGCCAGCGCGCCCAAGCTCATGTACCATTCGAAGGTGTCGTACTTGTCAAAGGCGAAGGAGAATTTCTCTTTCGTGGTCTCCATCATGGCCACATATTCGAACCCGTAACTGAGCCGGAAAGCGCCGTTATGATGGAAGTCGTCCCCCAGGAACTGGTCGGCCGGGGAAGCCTGTTCGGAAACGGCTTTGAGCGCCGGGTGCGGGTCGAGCATCGCCATCACCGTCAGCCAGCCGCCGTAGGAAATCCCCAGGACACCCGCCCGGCCGTTGTGGTTGGGCACATGGCGCAGCAACCACTCGATAGTGTCGTAGGTGTCCGTGCTCTCGTCGATGGCCTTCGGGTCGCGCCGATCGCGCGGCAGACGCCACATGACGAACTGGCCTTCTGATTTGTAGCGCCCGCGAATGTCCTGGAACACCAAGATGAAGCCTTCTTCCGCCAATTCCCTGTAACTCGACCTGAGCGCCGAATGGAAACCCTTCTCATCATGCCAGAGCCCATAGGGCGTCCGCGTCAGCAGGATGGGCAGCCGCTCGCGCGAGTTCTTCGGCACGTAGATTTCCGTGTTCAATCGAACTCCGTCGCGCATCGGAACCATAACTTCGATTTTCTGGAAGAGTTGGCTGGGGGCCGCCTCGTTCTGCGCCAGCCCCGCCGTGGAAAAAACAAAAATGCCTGCCGCGCACAGCAGCCCCGCGCGGCGCAAACGAGTGGCGATGTATCTCATCCGAACCTCTCCGTGGTAGGACGTGGGATCAACTTCCGGCCTTCAGCGCCGCCAGAACCTCGTGGATGTGGCCCTCGGCTTTGACCCTGGGGAAGACGTGCTGGGCCCGGCCGTCCGGCCCAATGATGGTGGTGCTGCGCACGATTCCCATCTTCTTCACGCCGTACATCATCTTTGCCTGCCAGGCGCCGTAGGCTTCCAGGGTCCGGTGCGAGGTGTCCCCGGCCAGCGGGAAATTCAGTTGGTACTTGGCGTGGAATTTCTTCAGCGCCTCGACGCTGTCGCCGCTCATTCCCAGAACGCGCGCGTTCAGTTTTGCCAGTTCTTTTTGGGCATCCCGGAACTGGTTCGCCTCGCTGGTTCAACCGGGCGTGTCGGCTTTGGGGAAGAAAAACAGGACGAGGGTCTTTCCCTGGAAATCCCCCAAGCTCACTTCCTCCCCCGTGTGGGACGGCAGGGAGAAATCGGGAGCCGGGTCGCCGATGTTGAGCATGGTCTCACTCCTCGCCAGGCACCGGCCCCTCGAACGGGTTAAAGAACATTACGCCTTCAATTCGGCTCCGGTGCGAAAGATCCTCGCTCAGAACAATGGGAATCTGGTTCAACTTCGCGGTAGCCCAAACCTGGGCATCCCAATAGGAAAGCTGATGCTCGAGGGAGCCCTTGCCCGCTTCGAGGACAATCTGTGGGGTAATATCCAAAATTTGCCAGGACCGCAAGAAGCTGTAAAGGCAGAAAAGCGCTTCCCGCTTCGGCAGCCTTGCCGGCAATTTCCGCGTGGCGGTGTTGAAGAACTCTCCCAGGATTTGTGTACTCAGCGCGCCCGCGCCCGCTCCCTCTAGCCATTTCAGCAACTGTTGAGCCCGGTCGAGCTTGGCGGGCTCAGACCGGTCATAGGCATATACCAGGATGTTCGTATCCACGAGGAATTTAGCGCTCATGTGCGTCATCGCGAGTCCAGGTGCGTCTTCCTTTCACCGGCCCTTTCCGCCGCCATGCCTCCATGAACCTCACGGCCTCCTCCCAGCCCTGATGATCCAGGGGAAGGTCGAGCGAACCGGGCGTGCTCAAGATTCTCTCGACCCCTTCGCGAATCAGTTCGCTCTCGGTCTTGCCCCGCTGCCGGGCCAAGGTGCGCAGGCGCCGGTTCTGATCAGGTTCGATATAGATTTGCTTGCGCGTCATGCGAGCCATCTTACCTCTCCTAGGGAGCGTCTTCATGTATACATCGCATTATACATCGTGGCGTCCAGTCCCGTCAAATCACCCTCTCCGCCCCACGGCGGCTGCCGGCCTTATCCCAACTCCCTCTTCAGGACCTCTTGCACTAGTTGCGGATTAGCCTGGCCGCGCGTGGCTTTCATCACCTGGCCCACAAACCAGCCGAAGGTCGCTGTTTTGCCCTTGCGGTACTGCTCGACCTGTTTGGGGTTGGCGGCCATAATCTCGCGCGCCACGACCGCAATCTGTTCGGGATCGTTGATCTGTTCCAACCCCTTCGCCGCCATTACTTCGCGCGCGCCTTTGCCCGTGGCGAACATTTCCGCCAGGATCTCCTTGCCCATCTTGCCGGAGACAGTTCCCTCCCGGATGAGGGTCAACAACTCCGCGAGGCTGCGCGAAGAGACCGGCGACTGTTCGATCTCCTGGTTCGCCTCTTTCAGCAGATAGAGCAGTTCGCTCAGAACCCAGTTGGCGGCCAGCTTCGGTTCACCGCAAGCTTTCGCTACTTCCTCGAAATAGTTCGCCAGCCGCTTCGAAGACGTCAGTTGCGCGGCATCATATTCGGGCAGCGCATATTCCCGGACGAACCGTTGCTGGCGCGCCTCAGGCAGTTCCGGCAGCGCGCGCCGCGCCTCTTCTTTCCACTCCTCGGTGATGACGAGCGGAAGCAGGTCAGGCTCCGGGAAGTAGCGGTAGTCGTGCGCATATTCCTTGGAGCGCATCCCGTAAGTGCGTTGCTCGCGGCTATCCCACAGGCGCGTTTCCTGCGCAATCGTCCC
Organism: Terriglobia bacterium; assembly: GCA_050014795.1. Taxonomy (GTDB): domain Bacteria; phylum Acidobacteriota; class Terriglobia; order UBA7540; family UBA7540; genus JALHUF01. Next base: position 994 of record JBEKCQ010000169.1, on the reverse strand, counting down.
GCCGCTTTCGAGCACGCTAATCTGCCGGTCGATCTCGTAGGCCAACGCTTTCTGGAGAAAGCGGAACGAGTTGAGATTCTTCACCTCGGTTTTCACGCCGAACTCGCTCGCGCCCACGCGCCGCACGCTGACGTTGGCGTCCACGCGCAAGCTGCCCTCTTCCATGTTGCAGTCGGAGACTTCCAGATACAGCATCAAGGTTTTCAGCCGGGTCACGTAATCGTACGCCTCTTCGGGCGAACGCAGGTCCGGCTCGCCGACGATTTCGACCAGCGGCACGCCCGTGCGGTTCAGGTCGATGTACGACTTCACGTCGGAATCGGGGAAGCCCTCGTGCAGCGACTTGCCGGCATCTTCTTCCAGGTGCACGCGCGTGATGCCGATGCGCTTGCGCACGCCCTCCACTTCAATCTCAATCCAGCCGTCCTGCGAGAGCGGTTCGTCGAATTGCGAAATCTGGTAACCCTTGGGCAGGTCGGGATAGAAGTAATTCTTGCGCGCAAAACGCGAGCGCGGATTGAGGGAACAGTTCAGCGCCAGCGCCGCCTTCATCGCCATGCTGACCGCTTCGCGATTGAGCACCGGCAGCGCCCCGGGCAGGCCCAGGCACACCGGACAGGTGTTCGAGTTCGGCGGGTCGCCAAAGCGCGTCGAGCAGGCGCAGAAAATCTTCGACTTCGTCAGGAGCTGGACGTGCACCTCCAGCCCAATCACGGACTCGTATCGGGCGCGAACTTCGGTAGCCACACTCACAGTTATTCCTTCCTCGACAAAAACACTATCACGCCCTCCCGCAAACTAAGTGGACGCATAAATCATTATACCGAGATTCCGAAAGAAGTTGCGGCCGGCGGGCCCTGTCTGCGCGGTTCGCGCCTCACACCTCGCGCGGGAAGACGCCGCGCAGGAAACGCTCGTCGTAGCGGACGCTTTCCTCCAGGCCCAGAGGAAATCTGGTGCCTTCGATGTGCAGCCAGCCGCGATAGCCGATGTC
>JBEKCQ010000168.1:0-7102 GCA_050014795.1 Terriglobia bacterium | reverse complement strand
GCCGTCCACGAGGTCCACAATGCTGGGCGCCTCATCGGGATCTTCCCCTGGATCCGTCAGACCCAGGATCGGGGTCATACAGGGAAACACCAGGTAGTTCCAGAACGACCAGGAAAAGGGCGTGTGCGGGTAGGGCATGTTTTCCCGCAGGTTGTGGTTCGCCCAGATGATCAGCCGATCGCGGCAGTGTTCGGCGTTCCAGCGGCTCCCGAAACGTATTTCCGGGAGCACGGGACCAGCCGCCGTGACGGCGCGCGCTTGCAGAAGATACGTGCGACTCTCAGCCAGCGCCCACTCAATATCGGCCGCGCGGCCCAGCAGGCGCTCCGCGGCCAAGCCCAAGCGGGCGAGTTCCGCCAGAACCGCCGGCGGCAGAAGCGACGCGGTACTCTCGCCATCCGCCTCGATCAGTTCATGTGGCGCGCGGCGGCGTAAGCGGTAGCGGTCGGGCGTGACCCGCGCTGAGACCACCTGATCGCCCAGCCCGCGCGCCGCCTCGATCACCAGCTCATCCGTGGCCCCAGTAACGGGATTCAACGTGAAGAGAACCCCCGCTGCCTCAGCTTGAACCATGCGCTGGACCACCACGGCCATGGCGACGCTCGAATCCGGAATGCTCCGATCCCGTCGGTAGGCGACAGCCCGCTCGGTGTATAGGGATTGCCAGCAGGCCTGCACGGCCTCGACAACAGCCTCCGGGCCACTGACGTTCAGAAAAGTGTCCTGCTGGCCGGCGAAAGAGGCTTCCGGAAGGTCCTCGGCGGTCGCTGAAGAACGCACGGCTACAGGCCCGCCACCCAGGGCGTTGTAAGCGGCGACGATTCCCTGCGAGAGGGTCGCATCCATCCCGCGCCGGAAGGCTTCCGTGGTGACACAGAATCCATCGGGCACAGGTAGCCCGCCCTGAAGCATGACGCCGAGCTGCGCCGCTTTGCCGCCCACCAGCGGTAGGGCCTCAGCACCCACATCTGTCAGGGGAACGACTAGCATGGCAGAACCCGGCTTTCCCAGGCGGCGGTCACCGACCGCCGTGCATGCGCGTCGGTCATATGACTTGCAGCACCAATCCCGGCTCAGACAAATCGCCGGGAGTGGCTGCCGACAGTCCGATACTATTGATCGACTCTCCCGGCAGGGTGATGGATGTCGCGGCGCGCACGACCTTCTCCGTGATATCGGTAGCCTCATCGCCCGCCAGATCCTGCGCCCAGATGTGGCGCGCGCCCAGCCTTCCCGAAAGACTCAGCGTCAGGGTCCGATACCTTCCGAACACGCCCACCGGAAAGTCGCCATCGCCGATGTCGATGGCGACGTCTGCCCGCGGCAAATAGAAACCTTTGTCCTTCGATATTCGCGGCAAAGTGGCCACGGCGATCGCCCCCTGGGGATGACGCGAGGCGATCACGTAAGGCGCCGGCCCGTCAGCCTTAACCTTCGGCAGGGCCATCCCCCGCGCCACGCGCGCGGGCGCCCCTTGCACGGCCTCCTGGCCGAAGAGCCACGTGGCCCAAGTCTCGCCTTCCTTAAACACCCAGTGATCCAGTAGAAAGCTGCTGTCCAACAGGACTTTGGTCTTGCCGGCGCGGACGGCGGGCGCCAGGCGTTGCCAGCGGACCGCGCGCGTCATTTCGTCGCTTCGCTTCTTCACCTGGTAAGGATCGTAGGGCTTGTTCTTTAATTCTCTGGCCAGCGGATGGCGCATAACTCCCAGAGCACAACCGAGCGCCGCGGCAATGAACGGTTCGTCCTCGCAGTTGACCAAACCGGGCCCGCCTCTCAGCCTCGCAGCTTCCGCCAGAATCTGAGCCACACGATCGAGCGTGGTCGGCACCGAGAAGTACGCGGTGACATCATAGGTCCGCAGCACATCGCTGAAGCTGATTAGCTCCACCGCTTGCTGCAGAATCCTGCCGTTGTCCCAGCTACGGTAGCTACCCTTCTTGTTCGCCACCAGTTTCTCCCAGGATACCACCTCGTCGTTAACGGGGCCACAGCCCCGGCCATGCTCGACCAACAGGCCGGGAGCTTCTTCCCGGGCGATGCGGCTCACCAGCCGACGGAAATCGGGATTGCCACCCCGCGCACCGTAGTCCACTTTCCAGTATCCGATACCGGCGTCGCGAGTCCAGCGGGCGCGCTCGCGGAAGTACGCTTCCAGCGCCTTGTCATCCATCAGCCTGCCGTCTCTGCCGTCACCTGGCGCCTGTGCCGCCACCCAAATGCCGGCGCCCCGCCAGCCCGCGGCCTTCGTTCTCTCGTCAAGTTTACGCAAGCGCTCGGTAGGCGTTCCCGTGCAGGAAGGAAACTTGCCCGTGGCCAGCTCCAGCGTGCCCAGCCGCCAGCGCTCGCGGTCGAACTGCAGACCCGGAGGCACATCCCAGCCGAGATCGAAGAGGACGTACAGATCCGCGCGCACCTTCTGAAAATAGTTCGCTACCCAGCCTGGATGTCCAAAAAGCTGCTCCTCCGTGAGGTTGTTTGCCACCATGGAGTGATTGTTCTCATCCGCGTTGTCCAAGGTGTAGTTCTGAAGTCCCCACGTGCACCAGTAGCTGGGCGTCTTACCGGGCTTCTCTGGCACGAGGTTGAGCGTCGCGCCACTTCGAGGTGCGGTCGGCTTCAGCGGCGAAGCAGCCGCCCGAAGTGAGCCGGGTTGAAACGCGAATCTGTTGCCAACCGCCATCGCAGCCGCGCCTGCGCCATACCGCATGAATTCACGGCGGTTCAACGGGTTCTTCGACATGGCCAGCAAGCTCCTCTTTGGACAGTGGGCAAAGTCACCCAGCCATCAGGCAGACCGCGAGTATGCCACACGCGGTGCGTCTGCAAAAGTGTATCAGACAAGCGTTCTCAGTGGACATGGCGAGCCTCTCATCGTAGAATCCGGCGCGCCCGGCAAGTCCCGCCGCGGCGGGCACAGCGAGCATGGCGCCAGCGCGAACGGGGGCGGAAGAGGCTGGTCATCACCTCGCCCGCGGGGCAGTAACCATTGGTTTCCTGGAGCATAATGGATTCACCCTCGAGCGCGGCCCACGTCAGCCCATCTCCCTCGCTGCGCTTCAAGATTCCGCATCTGCGCTGGTACATTTGCGGGCTTCTGTTCTTTGCCTCGACCATTAACTACATTGACCGCCAAACCATTGGCGTCCTCAAGCCGCATTTTTTGCAGCCCCAACTGCACTGGTCCGAGAGCGATTATGGCTGGATTATCAACGTCTTCATGGTGGCGTACGCCATCATGATGATCGTGTCGGGGGCCGCCATTGACCGGCTGGGGACGCGCGTGGGCTACGCGTTGGCGATAGCCTGGTGGTCTATTGCGGCCATGGCTCACGCGCTCGCGCGCGGGGCCTTTTCGTTCGGAGTTGCCAGGTTTTTCTTGGGCGCGGGTGAAGCCGGAAATTTCCCCGCCGCCATCAAGACGGTCGCCGAATGGTTCCCCGTAAAGGAGAGAGCGTTAGCCACAGGTCTCTTCAATGCCGGGACGAATATGGGCGCCATGCTCACTCCGCCGCTGGCCGTCTGGCTGGCCTTGAAGTGGGGCTGGCAAACAGCCTTCATTGCCACCGGTGCCGTGGGTTTCATCTGGCTGATTTTGTGGTTGATGATTTACCGTCTGCCCGGCCAACATCCCCGCCTCACCGAAGAGGAGCTGCATTACATTCAAAGCAGCAACGGCGAGGGGGCAAGTGAATCCGAACCCAAGATTCCCTGGGGGAAAATCCTCAGCTATCGCCAGGCCTGGGGATTCATTACGGCGAAGTTCATGACCGACCCCATCTGGTGGTTCTACGTCTTCTGGCTGCCGTCGTATCTTCAGCAGGCGCGCGGTTTCACCGCGAAGGACCTCGCCTACTTCTCCTGGATACCCTATCTGATAGCAGACGGTGGCAGCGTGCTGGGAGGGTGGCTTTCGGGGCACTGGATCAAATGCGGTTGGACGGTGGGCCGCGCGCGGAAGACCACCATGGTGATCGCCGCGTTTTGCATGCCCGCCGGAGTGGCAGCGGTCTTCGCCCCGAACGCCCAACTGGCCTTGGCGCTCATCTCCATTGCCATGGCGTCACATCAGGCCTGGTCAGCGAACGTCTTCACGCTGGCCTCCGACATGTTTCCCAAAAGGGACCTGGGCTCAGTGGTAGGAATGGGTGGCGCGGCCGGCGCGGTGGGCGGAATGATTATTGCGCTGGTGGCGGGGTACGTCCTCCAGTGGTTTCACACTTACGTGCCGCTCTTTATCATCGCCAGCGTCATGCATCCGCTGGCCATCGGGCTTGTCCAGTTGTTGATTCCTAAAGTCAAACCTGTCACGGAGAAATGAGCGCCCCGGGTGGCGCATACATGGCGCTCTTTGCCATGTATGCGAAGCTTCGAATGATCCACTTGGCGGGGACCTCTATTGCGGCATGGCCGCCGTCTCGAACATCTGCTCGGCTTTGATAATTCGAATGTTCGAACGCGGGATATCGAGCCGGTAGGCTTCCCAGACCGCGTCCTGCTGGAGAGTCTTCAGCCGGCCTTCGGGCACGAGCCAGTACGGGACTCCCTCGCGCGGCTCGGAATCAAGCTGGTATTCCTTGGGTGATTTGCCGCGCACGTTCCGGTCGCGGGCGATATCGTCCGCCAGTTTCTCCGCCAATCCCTGATCGGTGACGACGACGTAACGAATGTTTTCCGCCTGGAGGTACTTGCGAATGGCCGCGTTGACGGCCTCGGGCGTCACGGCGTCGATCCGCGCCAGGTACTGGTCCAGGTAGCCCGGCGCAAGCCCGTAGAACTCGTCATCCAGCTTGTAGCCCACCAGCCGGTCAACATCCTCGGCCAGGCTCAGATAAAGCACGCGCGCCTTGTTCTTCGCCGCCTCCACCTGCTCCGCCGTCAGCCCGTTGCGGACGAGATTGTCCAATTCCCAGGTGAGGGCCTTCAGCAAATAGTGCGCATACTCGTTCCCCACGGGGCGAATCCAGATGCTGAAGTCCTGGTAGTGGCGCGGCGTATTGGTCGGAGGAAACATGTACCGCGGCCGGCCGTCGAAGTACTCCACGTAGGAATAGTCGCCGTAGTTGTGGCCGCGCTCCTCGCGAATGACCTGGTAGAGATGCGAGAAGCTGTCGCGATGCGTTCCGAACCAGACGTTGGCCACGTAGAGCGGCCAGTAATCGGCGTCGGCACGCGTCACAGGAATGGGAAAGCCGGCATGCAGCCCGGTAGCGATCGCTTTCGGCAGGCCGACGATGGTCAGGTGCCGCCCGGCGACCGGCGCCGGAGCCTCGACAGCACGGGCGCTGAGCGGCGTCGCCTCGCCCGCACTCTGCCCGATGCCCGCCAGAGCGTCGCGGAGTCCGGTGACAATCGCGGCATCTTTGGTGCTTACCGCGAGGGTGAGGTTCTCCGGTCGGTACAACGTCCGATAGAAACTCCGCACCGATTCGGACTTCACCTGCTCCAGCCCGCGAACCGTGCCGGATGTCAGATGAGCATAAGACGTGCCGTTGTGAATGTCGTTGTCTAAAGCGAGCAAGCCCAGCAGTTCGATCTGCTGGAAGCGCAGGTCGGAGCGGATTTCCTCGAGCGTCTCCTTGCGTACCCGGTCGAGCTCGGCGCTGGCAAACAATGGTTGGGTGAACAAGGGTCGCAGGACGCGCGCCACATATTCGGTGAAGACTTCGCGCGGGATGGTAGCGGAAAACGTGGTGGTTTCCTTGCTCACCAGCACGCGCGGATAGGCGCCTTCGCCCCAGGGCCGCGTGATTTCTGCGAGTTGCTCTTTGGTGACAGGCTTCTTCGCGTCGCCGTAACCCCCTTCGAGCAGGAGGCGGCCGGTCAGATAGGCTAGGCCTTCCAGCCCCGCGGGGTCGGCCGCCGAGCCCCCCTTGACCATCACTTTCACCTCCAGAAGCGGCGACGAAGAATCCACCGTCAGGACTTTAGGCTCCTGTGCGGCCAGCCCGAACGGCACCGCCAGCAGCAGAAGTACGAGCAGGGTTTTACGTTGCATGCTCACCTTTCACCTCTCCACTTCCGGGCCAACTTCGCGCCGCCGGATGGGTCGCCTCGGCAAGTGCCCGACTGCTGCCGGCCACGCGCTATTTCGCCGGCTTCGCCGCTTCGTAGGCCATGGTGATGATCACTTGATTCTGCGGCACAAAGTACTTCTTCGCGAACGCCTCGACATCCTTGGGTTGGAGTCGTTCCACGGAGCCCAGCAACTTCTCGAAAACCTCGGGGTCGCGCTGGAAGCGGTAATACCACGCCAGGTTCTGAGCGATCGCGGCCGGGCTCGACATCGCGGCCAGAAAATCGTAACGATACTTGCTCTTCAGGGTCTGGAGAATCTGCTTCGCGTCCTTCTGCCGCGAAAACTGCTGCAAGTCTCCCACGCCTTGCTCGATGTCCCGGATCACTTCATCAACGTAGGCGGTGCCCTTCTGAGCGTACTGTTCCTTAAAGAGTTGCGCATCGAAGATGACGACTCGCGGATCGAAGCTCTCAAATCCCTGCGTGCCCTCAGCGAAGGCCAACTCGCTGACGGTCTGCTTCTCAAAGCGCAGTTTCTTGTAGAGCGGCGCGGAGCGCGAGACCAGCAACTCGCCGAGCAACTGGCCCACAGCCGTCTCCACCGAACCGGTCTCGAAGCGCGGCTGCCGGTAGGCCAGGTAGAGCCGCGGCGCGACGTCGGCCGGCCAGCTCACCGGCTCGCGTTTCGGCCCCTGAAGCGGCGCCGCTTCGGGCACCGGCTTCACGGGCTTGGACTGCCAATCCCGATAACGCGTCTCGGCCTGGGCGAAAACCTCATCGGCTTTCACATCGCCCGCGACGACCACGACGCAGTTGTTCGGCCGGTAGTAGGTGTCGTAGAACGCCCGCGCCGCTTCGTAGTGGTTGGGCATGTCCACCACATCTTCGTAGTAGCCGATAGTCTCGTGGCCGTAAGGATGATCGGGAAACGCCAGCGCCAAAAGCCGCTCGCTCATCCGCAAGGTGGGAAAAGTGGAACTGTTCCGATACTCGCCCAGGACGGCTCCCGTTTCCGTCTTGAAGATCTTCTCGTTGAAATCCAGCGCCTTAAAGCGCGAGGCTTCCAGTTCCATCACGCCCGGCA
>JBEKCQ010000167.1:0-7236 GCA_050014795.1 Terriglobia bacterium | reverse complement strand
GTTTGGGAGTTGACTTGAGCCAGTGCGGTCAGGCTCAATGCGAATGAGAGTATTAACAACAGTCTTATCTTCAAGGTACCTCCTTGTGGCAGGTGTCTGCCGTATCGCGCCGGGATTTCCATGTTTATACCTCGGGGTAATTCGCGTGTCAGCCCAGTACTGCTCACGCGTTTGGTCAAAACTGCTCACTTCAATTGACGTCCCCCTTGAAAACTGATCCAGCAGCGGAGTGAGATTTCCGGCAAGATCCAATACCTGGGAGGAGGGTTTTGCCGATGGAGAAGACGCGATATACGAAAGAACTCATCTTATAAATGCCGCCCAATGAGCAAATCGATACACAAGAGTGTTCCTAAGTGGGCAGACACCTGTCTTCGGCTTCTGTCATCCTGCGTAGTGGGGAAGGGAGATGACTGTTACACAGGCCAGTCCAGCTTCCTCGAATCTCGGTTTTAGCCGGAGGTTATTCCACCGATGTGCCATCAAAGGAGAAAACGTGAAAACGCTTAAACTGTGCTTAACCTTGCTCATGCTGCTTGCAGTTGGGAGCTTCGTGGGCTGCTCAGGGACATCCACAAAGTCGCCTGATGTTTCTGACAGCATCCGCAAATCGCTCGATGAAGCCGGCCTCAAAGATGTCTCCGTAACGCAGGATCGCGACAAGGGCGTAGTGACCCTCGGCGGAAACGTCGCGACTGACGGTGACAAGGCACACGCTGAATCCATTGCGAAGTCAATCGCAACTGGGCAGGTTGTCGCGAACCAGATTGCTGTGATTCCTCCCGGTGGCGAAAGTGATGCAAAGACGGTGAACTCGGATCTGGACAAGGGTATCGACAACAACTTGCATGCTGCCCTCATCCAGAACAGGCTCCACAAGGGCGTCAAATACGACGTCAAGAATGGCGTCGTGACGTTGACCGGCGAGGTTAATTCTCAATCCAAGCGCGCACAGGTCGAACAAGTGGCGTCAAGCGTTCCAAACGTGCGGCAGGTGGTGAACGAGCTGCAAGTTAAAGATCAAAAGGCCAGCTCCACGCCGTAAGGGCCGGGAACGCGCGCTGGGCCACATGACCTTGCGGCTCTGTTTGCTCGAGAAGGGGATGCCATGTCATTTGGACTTTACTCCATCGGATTTGTGCTCGTGATTGGCGGGCTGATCTACGGCGCCTATTTGATGCACGTCCCTGCGCACTGGATTGCCGTGGGTGCGATCATACTATTGGGCCTAGGGGTTCTGACGGGTGTCAAAGCAACGCGCCAAAAGGATGCGGCGGGATAGCGGTAATTGTCCCTAAATCTTTCGGATAGCTCCCGATAGCACCGGGAGTGGCGCATACATGGTCTATTATGTATTCGCCACCGGAGCGAAAGGCCCGGTCACGGGCCTACTGAGGCAATCGGCAACCCGCGAAACAATGCAGTATCTTCGTAGCTGTGCGCCTCACGATGTGAAAAAGGAGAAATATGCTCGCAACAATTCTGATCGTTGTGGTGGTTTTGATGCTGCTGGGTGCACTGCCCACTTGGCCTCACAGCCGAGAGTGGGGTTACTACCCGAGCGGCGGGCTGGGCCTGGTCCTGTTGATTCTGGTCATCCTGCTGCTCCTGGGTCGGCTCTAAGGGCCAGAGGAGCTCTTCTTGAACTCTCCAACACTCCTGACCCCTGGCGCTGATCCTGAGCAACAGTGGCTGAAACAAATTGCGCTGTTCTTAGGCCTCATCTTTGGGACTATCGTTCTGGCGTTTTGTTACTTTGCCAGTTCGTTGTGCATCACCATAGTCCTCTCGGCATTTCTTGCCATCCTAGCTGACCCACTGGTGGTGCGACTGGCGAAGATCGGCCTGGGCCGGGTTCTGGCCTCAGGATTCGTGGTGTTGTGTTTCATGCTTCTCGCCGGGGCCTTGACCTATGTTCTCTATAACAGGGTATCGGCTTTTGCAGACGAGTTTCCCAGCTACGCTTACCGAATTCGACAAGCCGTGGCTCCCCTCATCAGCAAGCTCGATCGTATTCAGAAAAACGCCCAGTCCCTAACTCCGGTCTTGGAAGGCTCGAAGCACGTGACCGAGGTGACGCTTAAAGGAGTACCGATGGACTGGCCGAGTTTTCTGGTTCGAGGCGTCGGATCGATATCCGGTATCCTGATTATGGCCGGGGTGCTTCCCTTCCTGGTGTTTTTCATGTTGGCCGGAAAAGATCAGATGTCCGTTCGCCTCACCAACATGTTCCAAGGCAGAATCGACGTCTCCAAGTTTGTCAGTAATCTTAGCCATATGATCCGCGGATTTTTCCTGGGGAACCTTGTTGTCGCCTCCATCATGGCCGCAGGTACGTCGCTGGTATTCTTGGTTCTCGGAATGAAAGGCGCCGTGACGCTGGGAATAGTGAGCGCCATTCTAAATCTGATTCCTTTTCTCGGCCTTATACTGGCCGCGGCCGTTCCGTTGGCAGCGGCTCTGCTTCAGTTCAACACCATCGGTCCCTTCATCACGATCGCCATAACGGTCCTTCTCTTTCATTTGATCGCCGCGAACTTCTTGATTCCCAAATTGGTCGGCTCTCGTGTTCTCGTCGGACCGGTGGCGCTGACCATTGGCATGCTGTTCTGGGGCTGGCTGTGGGGAATCATGGGATTACTGTTGGCCGTTCCGCTGACGGCCTTGATCAAGCTGATCGCCGATTCGCGCCCTTCGCTCATTCATCTGTCAAACCTTCTGACCGAAGATCCTCGTCCCATGCCACGATGGGTCCGCCTCGGTGAATACACGATTCAGAAAGTGAAGCCCTATTTCAAGGGCCGAACCCATCTAAAGCCCAGCGGCGATCCACCGCCTTCGAGCTAGACAGTCGTGGACACCCTGCTCAGTGACCCTCGACGCGAGGCAGAATGGCCGTTAATGTACTGAAAGCTGAATTGGCCTACAAGAGATTTAACTTCCCGGCCAGGAGTGTGCGGCTCGCGCGACCTGCCCCGGTTTTCTGTACGAATCATAATCTAAGTCCCAAGGCCACGCGATAAACGCGAACCACCGACTACCGATCTCCGCTTGACGGAGCCGACAACCTTGTAGATGCGCTGCCTGCTTCAGATTCCACGGCCGTGGCATCTTTTTGATGTAATATCGGCGGATATTGGAACACTGGAACATTCAGTGGAGATAGAGGGGTTGACATAATCATTGCAATGCGGAAGTAGGGCAGGCTTGATCGCCGGACATCGAGCCTCAAAACCGTCTTATTTTGCTAAGCGGCAGTCACATGACGTTCGTCTCCCACGTCCACGTACTTTCGGCCGCATACCTCATGGGATTGGCGGCGGCCGCGCCGATGGGCCCGGTCAACATGCTGGCAATCCGCCGCGGCATGGTCGGTGGTTGGCGCCGTACCCTCGCCTGCGGAATCGGCTCCATCGCCGGCGACCTGATCCTCTTCTCCCTGGTCCTCCTCGGCGGCCACTATCTCCTCTCCGACCTGTCCAACCCGACTCTCCGGACCGCCCTCGCGGCCATCGGCGTGATCGTCCTGCTGCCGCTGGGGCTCTACTTTCTTGTGCGTGCCGTCAATGAACCCCTGCGAGCCTACACCAGAGCGCGCAAACGCTGGGACGACAGCACCGTCCCCGCACATCTGGCCAGCGATGTCGCTGCTGGCGCCGCCCTGACCATCTTCAACCCCGCCACCATGGTTTACTGGGTCGGCGTTACCTCCAACTGGCTCCCCTTCGCCCATTCCATCATGGGCTCCAACGCCCCAGGGTGGGGAATCCTGATGGTCGCCGCCGGGCTGATGACTTGGTTCACCACGCTAATCTTCGTCGTACGCTTCATGCCCCACCGCATCGGCCCGACCTTCTTCCGCTTCGTCAACGCCGCCTTCGGCCTCATTCTCCTCGGCTTCGCCACGTTCTGTGCAATTGTCGTGTCCCGCCATTTCCTGCACTGAAACGCATCGTTCCCGACAGTTCATCAGGGCGGGAGGTGCTGGTTCCTGCAGTTTCGTTCGGGCGTAGAATCAGCGACTGTAGAACTCCGGAGCAGTCGGCGGAGTTGATGAGCTACAACGCAGAAGTAGGTTAACGCACCAAAGCACATGGGTTGGGTCCATGAAATTGTGATTCGACATTGCCAGCAAGAATCGCTTGCCACCTAACTGTGGCCGCGGTGATCCGAGCTGCGGTGATCCGAGCTTGACACCAGATGGTGGCGGGCATATGGTCTTGCGCAAAGACAGAGTTGAAATCGGAAATTCCGGTTTAGAATAGATCTGTACCACTCTTAACCTTGGCTGAAATCGGCCACTTCATTGGCTGAAATCGGCCAGGACAACCAGTTTGGCCTTTCGGCACCCAGACGAATGCCCTGCCTAACCCTCCTTTCATCAAGCAGATAGAAAGACTTAACAATTTCCGGGTTTGGCAGGCCTCTTGCCTACTCAGGTGTGGGCGAAAGCCTGGAGCTCGAATCTGCAAGATCGAGCGAGGTGCGTTATGAAAAACCGAATTCTTTTGATCATGCTGGGAATTCTCACACTGGTGCTGCTCGGGCCGCAGAGGGTGAAAGCTCAAGATGAGCCCACACCCGGAGAGGCAAGCATCGCTCAAGATGAGCCCGCGCCCGGAGAGGCGAGCATCGCTGAAGATGAGTCCGCCCCCGGAGTGGCGCGCATCAGTGTGATCCAGGGTGATGTTTCCACCATGCGCGGCGACTCCGGCGATTGGGTGGCGTCCACGGTGAACGCCCCGGTCGTGCAGGGCGACAAGATCACCACCGGCGACCGCTCGCAGGCCGAAGTCCAACTCGACTACGCCAACATCCTTCGCCTGGCCTCCGGCACTGAGGTCAAGGTCGCGGATCTGGCGCGCACGCGTATCCAGATCCAGGTGGCTTCGGGGCTGGTGGACTTCACGGTTCTCAAAGGCACCGAGGCGGACGTTGAAATCGACACGCCCAATATGGCCATTCACCCCCTGGGCGAGGGTGTTTATCGCATCCAGGTGAATTCGGCGGAGGATACTCAGCTGACGGTCCGCAAGGGCCAGGCGGAAGTTACCACTCCGCAGGGCAGCACGAACGTCGACAAGGGTCAGGTCATCTATGTGAAGGGTACGGACAATCCTGAGTATCGGCTGGCGCAAGCCGATGGCAAAGACGACTGGGATCGTTGGAATGACGATCGCGACCACATCATCGCCAGCGCGCAAGCCTGGCAACACACCAATCGCTATTACACGGGATCGGAAGATCTCGATCGCTACGGCCACTGGGTTCAGGTACCAGGCTACGACTGGTGCTGGACGCCTTACGTTAACGCCGGCTGGGTGCCTTACCGTGACGGCCGCTGGATGTCGGATCCTTACTACGGATGGACGTGGGTGGGTTACGAGCCCTGGGGCTGGGCGCCGTACCACTACGGCCGCTGGTTCTCCTATGGCAACGACTGGTGGTGGTGGCCAGGAGTGGGATTCTACGGCCCGCGCCCGATTTGGGGCCCGGGATTTGTCTCCTTCTTCGGCTTTGGCGGCCGACATGGAGGCTTCGGATTGGGCTTTGGATTCGACTCGATCGGCTGGTGCCCGTTGGGCCCGCGTGACCGCCTTAACCGCTGGTGGGGACGCGGCCGCGGCTTCAACAGTATGAACATCACCAACATTAACAATGTGCGGTCGACGAGGTTCAATGGCCCTGGCGGACGAACCTACGGGTCGAACCTGCAGGGGATCATGACTAATGCGCGCTTGCGGGGCGCGATCACGACGGTTTCCTCGCAGAACTTTGCGAACGGGCGTATTGCGCACAACCTCCAGCCCGTGAACGAAAACATGCTGCGGCAGGGGAGCCTGATGCAGGGTAGGCTACCCGTCACTCCCACCAGGGCCAGCCTGCAGCCGGTGAACCGGCCCGTGAACCGCGCGGCCTTGCCGACCGCAGCGGCGAATAACCAGCATTTCTTTACCAGGAGCGCGGGGCCTGCTTCACGCACTTCCTTACCTGCGGGGCGGATGAATCCCATGGCAAATGGTCAGCGAGCAGGTGCTAACGTGCCGGCGCGTGCCGGTTCGATGGCGCCCGCCACGCGTCCGGGCATGGTCGGTACACGACAGAACACCGCAATCGGTGCCCAGGCCGCGAGGCCCGTGACAGGACAGCCTGGAACGCGGGCCGGCTGGCAGCGCTTCGGCTCACAAGCCGCTCCGGGCACGGGACGGACTGCTCCAATGGGAACGGCGTCGCCCAGAACAGTTGCTCCGCAGAGCGTGCAACCGCGCCAAGCGACGCCGCAGGGTAATCAAGGCGGCTGGCAGCGGTTCAGCTCGCAGCCTGCCCGCGCCAACCGTGGTGCAGGGGTCGCCGCCCCCCAAGGCCAAGGTGGATGGAACCGCTTTGAGTCTCGGCCAAGTGGTGGTTGGAACTCTCCCGCGCCACGTGGGGGAGGATCAGCTTACGGCGGATCGCGAGCTCCACTGCAACTGAACCGCCCCATCGTTCGTGATCGTTCTGGATCGGGCGGCGGATACGGTGGTGGCCGTGTTTACTCCGCACCCTCAGGCGGTGGCCGCAGCTACTCAGCCCCCTCCGGTGGCGGACGCGGGTACTCCGCACCCTCAGGTGGTGGCCGCAGCTACTCAGCCCCCTCCGGTGGCGGTCGTGGCTACTCGGCGCCCTCAGGTGGCGGCCGTAGCTACTCAGCCCCCTCCGGCGGCGGTCGTGGCTACTCGGCGCCGTCGGGCGGTGGCGGACGCGGGTACTCCGCACCCTCAGGCGGAAGCCACGGCGGAGGCGGTGGTGGCGGTCGCAGCGGATCCCCCAGCGGGTCTCGCGGCGGAGGCGGTGGTGGCAGTCGCAGCGGATCCTCCGGCGGGTCTCACGGCGGCAGGCACTAAAGCTGGGTGTGCTGCAAGCTCTTGGAACCGCTGGACCGGAGCGCTATGCCTTGGGTTAGTGATTCTTTCGACTATTAGTGATCGTAGGTCCGGAGGCGAGATTTCGAAGTTTGCAGTACATCCCTTTCAACTTCCAGGGGGTAAACACAACCATGCGAAAGAATCTAACTGAGCTCACGCTTATCATTCTCGTTCTAACTTGTCTTGCTTATCCCATCCAAGCGGGTACGCGACTTCGAGTTGAGGCGGGCACTAAGCTACCCGTGCGCCTTGAACGCAGCGTCGGCACCAAAGATTTTTACAAGTGGCGCTCGTTCGGTCCCGTGCGAACCGTTTCCGGCACGCTGGTGCA
>JBEKCQ010000166.1:0-7277 GCA_050014795.1 Terriglobia bacterium | reverse complement strand
TGGATTCATACCCACACCGCTTGGAAGTCGTTCATCCATTCCTGCGGGTCGGTCTGGGCACTGCTGCCGGATTTCGTGGACGCTGGCTTTGACATCCTCAATCCCGTGCAGTGCTCCGCGGCAAACATGGACCCGCGGCGGCTGAAACAGACGTTCGGAAACCGCCTCACTTTCTGGGGGGGAGGCGTCGATACACAGCGCACGCTTCCCTTCGGCACGCCGGAGGAGGTGCGAGCGGAAGTCCACGAGCGCATCCGAACCTTCGGCGCAGGCGGGGGCTTTGTCTTCAACACCACGCACAACGTCCAGGCACGCGTGCCCAGGGCGAACCTCCTGGCACTTTACGAGGCCGTGCGGGAGTACGGACGATATCCCATCCAGTAATGGGGCGTGGCCACGAATTCTGAAGGGGATGCCATGACGCACCGGGAACGCATCCTGGCAGCTCTGGCCCACCAGGAAACCGATCACGTCCCGCTCGACTTGGGTTCCAGCATATCTACCACCCTGACGGCCAGGGCCCACGAACGGCTGCGGGTGTACCTGGGCCTGCCGCTGAGCGTGCCCGCGCCGGTCATGGCCAAGCGCGCCTCGACCGTCGTGCCGGATGACGCGATCCTGCTCCGCTTCGATGTGGATGCCCGGCCCCTCCTCACGGCCGTGCACAACATCCAGCCTGAAGTCCCGCCGGAAAACCTGATCGCTATGTATGAAGCCGCCAGGGAATGCGGATCATAGTCGAGCAGTGTGGAAATGCGAGCGCCGACCCCTTGTATCCATCACCCGCGTGCTTTGGGAGAGTGCTTCGCGAAGGGCTCCTAGTTTGCAGGTACAATCTTAACCGTGTCGGTGCCTTTGATGCGGCGGCCGCTGAAAGTCTTGCCCTCTAGAACCGCTTCCTCGCTCGTCGCAGTGAGCTCCAGGGCTTCCGTCGTCACGTGTACCAGCAGGTCAAGGCGGCCATCCTTGTTCACATCCTCGAACGAGGACATGGGTGTCCCTTTGCCTTTTAGCTTCACCGAGGCGCCCGCCAAGGTCACCGTCACGGGATCGACCGTTGTGGCGTCGAAAGTCTCACTGCTCAGAATCGCCACCGGCACCGTACCATTCGAGCCGAGATTGATGGTGTTGGGATAAACCCCCGGCTTGATGTCAATGGCTACCGTCTTGACGAGGAACGTCGTCTCTACACTCCGCCAGACGCCACCGCCATCGTTGCCGGTGTACAAGTAGCCGTCTGAATCAAAAGCCAGAGCCTGCACAAAGGTGTTTGCCAGCCCTCCGTTGACAACCTGCCAAGTGCCCCCGTTATCCGTCGAAGAGATCACCCCGTTGCCGCGACTCCCGGCGAAGATTCGCCCCTCTGAATTGACAGCGATGACAGTCGACCAGCCCGGTGGATACACGATGGTCCAATTCGCCCCGTTGTCTGTCGAACGGTTAATGCCAAGGCCCAATGAGGCCACGAATAGTGAGCTGCTGGGACTCACGGCGATTGACTGTATCCAGTAGTCGTCCTCAAATCCAATCGCCGATTCCCAGGTTGTGCCACCATCCATGGACTTCCAGAGGCCGCTCTGTATCCCGCCGGCAAGCATGTGACCCTCAGGGGTGATGGCAATTGAACGAATATCCTTTCCGTCCAATGCAAAGGGTTGCCATATGTTGCCGTGGTCTGTTGAGCGATATATTCCAAACGGCGGGCCACCCGCGTAGATGCGGTCCTGACTGTCGATGGCCAGACACGTGACATAACCTGGGCCGGGCCACAGGAAATTATCCCAGCTGTTACCACCGTCTGATGAGCGAGCGATTCCTGACCAGGCGGCGAAGATGCGCCCCTCAGAATCGGTTGCCATCGATCTGACGGTCCAAGCATCTTCAATCGCCTCGGGATTAGCCTGGTTCCAGTTCTTGCCCCCATCCTCCGAGCGGTAGATGCCGCTCGCCCCTGTTCCCGCAAATATATGCCCGAGAGGGCCGACCAACACAGACTGAACACTTGCCCCTCGCATTCCGTGAACAACACGCGTCCATGTGGCGCCGTTGTCCAAAGACCGGAACACGCCGTCCCCCTTCGTTCCTGCGAAAAGATCGCCAGCTTGGTTACGGTCAAGCGCGAACACGGACCTGTGGAGTAAGCCGAGGTACTTCCAAGTGTCGGTGTTCTCGGTCCACCGGTAGACACCACTACCTTGAGCAGTCCCCACAAAAACCTCCCCGCCAGGATCGAAGGCAAAAGCCCTGGCCTCATAGAAGAGTTGTGGGTCGCGATCTGTCCAAGTCAGGCCGTTAAAGACGAGTATGGCGCCTCCCTCCCCGCCCTCAATAGCGGCAAACACATGCTGATCGAAGGGATTGACGGCAAGCGATATCACCCGGTGGCCCTGCACCCCGATGGGGGTCCAGGATTGACCATCATTCGTCGATTCGTACACACCGTTCAAGGTCCCGGCAAACAGCTCTCCCGCGGAGTTCACCGCCAAAGACAGGACAACTTGGTCCGCCAGACCAGCGCTGGCCAGAGCCCACGTATTCCCGTTGTCCTCTGAGCGGGATACGCCATCCGGGCCTGCCGGGGCAAAGACATGCCCGTTCGTCGGATTGACAACTATGGACGTCATCTCGCAGCCCCAGTGAAGGTCAAGGCGCGTCCAACTGTCGCCGTTGTCCGTAGACCGCGAGAGGCCGCAGTCCTCCGAGACGAAAATGTCTCCCTGACCATTAATCGCTATGGCGAACGCTCTTGGCACCCTCCCACCAAAAGGCGCTCCCAATCCATTGTTGACCGGTGTCCACGTTTCGCCATTGTCGCTCGATCGGTAGACCCCTCCCATTTCGAGTGCCGCAAACGTGTACCCGGGCTTGCTCACAATTGACATGACCCAGCCACCCTCCGGCCCGTTGGTTTGTTGCCAGAAGGGGGTCTGAGCGAACGCGATGCTTGCTGCACACAAAATCAGAAGCCCCACGACTACCGCTGAAAGAAGCCGCTGCCTTTTCATTGCGCACCCCCTTGTCCCGTGTTGACAGTGATGTGATGAGAAAAGATGTGGAAGGAAGTCCGCTGCCGACGGACGTATGGCTGGTTCTGCCATCGGCCCAACTCCGTGATCACGCCGCCACGTGTTCATCGCGGCCGAGACTGGACTTCTTGTTTCTAGCTAACTGCTAACTTGCTGCCAACATAAAGCCAGGGGGGGAGGCTTGTCAAGCGACAACATCGGGGTTTACTTCGTCGGCAACACGCTGGGCGATCCGTCATGGACGTCGGCGTACAGCAAGTAGGTCACCTGTGACGCAGCCCAGTCGCCGGGACGAGCGCGGACAGCGGGGCCACAAATGGCCACCAACACTCGCGGCACGCCTGAAACCGCGGCCTAGGGCGTTCTTGAGGGAACTTCCCGCTCAACTTGGCAGGCCGCCGTCTTGCGCAGCGCCGCCTGCCAACTCCGCTGGGCCGCGAAAAGCCTTGACAATGTCGGCTAGCTGAGTTACACTAAGAGCTTAGGCTAAGGTGTTGCGGCGGACGCGCCCAGCCTGCACGGGTGAGCGATACGCCTGGCCGCGGAACAGACTATGAACGAGCAAAGCGAGCGCAAGGGCAGTCTGCGCTACTTCGGTCAACGAGCATGGAGATTCTCCGTCTCCGGCAAACCCCCTATATAGTGCAAAAAGCAAAGCCAGTATGTCATGTTAAATGAGTCATTTACAATATTTCATAGCTAGGCAAAGCTAGTATGTTATTGAAAATAAAGGTGGTGTTGAAAAATTAGGCAAAGCTAGTATGTGCTGACTTATCAAACACATACTCGGACAAAAAGCAAAGCTAGTATATTATTGAAAAATAAGGAGTTGCTTGCAGTTGAGGCTAAGACGGTAAAGCATTCATTATCATATACATACAAGGATGGCGCGGAGCCGGCCTTCCTCAGAGTCCTCAGCCTGAGTGCTCGGGGAATCCCATCTCCTCGACGAAGATGTCCTGAAAGTGCGGGTCGGCGTTCAGCGAAACATGCTCGATGCGGCGGCGGAGTGGCGTGTAGGCGTAGTCCTCCTCGCTCGTGTTGAACAGGGCGAGCTTGGCGCCGAGCAAGGCGGTGTTGCCCGCGGGCTTGACCTTTTCGAGAGGGAAATCAAGCAAGCCGATGCGGCGAGCGCTCGAGCGGCTGATGTAGTTGCCGAAGGCGCCAGCCAGGTAGAGGCGGGTGAGGTCGCGGGCTTCGGCGCCCCACCGCTTGAGCAGGATGCGGATACCGGCGGCAATGGCGCCCTTGGCAAGTTGCAGTTCACGAATGTCGTTCTGGCTTAGGGCGACCGGCGGGCAGAGCATCAGCGTGCCGTTGTCACTCGTCAGCCGCCCGCAGGATTGAATCAGGCCCAGGTCAAGTCCCGCTGCCACCGCATCTACCAGCCCGCTGCCGCAGATACCACGGGGTGCGACGTTGCCCAGGACGTGGCAGCGGAAGCGGCCCGATTCCGCCGTCACCGCCGAGATCGCACCCGTCGCGGCGCGCATGCCCATGGAAATCCGCGCGCCTTCGAACGCCGGACCGGCGGCGGTGGAGGCGCACAGCAGGCGCAGGCGATTGCCGATGACGATCTCGCCGTTCGTGCCCAGGTCAACCAGCCCGACGAGTTCGTCGCTTTCACCGAGCTTCGTGGCCAGCACGCCCGCCAGGATATCGCTGCCGACGAAGCTGCCCAGGCAGGGGAGGAATCGGACCGTGGGATCGCCCGCGAGCGTCCAGCCCAGGTCGCTCGAGTGAAAGACCTCGAGCCCGTGACGCACCGGCTCGAACGGATAGTGGGAAAGCGGTGTGACATCGATCCCACAAAACAGGTGGTGCATCACGGTGTTGCCGACAACGGTGACGCTGTCGATGTGCGCCTCGCTGGCTCTTGCGCCCGCGAGCAGTTCCTCGATGAGCTGGCCGATTTGGCGGCGGATAAGCGCGGTGAGTAGATTCCGCCCCGCCTCGGTCAGGGCGAACCCCACGCGGCTCATGATGTCGGCGCCGTGGAGCGCCTGGGCGTTGAGCGCGGTTCGCACCGCGAGCACGTGCGCATTGCGCAGGTCGAGCAACTGGGCCACCAGCGTGGTGGTGCCGAGATCGACCGCCACTCCCCCTCCCTCGCGCGGCGCGAACTCAAAGATGGAGTTATCCGCCAGGATGGCCGCTTCCCATTGGCCCAGTTCGAGCGTGAGGTTGCCTTCGGCTTTGCCGCAACACGCCAGGCGCCAGCCGGACTCGAGCTCTTCGCGCGTCAAAAGCAGTTCTTGTTCCGGCGTGATGGGCAGTGAGCCGCGCACCACGCGCACCCGGCAACCTTTGCAGCGGGCGCGTCCACCGCAGGGAAACTCCACGCCGTGCGCAAACAGTACGTCCTGCAACGGTGTGCCCCGCTCGAGCGTGAATGTCTCGCCGAGGGGCTGCAATTCGATCTGGACGAAGTCGGTCATCTTGAGAATTCAATGCTGCCCGAACTCGCGGACCGCATCATACATGGCCACGATGTTCTCGGTTGGGGTATTCGGCTGAAGGTTATGGCAAGGCGCCACGACGTAACCCTTGCAGTCCCGGAAGATTCGGATGTTGTCCGCGACCTCGCGGCGCACGTCTTCGGGGGTTCCGAAGGGAAGCGTCCACTGGTTGTCCACGGCGCCGTGGAACACCAGCGATGTCCCAAAGTCCTGGGCCAGTCCCGCTCGCTCCATGCCGCGACATCGCCATTGGATAGGATTCAGAACGTCAACGCCAATCTCGATGAGGTCCGGAATCAGCGGCCGGATGGCCCCGTCATCGTGGTGAAAGACCTTGACGCCGTACGAGTGGACCAGCTCAATCATCCTGGCCATCCGCGGCTTGAGAAACCGGCGGAAACTTTGGGGGCTCATCAACAGCGATTGCTGGTTTCCCAGGTCTTCCGCCACGTAGATGAAGTCGATGAGATCGGCGGCTTCCTCCAGCGTGCGGCGGATGATTGCTTCGTGAATCCAGTGGATGCGCTCCAGGGCGGCTTCGAGCAACGCCTGGTTCAGGATGAGATCTTCGAGAGCCTGCTCCATGCCGCGCAGGTGGCAGTAAAGGTAGAAAGGCTCATAGGTGCCGCCGAGGATGGGATAACCGCGCCATTTCTCGCAGCGCGCGCGCAGGCCACGCACGTCCCAGTCGTTGGGGTTCGGCCAGTCGAAGCGTTCGATCTCCGCCGCTGTCGTAGCGCTCGCCAGCGGATGCGAGGTCGTCTCGGTGTAAACGCCCAGGCCGTTTTGGTACGGCACGTTGGTCGTCCCGACGCGCCAGATGGCGAAATTGGAATCGATGTGCCAGTCGTCCTCTTTTGCCAGTGGATGCAACGGCGCCAGGCGTACGCATTTGTCCACTCCCAGGCGCTCCCAGACCTCGCGCTTGGAGTTGCAGCCGAACTCGCGCATGAGCCGTGCGGTGACTTCTGCCGTTGCCCAGTAATCGCAGGGCACGCGGTCGGGCCGCTCGCCGGCCAAGACCGCTCGCCAGCGTTCACGTGGAGTCATCATTGTCGGTGTCTCTGGTAGCTCAACCTGCGCTCCCGCGGTTCAACTCGTCGCGCGGAGAACCGCCGGTTCGCGTTTCGCTCCACTGCCTCGCAACTGCGCTAGGACGGCCCGGCGAACGAATCCGGCCGGTGCGACTGCGCGTACTTGGCCAGGGCGCGAACATTCTCAGGCGGCGTGTCGCGCGTCACTTCGCACCCGGCGCTCACGATGTAACGCGGCCCCACCTGGCGGTGGCACTCGGCAATCGCCGCGGTGACCGAATCGGGCGTGCCGTCACGCAAGGCTCGCACCGGATCGATGTTGCCCAGCAGCACCTGATGAGCACCCATCTTCTCGCGGCCTTCGGCGAGCGGGACCATGAAGTCCAAATCAACGATCTCGCAGCCGAGCCGGCCCATTCCGGCCAGGATGCGACGTGTGTTGCCGCAGATGTGCAACCGTACGCGTGTGCCCAGGGCGTGCAATCCGTCCACCAGCTTTTTCTCATAAGGCCAGACGAACTCCTCGTAGATGGCTGGCCCCACGAGCGACGCGGCAGCATCGCCAACGCCCATCACGTCTATACCCGCGTCCACCTGGGCGCGGGCGAAGCGCAACTCCATCTGCACGATGAACTCGAAGAGGTCGCGGACAAACGCAGGGTCGTCATAGAAATCGAGCATGAGGGTATTGATGCCGCGCAGGTCTGCGGCTTCGGCGCACGGCCCTTCAATCCAACCCTCGATGAGCTTCTCCTGGC
>JBEKCQ010000165.1:0-8361 GCA_050014795.1 Terriglobia bacterium | reverse complement strand
GAGCTATCGTCAATTTATTCGGCCCGCCCTCGATTCTGCCGCGATCCAGTTTGATCGTAGCCACACGATGTTCGCCTCGGGGAGCGAGGCGGTAGTGAGCTTCACGGTCAACAACCCCACGGAGCAACCCTGGCACGGCGTCACGATTCGCGCCCGCTTGTTGGGACCAGACGGCAAAGAACAAGCAAACAACCTGGTGGCTGCGGGAGTGGACCTTGCCCCCGCCAGTCCACCGCTGAAGAAGGAAGTGAAGTTTTCTTTCCCCGCCGATTCGAGCGCCCTCTACGGCGCGCAGGTTGAAGTCAGCGACGCTCGGGGCCAAGTGCTGGCCGCGAGCACCCTCGAACTGGGCGTGAACCCACTGCCTAAGTCCATCCTGATCTTCTGTGCGCACGAGGACGACCAGATGGCGCACGCGGGCATCATCCGCGCCGCGGTGGAGAATCACATCCCACTGCACCTGGTCTATTTCACCAGCGGCGACGCCGGCTCCTGCGACCGCTACTACCAGCACTCGTGTAGCCCCGCAGAGGCGCTGAATTTCGGCACTCTGCGCATGGAGGAGGCGCGGGCAGCGCTGGGCCACCTGGGCGTGCCGCGGGAGGACATCTATTTCATCGGCTTGCCCGACGGCGGCTCCGGAGAGATCTGGTTCCGGCACGTCGATCCTTCCGCCCCGTATCTCTCCGTTCTGCTCGCGAGCGATCACGCGCCTTACGAGGGCCTCCTGCGCCCCAATCTCCCTTATGCGCGGAAATCCGTGGTCGAGGTCATCAAGGAAGTCGTGCGGAAACTGCAACCCGAAGCGGTTTACACCGCGCACCCTCCCAACCCCGGCCACATCGACCACATCGTGACTGGCTACCTGGTAGTGAAGGCACTGCACGAGTTGCTGCGGGAAGGCGCCATCTCACCCCGCCTCGAACTGCGCGTCGACGAGGTCGACGATCCCGGGGCGCAA
The DNA here is from genome assembly GCA_050014795.1 of Terriglobia bacterium. GTDB lineage: Bacteria > Acidobacteriota > Terriglobia > UBA7540 > UBA7540 > JALHUF01. Next base: position 7,400 of record JBEKCQ010000165.1, on the reverse strand, counting down.
CCTCTCACGCCCTATCATTACGCGGAGAGAGTCTTGCACGTTTCCGGCGAGGTCATGGCCCGCGCTCAGGAAGCCGGATGGTTTTATCAATCGCAGGGCGGCAACCGCGCCTTGGGGAGTCTACAAACCTTCAGCCAGCTCCCGCGCGCGCAAGCCTATCGTCAGATCTTGGACTGGAAAGAGCACGAAGGATGGAACGAGAAGGATTGAGTCATTGAGTGATTGGGTGATTGAGTGATTGGAAGAGCCAACCCCGGTAATTCGCAAGGCCTGGAATCCGGAATCTCTGCGCCCGAAGCCACCGCGTCAGACGAGCCCTTTGCATGTCCCGCCTGCGGGCAGATGCTGGCCGCGTCCTGCCGCGTCTGCGTGGCCTGTAAACAGCCGGTAGATTCGTCGCAAACTAGGACGGGCCATGCCGAGTCCAAGGCGCCTGCGTCGGAGGTTGCGCTCCCCCTCCTCGAGCCAGTGCGATTCCCCTGGCTCTTGTTCCTGGTTCTGCTGTGTCTGCGGATGGCGGTTGCGGGCGTGGCTGTGCAGCACTGGGGTTTTCTTAGAACGGAGATAGTCCTCGCGGGCATGGAGTTGCTTTCTGCCGTCTGGGTGTTTCAGGACGCCCACCGAAGGCGGGTGCCCAAGCCGCTGCGCTGGGGATTGGGATCACTCTTCCTGTGGCTTCTCTTCTTTCCTTGGTACCTCGCGCGGCGCCGCGTGCCCGAGGCGCCCTGCCCACATGTCGAGGCAGAGATCGGCCCTGTGACTCGCGTCCTACTCTTCGCCCTCATGGTTTTCCTCCTGCTAAGCATGGTACTCGTCATGTTCACAGGGCCCCCGGCGAAGTGAGAAGCAGCAGGCACTAAGTAACAGGGGGGCGGGATCCCGCTCATCCCCTTGCGGATATGATGTCCTGCAGACCCCGGCGGAAGGAAAAGTCAGACTGCTGAGAACAGTGGGACGAATGAGAACCCCTAGGCCACAGCAAGTGCGCCGTCAGAGGCCCGGCAGACATAGACTTCGGCTTTGAGGCCCAGGGATTCCTGATAGCCTTTCCGCACCGCTTCGGCAAACGCTTCCGCAGCCTCGGCGCGGACCAGGTTCACAGTGCAGCCGCCAAAGCCCGCGCCGGTCATGCGCGCGCCCAGGGTGCCGGGCTGTCTCCAGGCAAGTTCCACCAGCACGTCAAGTTCTTTGGAACTGACCTCGTAATCGTCACGCAGGCTCACGTGCGAGGCGTTCATCAGCTTGCCGAAACGTTCAAGGTCACCCGCCTCAAGGACTGCGACAGCTTCCAGCGTCCGCTGGTTCTCCGTCACCACGTGCCGTGCCCGCTTGAGCAAGACCTCGCTCAGGACGCCACGGTGAACTTCCAGATCCTGCGGGTGCACCTCGCGCAGGCTCTTGACGGCGAGCCCAGCGCTCCCCAGTTGGGCCACGGCCTGTCGGCACTGCTTCAATCGGACTTCGTACTCCGATTGGGCCAGCGCCCGTTTGACCCCGGAGTTGCATACGATGACCTTGACGTCACCACGCAGCGGCACGTGGCGATAGGCGAGGTCGCGGCAGTCAAGGAACAGCGCGTGATCCCGTCGGCCGAGGGCAGAGATGAACTGGTCCATGATCCCACACGGCACGCCCACGAACTCGTTTTCCGCCCGGCGGGAAAGCTTGATCACGTAAATGGGATCGAGCTCGAGGCCCATCAGTCGTTGCCAGAATACCGTGGCCGCAACTTCCACCGCCGCTGAGGAACTCAGCCCGGCCTCGCGTGGTACGTCCCCGCCGAAAACGACGTCGGCCCCACAGAGCTGGTGGCCGTCCCCCTCGAGGAACTTCGACACCCCACGCAGGTAGTTACTCCAGGAATGGACGGCGTCTTTCTGAATGTCATCGAGGGAGAACTCCACAAAGTCCTGGAAGTCGATCGAGTGGGCGCGCACCTTGCGGCCGGTGCGGCGGCGGCCAGCGAACTCAATGTAGCGGTCAATGGCTGCGGGCAGCACGAACCCATCGTTGTAATCAGTGTGCTCGCCAATCAGGTTGACGCGCCCCGGGGCACGAACCACCGCCTCCGGCGCCGCACCATAGGTTTCCTCAAACACTCTCCCAATCATGATCTCCCCTTACCCGGGAAGAAGGCAGTAGGTAGAAAGCAGAAGGCAGAAAACCAGCTCTAATCCCGACGGTGCATAGCAATGCGCCCATCCCGAAGGCGCGAAGCGTTCGGGATGGGAAATCATGCTGCTCAGCATTCTCCCCACTTCCTCGTACCCCGTAATTAGCTTTCGGTGTTGCTCTTGAGACAGGTAGCCACAATCTAGTGCGAAGTCGAGCCAAACTTGGGTTTCCGTAGCCTCTGCGTCAGAGTCGGCTAGCTTGCTCGCGAACATGTTTGGGTACTGCCGTTTGCGAAATGCTTCCGCGACATTTGCCGCGACGCTGCGGGAGGAACGGCGGATCTGGCTCGTCAGAGAGTAACGCTCATCTTGAGGGAACGTCCTCGTTTCCTTGAAAATCTCCATCGCCAGGCGGTAAGCAACCTGGTAGACCTTCAGGTCTCTGTGTCCGCGAAGCACTGGCATCTCACATGCGTTCCAAGCGCGACTACCTGGCTAAGAGATCTGCCTTCTGCTTTCTGCGTTCTGCTTTCTGCTCACCCCGTCCGCGGACGCTTGATGTCGCTCCGCGTCCGCGGAGGGACGTCACGGAGCTCGGCGGCTTTCTCTTCGGCCAGTGAATCGTTCAAGAAACTTCCCCCGCCCGTCTCGACGCTCGCCAGATACTTCAACTTGTCTTTGCCCCGGTGCGGTGGGTAGAACTCGATGTGAAAATGGAAATAGGGAAACCGCCCTCGGGTCGGTGCTTGGTGGAGAAGCATCATGTAAGGGAAAGAGAACTGAAACAGGTTGTCGTACTTCAGCGTCACCCACTTGAGGATCTCGGCAAGCGCCTTCTCTTCCGCGGGCCGTAACTGGTCGATCGTGCCCAGGTGGCGCCGCGAGAAGATGTGGACCTCGTAGGGCCAGCGCGCGTAGAAGGGGACGAACGCAGTGAAGGCTCGGTTTTCAGCCACCACGCGGCGCGCGTCGCGCCGTTCTTTCCTCAGGATGTCACAGTAAAGGCACCGGCCGCGCGCCCGATGATGAGCGCGGGCAACTGCCACTTCCCGCTCCAGCCGTGGCGGGATAAAGGGAAACGCATAAATCTGCCCATGGGGATGCGGCATGGTCACGCCGATCACCGCCCCCTTGTTCTCGAAGATAAGCACGTACCGGATGCCCGGCGTCGCCTTGAGTTCGACGAACCTCTGGCGCCAGAGCCGCACAAGCTTTACCAGGTGGTCAAGGGAGAGCTGCGGGAGCGAAGTGTTGTGGTCCGGATGGTAGAGCACCACGTCGCACTTGCCGTGGGAGCGGCCAACTCGATAGAAGTTGTCGCCTTTGATGGCCGGCTCGGGCGCGGGAATGGAGAAGGCGGGGAAATCGTTCGGGTAAATGTAAACGTCGTAGTTGTCCGGGACACGCCCCGAGCCAGGGCAGAAGGGGCACCCCTCGGCAGGCATCAGAGGCCGATCCTGCCGATGGGAGGCTGTCGAAACCCATTCGCGAACGGTGGGATTCCAGCGGAGTTCCGTCATGGCCGGTTCTGGCGTGAGGCCCTGAGCGCAAGCGCCCCCATGAAAAGCCCGAAGACCAGCATGGCCGCGCCCCACCAGAGGTCGATGTTGACGCCCAGCGAGCGCTTGAAAATCGCGGGGTCGGTCAAAGCTCCGTAAACGAGCAGAAGGAGGCCGTAGATGGTGAAGATGATTCCAATCGGAAGGCGAATGTCCAAGCCCATAGTCGCTACCAGAAAATGATATTCAGGACCACACACAGTCCCAGGATGCCGACGGCCAGGATGCCCGGCCTTTCATACCAGGGCAGATCCTGGTTGCGCGGTTTCGGCGTCAGCGAGTAGACCAGCCCAACCAGTTCTTCTTCCTTCCGCGGCTCGGTGAACATCGTCACCACCACAGTGACCACGACACACACGACAAAGGCCACGATGGCTTGATATAAATTCGCCGCCATGTCGCTCGGATAGGTAATCACGTGGTAGTGATAGAGAGCGTAGTGCGTGACGGCTCCAAGAATCCCCGAGAGCAATCCCCAGAAACCCGAGTGCGCACTGGTGCGCTTCCAGAACATCCCCAGCAGGAACGTCCCAAACAGCGGCGCGTTGAAAAACGCGAAGAGAAGTTGGAGGTAGTCCATGAGGTTGTTAAACCTCAGGACGATGAAGGCCGTGAGGATACCCGCAGCCACGGCGAAAATGGTGGCGAGCTTGCCCATCATCAGATAGTGGCGATCCGGTTTGCCGGGATTGATGTGGGTCTGGTAAATGTCGAACGTCCAGACCGTATTGAAGGCCGTGACGTTCCCCGCCATCCCCGACATGAAACTGGCAATCAAGGCGGTCAGCCCAATTCCCAGGAGCCCAGACGGATAGAGGCTGCCGAGCATGGCGGGAAGCGCCTGGTTGTAATTGAATCCGTTCTTGGCCGGGTCCCAGAGCAGTTGCCTGACCGGCCCATACGAAATCGCCACCAAGCCGGGCAGGACCACCATCAGCGGGAAAAACATCTTGGGCACGGCGGCAATGAGTGGAGTGCGCTGGGCGGCGGGCATGTCCTTGGCGGCCAACCCGCGCTGCACCACCAGGAAATCCGTGCACCAGTACCCGAAGGACAAGACGAAACCGAGGCCGAAGATCGTCCCGACCCAATTCACGCCCATCGGGTTCATGTTGGAATGCCAGATGTTGGCCCAGGTGTGCGCGTAACCGGCATTGGGTAATTGGGCCTGCAAGCCTGCAAACCCGCCCACGGCTTTCAGGCCCAGAATCGCCAGCGGCAGGAACCCGAAGACAATGAGGAAGAATTGCAGGACTTCGTTGTAGATCGACGAGGTCAGCCCGCCCAGGTAAATGTAGACCGCCACGACCATCGCAGAAGCTACGACGCTCGCGAAAAAGGGGTAATCCGGATGTGCAGGCCACTGTGGCCAAGGCAGCAGGCGCTGGAAGAGGATTGCCATGGCGTAAAGGTCAATGCCCGAGACCAGCAGCGTCATGGCGGCGAAAGAAAGGGCGTTGAGCGTGCGTGTCTTCTCATCGTAACGCTTCTTGAGGAACTCCGGGACGCTGCGTACTTTGCTGCCGTAGTAGAACGGCATCATGAAGACGCCCACGAAGCACATGGCGGGCATGGCCGCAAGCCAATAGAAATGGTTCACAAACATGCCGTACTTGGCGGCGTTGGCGGCGTGGCCCATTACCTCCAGGGCACCGAGGTTCGCCGACATGAAGGCCAGGCCGGTGATCCAGCCGGGAATCGAGCGCCCGGAGAGGAAGAAGTCCTCGCTGGTCTTCATCCGGCTGCGCAAGGCAAAGCCGATGCCCAGCACAAACACGAAATAAATAGCAATAATCGCGTAATCGACGAGTTGTGGGTGCATGGCCGGATTCCGAAGCGCGAATTCTTATCACACTCAGATAGAAAAGTAAACGCAAGGAATAGGCCGGCCCCGCCAGCCCGGCGCCGGGGGAACTGTAGCGGCGACGTCCTCGTCGTCGCCCCCAGGTTTCGATCGGCGGCGAGGACGCCGCTGCGCACCCGCACAGGACCGTCGGCCCGTGTCTACAAGTCTCTCTTGATAAGGGCATGACATTTTGTCCCCGTCCTGCCCCCGCCAATCGCCCCGGCCCCTGCCCGGTGAGACTGGTGGGACTAATGAGACTGGTGGGAATGTTTTCAATAAGACCCTGTATTTCAATCGGTTATGAGGATCGGCAAGCCTTGGTACGAGGCCATTGTGGGTCATAACGCCACACTGTGTAATTTCTACCTGGGTTGACCGCCATCCCGACGCTGTGGCATCAACGGTCCGCCCCGTCTGCCGGGAGCCGTGCCATCGGACGGGGCGGGCGCGATCTGGCCGCTAGCCACGATGCTGGCGATCTCCAACGGATAGTCCCCGGTGTTGCTGACAGTCGCGGTTTGTTCGCTCCGGACCGAAGGGAGCCCACAGCCACCAGCTTTCCGTTCCGGTTAAACTGCCTTTCTACAGGTCTCTCCATCCATCGCCCCCCCGAGTGCTCGCCGGTGCAAGCTTCGAGTGGCATTAAGGACTGACGCCAGTCCCAATCAGATTCACCACGTGCGGGCTGCCGGCAGCGTTATCAGTGACTGTTATTGCTCCGATCCTAGGCCCAGTAGCCGCAGCCATAAACGTGACTGTCATCGTGCAATAGCTCCTAGCCGCTAGCGTGCTCGGGCAATTGTTGGTCTGCCCAAAGTCGCCACTCATCGTGATGCTGGCGATGGTCATCGGGGCATTGCCCGTGTTACTCAGGTTCACGAGCCTGGGTACACTGGTGGTCCCGACCGGCTGGTTGCCGAAGTTCAGGCTGGTCGTCGATAGGACCGCCACTGGGCCGACGCCGACGCCGCCCAACGCTACCGTGTGCGGGCTGCCTGGGGCATTGTCCACCGTGGTGAGCGTGCCGCCCTGGCCGCCAGCCACCGTGGGTGGAGGGGTGAAGGTGAGGTTGATGGTGCAGTAGGCGCGCGGCGCCAGGGGGCTCACGCAGTTGTTGGTTTGGGCATAGTTGCCACTGGTGGAGATGCTGGTGATGGCGAGGGGGGCTTGGCCGCTGTTGGTCAGCCTGACGGGAAGCGGGGCGCTGGTCGTCCCCAGCGGCTGGTCCGCAAAGCGCAGATAGGTCGCCGACAAGCTCACGGCCGGAGCTATGCCGGTCCCAGTCAGACTGACCACGTGCGGGCTGCCAGCAGCGTTATCAGTGACTGTTATCGCTCCGTTCCGGGGCCCAGTGGCCGCAGGCATAAACGTGACTGTCATCGTGCAATAGCCCCTAGCCGCTAGCGTGCTCGGGCAATTGCTGCTCTGCCCAAAGTCGCCGCTGACGATGATGCCAGTGACGGTCATCGGGGCATTGCCCGTGTTACTCAGGTTCACAAGCCTGGGTACACTGGTGGTCCCGACCGGCTGGTTACCGAAGTTCAGGCTGGTCGTGGATAGGACCGCCACTGGGCCGACGCCGACGCCGCCCAACGCCACCGTGTGCGGGCTGCCGGGGGCATTGTCCACAATGGTGAGCGTCCCGCTTTGGCCCCCAGCCACCGTGGGTGGAGGAGTGAAGGTGAGGTTGATGGTGCAGTAGGCGCGCGGCGCCAGGGGGCTCACGCAGTTGTTGGTTTGGGCATAGTTGCCACTGGTGGAGATGCTGGTGATGGCGAGGGGGGCCTGGCCGCTGTTGGTCAGTCTGACAGGTAGCGGGGTGCTGGTCGTCCCCAGCGGCTGGTCCGCAAAGCGCAGATAGGTCGCCGACAAGCTCACGGC